>PCCT01000085.1 GCA_002731985.1 Nitrospinota bacterium
ATAAGAGGAATGAGTTGTGCCAGTTGCGCCTCCAGGATCGAGAAGAAGGTCGCTGGCCTGGATGGTGTAAGGCAGGTAGGAGTCAATTTCGGAGCAGAACAGGCTTCCATTGATTATGACTCGGATATGGTTTCTCCGGCGGGTATTCATGAAGTTATCGAAAAGCTGGGATTCGAAGTTCCGGCTAATGAGGAGTCTAAAGCGGAACAAATTGAGACAGAGGATAAACATCATGACCGTGAAATAAATATAATCAAGAGACGATTTATTTTCAGCGCTTTTGTGGCGGTAGTCATAATGTCTGGTGGTATGGAACTGGGGAGGGATTTTTTTCCTGGCGAGGGATCTACGAAACATAATTTATTACTGTTGATATTGGCAACGCCTGTCCAGTTTTGGGCTGGCTGGATTTTCTACCGAGGTACCTGGACAGGGATCAGGCACGGTTATTCAGACATGAATACACTCATCGCTGTGGGTACTTCCGCCGCTTATCTCTACAGTGCATTCACGACAATATTCCCTAGGTTTTTCCAGGGCATGGGCAATGAACGTGCCGTTTACTTTGATTCATCGGTGATGATCATTGCACTGGTGCTGATGGGCCGATTGCTGGAAGCAAGGGCAAAATCCAACGCATCCAGCGCGATCCGTAAATTGATAGGTCTGCAACCTAAAACCGCGAGAGTGGAACGAAATAATACAGAGATAGATATCCCTATTACCGAAGTGGTGGCAGGGGATACTGTGATGGTTAGACCGGGTGAAAAAATTCCTGTTGATGGGATAATCATTAACGGCTCCTCTTCTGTTGATGAATCCATGATCAGCGGTGAAAGTATTCCTGTAGATAAGAATCCGGGCGAGTCTGTTGTTGGTGGTTCTATAAATAAATCCGGATTTTTCAAGATGCGTGCTACTCGATTGGGTAAGGACTCTGTCCTTTCCCAAATAATTAGTTTAGTTGAGGAAGCGCAGGGATCAAAAGCGCCAGTGCAAAGAATGGCAGATAGGGTGGCGGGTGTTTTTGTGCCCGTCGTGATGGGAATAGCAACGTTATCTTTTTTAGGCTGGTGGATTTTTGGGGAATCCATGAATCTGCCGACTTCTCCGTTTGTATTTGCTCTGATGATATTTATATCGGTCATGATCATTGCCTGCCCTTGTGCTCTTGGGCTGGCTACGCCTGCGGCCATCATGGTAGGTACCGGAAAAGGGGCAGAGTCGGGAATACTTATTAAAGGTGGGGAAGTTCTGGAGTTGGTGGGGAAGCTGGATACTGTACTTTTTGATAAAACAGGAACTCTTACTGAAGGAACTCCGGAAGTGAATGATGTGGTCCTTGAGACGGATTCAGAATTTTCGGTGGATCATTTATTGTTATTCGCGGCTTCGCTTGAAAAGGGATCAGAGCATCCTTTGGCAGAGGCTGTTGTCAGTGAAGCTAAAAGAAGAAACTTAAAGCTTGAGGAGATATCTTCTTTTAAAGCCTTGCCCGGGTTTGGAGTCAGTGCCACATTGAATCATCAAGAGATGATTTTAGGGAACGCGCGCTTGATGAATGAAAATGGCGTCGATATTGCGGCTTGGCCTGAGCGTTTGGAGGGACATGCTCTTCAGGGTAAGACATCCATGATACTGGCGGTCTCAAAAAAAGTGGTGGGGGTTATTACGACAGCAGACACAGTTCGCCCGCATGCCAGGGAAGCTGTTGAGCGTCTGAGAGGTCTTGGCCTTGAAGTCGGCATGATCACCGGTGATAATCGGCACACGGCTCAAGCCATTGCACATCAACTGGACATTCAAACTGTGTTGTCCGAAGTGCTTCCCGGTGACAAAGCTAATGAGGTTGAAAAATTGAAAGCCAAGGGGCACTTGGTGGCTATGGTAGGGGATGGGATCAATGATGCTCCGGCACTTGCCCGAGCTGATTTGGGAATTGCGGTAGGGTCGGGTACTGATGTGGCCATGGAAGCGTCTGATATAACTTTGATGACCAGCGACCTCAGGGCAGTAGCCGATGCGATCGAATTAAGTAAAAGAACCATGACGAAAATTAAACAAAATCTATTTTGGGCATTTTTCTATAATTGCGTAGGCATTCCGATTGCCGCAGGACTATTATATCCTGTGTTTGGAATTTTACTCAAACCGGTATATGCCGCTATGGCGATGGCATTCAGTTCAGTTTCTGTGGTTGGTAATTCGCTTTTACTAAAAAATATTAATTTGAGAAAATGATTCTAGAGCTTTGATGAAATCCTACTTTTCTTGGTGAAATACCGAGGCGGTTTCCTGAAAAGTTCGTGCGGTACTACGATGCCTATGGTGAGAAGATGGAAGAAAATGAAATTTTCGCCGTTCTATTTCCTGATGGGTGCCATCCCAACGCCATCGGTCATCGATTATTGGGAGAGATTATTTTTGACGTCCTGGAGCGAAAGCCCCGGAAGATTGTTGAATCCGGAAGTAAAAAAGGCTGATCCTGACTTTGTAATTACCATTCCTTCAACACCATCAAGTGAGTCAATGAGATTGATTCCTTTTTCAGGTCCAAGAACAAACAAGGCGGTTGATAGAGCATCCGCATCGGCAACGGTATCTGCTATAACGGTTGCGGACATGACATTCTCAGCAGGCTCACCGTCTTTAGGGTTCAAAATATGATGATACCTTTTTCCATCTCGAATAAAGTATCGCTGGTAATCCCCCGAAGTGGCTACAGCTTTATCAGCAAGATCCAACGAGGCGATCATTGCTTCCGGTTTGCGTGGGTGTTGTAATCCGATGCGCCAGGGTTTCCCTTCTTGACCTGATCCAAAAGCCATCAGGTCTCCTCCAGCGTTTACGAGTCCGTTTTTAATCCCGGAACTTTTCAAAAAGTCTACGGCTCGATCAACGGCATAGCCCTTTCCCAACGCACCAAGGTGAAGAGACATGCCAGCATTCTTCAAGCTGATTGAATTCCTATCTATAGAAATATTCTGGTAGTCGATCAAGTCTACAGCTGTTTTCAATTTCTCAGGATCGGGCAGGGCAGGTGATTCTGAATCGAATTTCCATAATGTGACAGCAGGGCCAATGCTTATATCTATCGCTCCATTTGAAAAATCCCCCCAGTGTACTCCGAGTTGAATAACTTTTAGCAAGTCGGAGGACACTGTGATTTTGTTTTCGTTGCCTGCAGACAAGTTAAGTTTTAATAATTCTGATTCCGGGAGACGGGTGCTCATTATTTTTTCAAGTCGTGACATCTCGTCGAACGATTTATCTATAGCTTTGTGAGCGAGGTCGTTGTCTGTGGCACGAACGGTAATCTCTACTAGCGTTCCCATAATGAACTGGGTGCGTTTGACGATCTTGGTTTCTTTGGTTTCGCAAGAAAGCAATAGGGAACACAAAATAATCAGGAAGATGTAATAAGGGGCGAGTTGCTTAACCGTTTTACCAGACATTCAATTGAATCATCGTTCAAATCCTGAGACAAGGATTTCGCGGTTGTAGGCAGCCATCACATCGCCACGGGTGAGCATGCCGATAACCTTGGCTTTGTCATCATTTCGCACCACAGGGAGTTGATCTACATCCAATTGAGAAAAAATTTCCATCGCTTCATTTAAATTTTGCTCTGGAGTGAGAACCTGTACTTTATGCGTTGCGAGCTCTTCCGCTACAAGGAGGTCGCCCAATTGTTCTTCAAACATCATTTCACGTATGTCAGAAAAAGACAGAATTCCCGTCATATCCCCCTTGTTGTCGAGAATCGGGAAATAGAAATTTTTGGAATAGGATATGGTCTCAAGAACTTTGCGAAAGGGCATTTCCTGTGCGATGGTTGTAAACTCCGTATTCATTACATCACGTACCTTTACGGAATTCATTATGGAGACTTCCCTGCCATGACGGATGTTGATTCCTTTATTCAATAGATACTGAACATAGAGGGAGTGCTTGGTGAACCTTTGATAGGTATACGATGCTGCGATACATGAAGCCATGATCGGAAGGATCAAAGTGTAATCGTTTGTCAGTTCGAACAGCATCAGGATGTTGGTGAGGGGGGCCTGCATAACAGCACCGGCTACCGCTCCCATCCCGACGACTGAATAAGTTTCAGGGGATGCTGTCAGTGCAGGGAAAACACCATGAACACTGGACCCAAAAGCCGTTCCCAGCATAGCGCCTACAAACAGGGAAGGAGCGAACACACCACCCATTCCTCCAGACCCCAGAGTGATAGAGGTACACATAATTTTCATGAAAACCAGAATGAAGGCTAACCCCCAGAACATTTGCCCGGTCAGTGCCTGTTCCATGAAATCATATCCGTTGCCAAGAATCTGCGGCAGAACAATGGATATCATGCCCACTATGAATCCGCCAAGCGCGGGTTTTAAATAATTTGGGATATTTATTTTTTCTTCAAACAATGCCTGAGTGTAAAAATAAGTGAACGTGAATAACCGGGCTACTATTCCGCATAACATTCCCAGAGCCAGGTAAAAAATAATTTCGGTAGGATGCACCAGTTCGTGCACGGGTACATTAAAGGTAACTTCGTTGCCTTCCAGAGCGCGGCCCGTTACGGTACCTATCACAGACGCTATGATGATGGGGCTGAAAGTGTGAATAGTGAAATCGCCGAGAATAATCTCCAGCGCGAACAGTACCCCGGCCAATGGAGCGTTGAAAGAAGCGGCAATCCCTGCCGCCGCGCCGCATCCAACCAGAACGCGCATTCTCTCTGTGGAAAGATGAAGCCATTGACCAAGTGCAGAACCTACGGCCGCTCCGATCTGTACGGTCGGGCCTTCCCTGCCTGCCGAACCGCCAGAGCCTATCGTTATCGATGAAGTGACAGCGCAAGTGGTGATAGTGCGTTTGCGTACCTTACCGTCATTCAAGGCAACCGCGTACATTACTTTGTGCACTCCATTTTCTTTTACTGCGTTCGGGAAAAATTTGCAGATGAGGCCTATGAAACATCCTCCAACCATCGGCATGAGCGGGAGGAGGAATGGATACATTTGAGGGGGTATGCCCGCCAGAGAAAATCCTTTGATAGAAAAAACGGATTCAAAAAATTCAATCATCCATCGAAAAAATGTGGATGCGAATCCTGCAATGAACCCAAGCAAAGCGGCGAGGATCAACATGTTTTGATCAAACATCAAAACATTGCGAAATTTCTCTCGAACTTGATCGGTCACAGCGGACATCTACATCACCTGTTTAATAGCGAAACAATTGAATTTTTGCATTATAAAGGAAGGGTGCTATAAACGCTAGTCTTTCAGTATGTTCCAGACCCCATAAATTGGATGGAACTTATCCATTTCCTTATGCTATGCTCCACCAAATCAGAAAAACCTCCTGTCTCGGTGGAGGCGCACTGCTGTAGGGCATCTATTAAAAATCCCGAACTTATAAATTCAGGAAACCAATTATGATCAAAATCGCTCCTTCCATATTGTCAGCGGATTTCAGCAAGCTGGGTGACGAAATAAAGGCTGTTGAAGACGCTGGAGCGGATTGGATTCATGTAGATGTGATGGACGGCCATTTTGTGCCCAATATCACCATCGGTCCACCCGTTATTGAATCTATTCGCAAAGTCACAGACCTTCCACTCGACGTGCATTTGATGATCGAAAATGCAGACTGCTATATAAAATCTTTTGCCGATGCCGGAGCAGATATCCTGACGGTTCATGTGGAAGCCTGTCGACATCTCAACCGAACCCTGCAATCGATTCGCGAGCACAAGGTTAAAGCCGGGGTGGTGCTTAATCCTGCCAC
Organism: Nitrospinota bacterium; assembly: GCA_002731985.1. GTDB lineage: Bacteria > Nitrospinota > Nitrospinia > Nitrospinales > VA-1 > Nitromaritima. The sequence goes on from PCCT01000085.1 coordinate 5,800, forward strand.
GCCTCTGTCGAGTCTGGAGGAAGTTCTGCACGAAATTGATATGGTGCTTCTCATGACTGTGAATCCCGGATTTGGTGGTCAATCTTTCATACCCTCCATGTTGGATAAAATATCCAACCTGAGCGATATCATGAGTAATTATGAAGATGAGATTGAATTGCAGGTAGACGGTGGGGTGAAACCGGACAACGCGGGAGATATAAAAGAGTCGGGAGCTACAATACTCGTTGCCGGCTCCGCTATTTTTAATAGTAAGGATTATACAAAAGCGATCCAGACTCTGCGGGATGCTTGACTACGGATAACCCCACCCAGCCTCCCCTTGGTAAGGGGAGGAGCTTATTCTCCTCCTTATGAAGGAGGCCTGTCCAGAGCAAAGCGTGGGAGGTTAAAGGGGGAAGGAATGATTCCCATCATCAATTAACAGGAATCTTTTTAACCTCCTTTTTCTCTTCGGGGGGTTTTGGCAGTTTAACTGTCAATACACCTTTAGAGAAAGAAGCATCTATGTTACCCGGGTCGACCGTTTCAGGAACCTGGAAACTCCTCTGGAAGGAACCATAAGACCGTTCCACCCGGTAATACTCTTTCTGTTTATCCTCCTTTTCTATTTTCTTCTCGCCCTTGAGCGTGAGATTTCCATCGTCAAACGTAACATCGATATCTTTCTCATCCATTCCAGGCAGTTCAGCGGAAATCAGAAAGTCATTTTCAGTTTCCGTGACATCTACCTTAGGGACGCAACTGTGCGCGAGAACCGGACGGAAGTCGAATGAAGTATTGTTAAAAAAATCCCTGCTCAAATGGTTAAATAAGCGATTCATATCCTCTCCGATAAAGAAGGAAGCATCAGGGTCATAATGAGCAGGCGTATTGTAAGAGTTCCTGCGTGTTGGAATAAGGTTTCTAAAGTTCATGGCAATCATCTCCTTTCGCCAGAGCAATATCTGGCAAATAATTAGTATCGTTTAGCTATACTTGCAGGAGACCGGTCAACTGCTTTCTACTTTATAAATGGAATTGAATAGAGGTGATGTCAAGGCAGGCTTGAAAATATACTTATGTCAATCGGATTTACCGCAGCAACAGACGTGACTGTGACCCCTTCAGGCAATCTCTCAACCTTCAGCGCAACAGCCTTCCATAGTCTAGGCTCAATCACCTTCACCATGAACGCCCAGGGAACGATTAGCTAATGAATTTGGTGAAATCGGCTTATCCTACTTTTCTTAAGGTATTTTTGTCTGTGTGATGAAACAGGTTTTTCTGATTTGGTATTTGAAGCGGGGTGTCTTCCTCATAAAAGAAACTTGAGTCGCCATTGACCGTCACCTTCAATTCGTAACGGACGGTTTTAAATTCCTTATCTAAAAATTTGTTTGAGAAGATTCCGTAAGTATCGGATCCGATATTAGCTACCAGTTCAAAGTTATTTGCATTTGGTTCAACAGTTCCACCGGCTATTATCGTTACTCCGCGTGGGACCATGAAGCACCGGAGAACCTGCTTTTCTTTCGCGCCAAAAAGCCACTACCCTAATTCTTCATGAAAAGGGGATTCGACACCTATGCGCCAGGCAGTGGTTGAGTAACGGAGCCCATAAAGATCCTGTTCGTGGTTGTTGACCGGTCCCAGAGGTTCGAAGGTTATTCGTTCTCAATATTTGTTGGTTTCGGTTCCTCTGTCATCTGATGGAGCTACGTCGTCTCCCTTCTCACCTTCCCAAATTCCTGCAAGTGGAGCTAATGGCCCCAGATTCTTGATTATTTCATCGGTCATAAGTTTTACCTCTGATCAGGTTAAAAAAAAACCTCTTTCCTTTTTCAGGAAAGAGGTTTTTCTAAGTTAGCTTTGAAATTAATTTTAAGACAATGCTTGTTGGGCCTGAACACTAACTTCGAAATCCCCCGGGCTCCCATCCATGCGGGTACCTACGGGTTTAAAAAGGGGGTTAGGGGGATTTATGTCTTTTTATTCGGCCCCGCGCCTAGCGGTTAGCGACGGTCGCCCATTAGTTGCAGGAG
>PCCT01000086.1 GCA_002731985.1 Nitrospinota bacterium
GAAGAATTATTCGCAAGAGGTTCTCCAGCTATGGGAAAAATAATAAGCGTTGCGAATCAAAAGGGCGGGGTAGGGAAAACCACAACGGCGATCAACCTTGCGGCTTGCCTGGCTTTGTCTGGAAAGAAGGTTTTGCTCGTCGATATTGATCCGCAGGGCAACGCTTCCAGCGGACTGGGGATTAATCTCGGGGAAAGCCAAAAGGGAATCTATGAATTGTTGGGAGACGAAGCTTCTCTCGATCAAGTCATTTATCCCACTGATATTGAAACGCTTAAAGTTGTCCCGGCTAATGTGGATTTAGCAGGGGCAGAAATTGAGCTGGTCAACAGAGAACACAGGGAAAAGGTCCTCTGTAATGCGTTGAACGGGGTAAATGAAGAGTATGAGTTTGTCGTTATAGATTGCCCGCCTTCCCTCGGTCTTCTCACTCTCAACGCGCTGGCCGTTTCTCAGTCCATTCTGATTCCCATGCAGTGCGAATATTATGCTCTGCAGGGATTAAGTCATCTTTTGAAAACCTTGAGGCGGGTTAGAAAATCAATCAATCCAAGCCTTAAAGTAGAGGGTATATTGCTCACGATGTATGACAGTCGAACCTTACTGGCGGGCCAGATAGAAAGCCAGGTGAAAAAATACTTTGGCGAATTTCTTATGAAAACAATCATTCCGCGGAATATCCGTCTCAGCGAAGCACCCAGTCACGGCAAGCCCATTGTTTTATATGCGAGCCGGTCCAAAGGGTCCGACTCCTATGTCGAGCTGGCTCAGGAGGTCATTCAGCGGACCAAGAGTGAAACAGCCAAACAGGAAAAACAACAAACAGAGGGTGTTGTATGAACCGAAAAGCCTTAGGAAAGGGAATCGAAGCGTTAATACCGGACTTTGAGGAAGGTGTACCCGAAAGCGAGCATACAGGTGGGTCAGTAGACTTGCTGATTGATGAGATTGTGCCCAACCGCCTGCAACCCCGGAAGCATTTTGATGACGAAAAATTTAACGAGCTTGAGCGGTCAATTCGAGAGCACGGAGTGCTTCAGCCAGTTATAGTCCAAAAGGGCAAAAAAGGGTATGAACTGGTTGTCGGCGAACGCCGGTGGCGGGCTAGTAAAAAAGCCGGACTCAAAAAAATTCCCGCTATCATCCGTGAAGTCACAGACACAGAATCGCTTGAGATCGCGCTGATTGAGAACTTGAACCGGCAGGACTTGAATCCCATTGAAGAGGCAGATGGCTATGCCCGTCTGGCAAATGACTTAGGGCTCACCCAGGAAAAAATTGCCAAGCGCATGGGAAAGAGCCGGGAAGCGGTGGCCAATACAATAAGGCTTCTCAAGCTACCCCGTAAGGTCAAAGAAGACATGATCGCTGGCAAGTTGGCCATGGGTCACGCACGCGCCCTTTTAGGCTTAAGTACTGAAAAAGAGATTGAAGCGATGCGACGCAAAATAGTAGGGCAAATGTTGACCGTCAGGCAGACCGAGGCCCAGGTCACCCAGACTAAAGGGGAAACAGGGAACCCGGCAGTTAAAAAGAAAGCAAAAAAGGATATTTTCATCAGGAATCTGGAAATGGAGTTGGAGCGCAGGTTAGGGACCAAAGTAGAAATTGCTCCAGGCAAAAAAGGTGGTAAACTAATAATCACTTATTATTCTGATGATGATTTGGAACGCATTCGGGGGATGGTTGTTCAAAAAATTGGTTGAACGATCAGCGGTTAATCATATAGCCACGGGAGAAATGGCATGATTCCAAAAAAAAAGGAATCTTCAATAAAAGCCTATATGGGCGAATATACTGTGTTCAAAGGCGCGTTGAGTTTTGAGGGTACGGTGCGCATCGATGGTAAGTTTGAAGGTCAGGTGCATACGACTGATACGCTCATCATTGGCGAGACCGGGGACATCGCAGCAGATATTGAAGCGGGAATGGTTATTTGCAAAGGAAAAATGAAAGGGACCATCATAGCCGCACAAAAAATTGAGATGCACGCATCCAGCAAAATAATGGGCAACGTGCAGACTCCGGTTTTGAACATAGAACCTGGTGCGGTGCTTGACGGTAATTGCGATATGTCCGGTAAAGAGGGTAAGAAAATAATCAAGCTCATCAAAGAGGATGGAAAAGAAAAAGGAGCCTCCGCCTGATTCCTGCTCTCTCCCACGCTTCGCTCTGGACAGGCACTCCTTTGAGTCTTAAAGGTAGGCCGAAGGTGCCTAAGGGGTGCTACGAGGGGTTAACCGAGACGCTTTACAGAGTTTCGGATGAGCTTTAATTAGATGCCTAAAAGGGCTATTTTCACAACGACCCTCTGTTGGCTATTGTTTTGCAAGTCTCGGGATAGTGAATCGAATTTCAACGCGCAACCCCTTCTCAATCGTGGTCGCCGACTCCTCCGGTGGACTCCCTCCATAAAAGATAGCATTTTTTAGCTCTGATCCAGCGCCAAGTCAGCAGATTTCGATTCACTAATTTCTGCCATATTATATTGAAATTAAAATAGTTATTGAGATTTTGACCGGTCATGGTTAGAATGTTTTTAAGATATGCATAATGAGGAGAGAACAGAAGAGTCTACCGGCACCCTATATATTGTCAGTACTCCTATTGGCAACTTAAAGGACATGACCCACCGCTCGCTGGAACAGCTAAGCCAGGTCGGTCTTATAGCGGCGGAGGATACCCGACGTACCGGTATTCTGTTAAAACATTACGAAATCAGCACACGTCTCTCCAGCTTTAATAGTTTTAATCAGGAAAAAAAGAGCGAACAGTTCATAGCCCGTCTCATGAAAGGCGATGACCTGGCTTTGGTGTCAGATGCGGGAACGCCGGGCGTATCAGACCCGCTTTACCATTTGGTTCGTGCTGCTCTTAAAGAAAGTATACCAGTGGTTCCGCTTCCTGGACCTTCGGCGGTGTTAGCGGCACTTACCGTATCAGGGTTGCCGGTTGACCGTTTTGTATTTGAAGGATTTCTTCCGCGTAAAAAAGGACGCAAGAAACTGATCGAAGAGTTGGCGGAAGAAAAGCGAACGATTGTGCTTTTCGAATCGCCGCACAGAATTGCGAAAACTCTGAACGAGCTTTATCAGGCCATGGGGGATCGGCAGGCGGCATTAGCGAGAGAGTTGACTAAAGTTTACGAGGAAGTTATTCGAGGATCGTTGGAAGAACTTGCGGCTGTAGCTGAAGAACGAAAACTGAAAGGTGAGATCACTCTGGTGATTGCCGGGTGTTCCAAGAGAAATAAGAAAGGAAGTTAGATGGGAATTGTTTTCATGTAGCGCGCTATCGACTTTCGAGTAATGTAAAACGAACCTTGAAGTTGGTTTCTTCGGCGGTGGCGATCCTCATTGTTACCGGATTTTTATTTACGAATTTGTATTGGACACAAGCACCAAGCAGAGAGTTGACGTGGCTTATTATGCCGGACTCAACAAAATAGGATTGGTGTCTAAAAAGGTTTGGAAAAAATTCGCCAGAACCTGCAGGTGGCGACCACCAATCTGCAAAAACCCGTGAGGAAAAGCAACAACTGAACCAGGTTGTTGAGCAGATGATTCACAATAATAAAGTTACCGAAAATCTAAAATATATTCTCAAACAAATTTATAATGATCCTCGCGCCAAATATGTTACCAATTGGAAACGAAGTATTCTCCAGTTTGATGGTAAAGAGATTGTGCGGTACAAGGCGGACCCCGATCTATGGTACGTTCATGGTATCGTGGAAACAGGTGTGATGCGTATTTTTTACGCGGATGAACAAATTCTGGAGATCAGGGCTATATTCGGGCGCAAGGGAGAAGAGACGCCTGTCGGTGAGTATGAGATAAAGAATCGCGCCTTCAAACCTATCTGGTACAAGAAAGAAGAGAGAGGGGCGCACCCGGGTTCGCACTATTAAGTTTGGTGATCCGGATCCTGAAAGAGGTCACTGGTGGTTGGGAATGAAAAGACTGGGCGAACTCGTACCGGGAAGTTATGGCATTCATGGAGTGAACGCTGGTAAGGTTAACGAATTTTACAAAAAGAATTTTGACTGGAGAAACGGCAGTGCCGGGTGCCCCAATATTCAAGAGTGGTATCTAAACTTTCTCGGTAAGGTTTTACCACTGGGAGCCAAGGTCAACATAGTTTCCAAAGATAAATGGGATAGAAACCAGGACGTCGTCCAAGCCGCCTCCGCCGCGTAACTTCTATTTTTTAATTCCTCTAAATTTATATCCTGTAAGGAGTTTATATTTAATGAAAAAGCCGTGGAGCGGCAGGTTCAAGCAATCCACCGATACGTTGATGGAACAGTTTTCCGCGTCCATTTCGTTTGACCGGCGGCTTTATGCTTATGACATTGAAGGGAGCATCGCTCATTGCCAGATGCTGGCAAAATGCAAGATCATTTCCCAGGCAGAATCAAAAAAAATAGTTGGCGGACTCAAGCGGGTTCTAAAGGAATTTGAATCTGGAAAATTTCAATGCGATGATCGGCTGGAAGATATTCATATGAATATAGAAAGTCGTCTGACCGAGTTGGTCGGTTCTGTCGGAGGAAAACTGCATACCGCTCGAAGCCGTAACGATCAGGTGTGTCTCGATATCCGTTTGTACCTGAGGGACGAAGTGGCGGAGATCGTACAAGGCATCACCCAATTGGCAAAAACGTTGTTACAGCTGGCGCGGAAACATACGGATACGATCATTCCGGGTTATACCCACATGCAACAGGCCCAGCCGATTTTGTTGGCGCATCATCTACTGGCGCATATTGAAATGCTGGTCCGCGACCGGGAGCGGATGGAGGACGCATTTAAGCGTATCAACGTCATGCCGCTTGGCGCGGCGGCCCTTTCAGGAACCGGGTTCCCCATTGATCGAAAATATACGGCGAAGCTTCTTAATTTCCCGGAAGTGTCACATAACAGCATCGATTCAGTGAGTGATCGTGATTTCGCTATCGAGTTTTGTTCCGCATCAGGGATCCTGATGATGCATCTCAGCCGATTTTGCGAAGAGGTAGTTTTGTGGTCTTCCTGTGAATTCGGTTGGCTGGAGTTATCAGATGCTTACACGACAGGAAGCAGTATCATGCCGCAAAAGAAAAATCCGGATGCCGCCGAACTCATCCGAGGCAAGTCCGGGCGCGTCTACGGTAACCTGGTATCTATGTTGACGCTGATGAAATCTTTGCCGCTGGCTTATAACAAGGATTTGCAGGAAGATAAAGAACCCGTTTTTGATACAGTGGATACCGTTAAAGTTTCGCTGGCTATTTTTGAAGGCATGATGAAATCGGCGCACTTCAAGAAAATTCCTCTGGATCGCGTAGATATTTCCGGATTCCTCACAGCGACCGACATGGCAGACTATTTGGCGAGTAAGGGAGTTCCTTTCCGCCAGGCTCACGAGATCACGGGCCAAACAGTCGCCTACTGTATTGCCAGTGGAAAGACTTTGCAGGACATCACTCTCAAGGAATTGAAAAAGATTTCCCCTAAGTTTAACGCGGATGTGTTTGATCACATCACCCTGGAAAATTCGGTGCAAAAGAAAAACGTTTACGGTGGCACCGCTAAAAAGCAGGTCTTAGCGCAAATCGCCAGGCTGGAGAAAAAACTGAAAATCAAATCCACAATAGGCGAAAAAAAATAATCACGCAGGTTGTTTAAAGATCTTCGTATAAGTTATAAGAGCAGAAAAAACAGATTCTTCACTATGTTCAGCATGACAAAATGGCTTTTTATTGTCATGCTGAGCTTGTCGAAGCATCTCGATTATATATGGTCTCAATTTATTTATAGAAAGAGATGTAATGAAAAAAGTATCTTCCGCATTGTTTATCTTCCTGATGATTTTTGTCCTGACCTCAGCTTGTGGTCATAAAGGTCCGCCGCTTCCCCCAGAGGATGCACCGCCGACACAAAAAGTGTTTAAATATTACCCCCTCACATTGACAGATACCGCCAATAGCTGAAAAAATCAAAAACCCCGTAAGTATTTGATTTTATATTAATAATCTCTGTGCTATAGTGGTTCAACCGATGCAGATTTGCTTCGAAATGAGAGCGGACGCTGGCTCTTGCGAATCCCTCATTCACTTTTAATAGGCGGGGCTTACAGTATGAATAAAGACCAGATAGCAGTTTACCTGAGCGAACATCCTGAGTTTTTCAACGACTACCCAGAGTTGTTGGGGAAAATACAATCGATTGACGAAAAGGATATGCCGATTCGCAAGTCTAATACATTGAGTTTGGCCGGGCGGCTTATCAAACGGGTGCACGATGATAAAGAGCATCTGAAAAGTAAACTGGAGTGGTTTGTTGAAATCACCCGCGCCAATGAAGAAATCCATGAGCATCTTTTTGAAATTGAGCGACTAATTCTTAAAAGCACACAGCTGGACCAAATGGTGAAGCAACTGAGGGAAGCTATTATCGAGCGATTCCAAATACCTTATGTCCTCCTCTTCCTCGTTGATGATGCCGACCACTATATGGAACATAAGTTAGAGGAACGATTCAGTGATAAACTTAAAGGATCGCTTAAATTTATAGATCAGGTCACAGCTGACAAATGGTTTGACGGAAAGCTGAAACCTGTACTTCATTGTGAGATCAAAAACAATTCAGAAATTTTCGGCAAAACATGGAATACGAAGAATATTCAGTCCGAATGTATTGTTCCCATCATTAACAGAGGAGCTGTTTGCGGCGCCATTGCTCTGGGAGCAACCAAAGAACGCCATTTTCACGATGGTCTGCGGACAGAGTATCTGGAACGTATGGCGGAACGACTAGCCATTGCGATCGATAACATTTTGCTTGTAGACCGCTTGCAGTTGGAGCATCCCGATGTTCCGGAGGAAAAGCGGGCTTCTGCCTGATCCAGGAGAATCTGGATTGACTAATTTACTATTTTTATAGATACTGTTAGGGTTTTCCCCCGCAGACAGAGCTTTCAGTTTCCATTTTATAATTAGCAGGTTGAATGTTGTGGTGTGCATCAGGCTGATTGCGCGCAATGGGTCAGCTATATTTTTAATTAACGAGACGATTGACAGCGATGATTCGAGAAGCAAAATATCAAGACGCAGAATCCATTCAGAACCTGATCCGTATTTTTTCTGAAACCGGCAAGGTCTTGTTCCGATCACTGGACGAAATCAGGGAGAACATAACTGATTTCCAGGTTTATGAAAAAAACGATCAGATCATTGGAGTCTGTAGTTTGAAAACAGGTTGGGACCAACTGGTCGAGTTAAGGTCATTAGGGGTCGACCCCCGATATTCAGGTCAGGGCTTGGGCACAGAGATGGTGCAAGCCAGCATCGAAACGGCACTGTCAACTGATTGCGATACTTTGTTCGTGCTCACCTATGCGGTACCCATGTTTGAGCGCCTGGGATTTCACATTGTAGATAAAGCAACACTTCCTCATAAGGTCTGGAACGATTGCAACGCTTGTTTGCATCAGGAAAACTGCGATGAAACGGCGATGATCCTTTCCCTCGATTCCATTCGAAACCAACGCGCCATGCCGATGTCACCATCCGCCACGGCGAACGCGAGATAAAGATTTTTCTTCCTTTTTGCATTTCAATTTAAACCCGTTGAAAAACTGAAAGTTAACGCAGGATGTCGATTGTCTTTGCATTCCCGTGAAAAAATTTGAGTTGAACCCTGCCAGCAAAGGGGTAAGATAAATAGATAGATTCGCATTACCCCATATTTGAGAATTCCCTTTCGGGTTGGTGTCATCACCCGAAACCGGAGTTCCAAGGAGGCTGGTTATGATCAACGGAATGTTCAACGCACTTTCAGGATTAAGAACCTCAGCGCAAAAACTTCAGAACAGCGCGAACAATCTGGCAAACATTCAGACTTCCGGATTCAAAAAAGCACCGCTAATGTGAGTGAGATAAAGTCAGGCGGATCACAAGTAACTTCCACCACGCGAATGAATGTCCAGGGAGGCATTCTGCCGACAGGTAATCCAACAGACCTGGCTATGACGGTGGCGGATTTTTTCAGGTGGCACTTCCTAATGGGGGTGTAGGATTCACCCGGGCTGAGTCCTCGGGGCAACAATCTGTTTACAGAATCCAATGGTTTAGGTACGCCGGTTGTGGGTAACCCGGGGGCGGGTGGCAATGGAACGATCCTTTCCGGTTCATTGGAGATGTCAAATGTGGATATAGCAGAAGAGATGGTAAGCCAAATCACAGCCAAAGCCGCGTTTACTGCAAACGCGAGAGTTATCAGGGCGGCCGATGAAATGATAGGAACACTACTGGATATTAAATCCTGAATAAAACCTCTTAGAGCTTTATTGATTTTACATATGTCGGCCTGAGCCAGTCGAAGGCCATTCCTAAAAAATTAAATTGAACTACTTCACCACCATTGAGCAATTTTTCATTGCCCTCAAGGGTTCCGGTCTGGCCCTTTCGGCAAGCGATTACCAGTTGATAGAGGATTGGGAAAAACGTAAGGTTCCCGTCGAGCTGGTTTGCCGTTCCATTGAGTCGGGATACTTCAAACTTGAGGGACAAAGCCGGGGTCGGTGTGGTAATATTTCGCTCACCCAGCTGAAGGTGATCGTGGAAGAAGAAATTCAGGCAGGATTTCATAGAAACTGAAAGAGTAGATGATGACCAGTACGAAAACACTACCCAAAGCTTGTTCAAAGTGTAGGGACACAAAATATACTTTGTCCAACCGCGGAGGAAAAATGCAGGCAAAGCTTTGCCCGTGTTTTGAGTGTGCAGAGTGCGATGGAGAAGGTCGGGTTTTCCGGCAGGACGACAGGGGGATGGCTTTCCTCTCCGACTGCGGTCATTGCTCTGCTTTAAGACAACGTTTGCGTTTGCTCAATGATTCCGGCATTCCGGGAAAATTTGCCAACAC
>PCCT01000087.1 GCA_002731985.1 Nitrospinota bacterium
GCAACAAAAGACAAGACCAAACCCAGTTTTTGTGGACCATTAAACTTAGAGGCCTGGGTGAACTAAAACAAGGTGGTGGCGGAAAATTCCTTCATCGAGATTTTGAAGACACTTCGTTCCCAGAAACACACTTCAAGAGTAAAACGATTAACTGATTATTTGGAAGCTAATTTCCCCCCATGAACTTTTCATCAGAAATCGCAAAAATTTCCTTGGATACAGGCGCAATCAAGCTTGCCCCTGAAAACCCCTTCCTCTGGGCTTCAGGTTACAGAATGCCAATATACAACGATAACCGACTGCTTTTGGGAAATGCAAAACATAGACAACTCATTGCCAATGGTTTCCAGTCAATAATTCAGGAAAAAAATATTGACGTCGAGGTAGTGGCAGGAACGGCTACTGCTGGAATACCTCCTGCAACGAGTCTGGCCAATTTACTAGAGACCCCCCTGATCTATGTTCGTCCGAACCCTAAAGAACATGGGATGAAAAATCAGATTGAAGGAATTCTTCATCCAGACCAAAAAGTTATAGTTATAGAAGATCTTATATCCACTGGTGGAAGCGCCCTCAAAGCTGTTCAAGCCATACGTGAAGCCGGAGGCAAAGTTGAGCACTGTTTCAGTATTTTTGCCTATGAATTCACCAAAGCGACTGAGCAGTTTCAAAACGCCCAATGCCAACTTCATCAACTCCTTGGTTTTAATGAACTTGTAGCCCAGGCCATGGAAGAAAATATCTTGAACAAGGACCAGCTTCATATGCTCCAGTCCTGGAATGATGATCCCTTTAATTGGGGAGACAAAAATGGTTTTCCCTCTGAGACAAGCTGACTTCTCCCAAAATACAGCTTTGAATTCGTAACGACAATACAGCCCGTAAACCCCATTTAATAAAGCCAATATTATATTGACAGTACTCACATTTAATACTAGTATAGCCAACTCCCAGCTATATTGGGCTTGGAGGACTTGCGAATTCAAAGCATTTTTGAATTCCCTGTTTTTCATACTATCAAATGACTATTTTATAACTAATTGAGTTAGTTAACTTACCTAATAACTCCATTTTTTTGACAATTGAGTACTAAAGGGGAACTTTCAGGATGAGCAAATTAACCGTAGGACCCATCGGTTTACTCCCACCTTCTGCGGCCGCTATGGGGATCTTCCAGCCCGAAAAAGGATCTGGAAATCAACTGGTTGAAGGTGAACATGTACCGGAAGAGAAGGCAATTGAAAAGTGGGCAATAGAATTACTGACCCGGAGAAACCCGACCTTGTTTCCCGGGCCGCTGGTCATTTGGGGATGGAATAAGGAAGCAGAGCACAAAGGTGCGCTGTCTCTTAAGCTTGCGGACGCAGTCCCTGGAATGAATATAATCCCTATGCCTGATTATAGACCCATATATCCAAAGATTGACCCGGAAGCGGTAATCAATCCCTGCCATCCTAACCTGACCGTTCAGCACAACAAAATCGAAGTGTGTGCACTTATTGGAGTACATTGCCATTTTGCGAACATCACATTAAAAATGATACGTGCGAACACAAATTGCTATACCACCGCACTATGTCAATATGATGGTCATGAAGACGCTTTGATCTCCATACGAGATTTAGATGGGAACAAGCTACAAAAACTGATTGATACCATCAACAGGATTAAAAAAGCCGGTACAGTAACGCCATGGGCATTGACCCCGGAAGGTAAAGAAGAATTAGAGGAAATTGCGGCTACAAAAGCCAAAAATAAGGCCCTCAGCAAAGAAGATACACATGTGTTCATGGGAGACTTGGAAAAGGGCTTGGATGATAATGCAGAGTAACAAGTTTCCACTTTAATCAAAAGGCCGGTACCACTCAGGTGCAGGCCTTTTCTTTTGCTAAATGTTCACTATCATCGAGCAAAGTCAGCCTGCCAAAAGATAATTAAATATCTATCCCATATCATGTGAGGAATAATTTTAAGGTTCATGACTAGTTAACGTCCCTTAAAAAGGGCCAAAATGCAGTCATGACGCGGCAAAACACGATTTTAAATACTCAATTGCTAGTTCAGTTAGATTGCATGGCGAATTAAGGATTAATAGTAACTCAAGATTTTTAAGTTCCATCTCGTCTTCAGCAGAAAATAGATCAGGGAGACAGAACAGTATTTACCTACCCCAAAGGTCTCCTTACAATCTATAAATAACCCCTTCATGCTGACATAGTTGGTTTTTTCCGCCCGCACCGTTGCATCGCCAATAACAATTTCCACCTAAATATGTACCGGTACCCGGGTAAACTCTCGTTGATTTTGTTCGTCAGCCATCTTATGCACCCATTAAATATAGAGTTTAACTTCTTAACAAATATCAGGGTTAATATAAATACATATCCAACCAACTTAAAGCTAAGGTTTGATTTATCGGTCAGCCTTATTTTCAAAGAACACACTTTTATCCCAGGCCGGATTTAGAATCAATAAAAATATTATGTAGTTACCTTGACATTGTTAAGTCACGGTCTTATCTAACTGACAGGAAACATGATTCTAAGCCTTTTCAAAGGCTTTCTCCGATAAATCAAAAATACAAATTGTTAAAAAGTCATCTTTAGAAAGGACCATGCATTATGGGAAAAATCATCGGTATTGACCTCGGAACCACCAATTCAGTGGTTGCGGTAATGGAAGGAAACGAACCCAAGGTTATATTAAATGAAGAGGGAAGCCGCACCACCCCTTCAGTAGTCGCTTTTACGAAAGAAGGCGAAATCCTCGTTGGCCAAGTCGCCAAGCGACAAGCTATAGCGAATCCAGAAAACACCATTTTCTCAGTCAAACGCTTTATGGGTCGTTCTTTCGATGAGGTCTCTGAAGAAATGAAAATGGTTCCCTACACTGTTGAAAAGGGTTCTAAGAGTGAAGTAAAAATCAAAATTGGAGACAAAAATTACAGTCCGCCGGAAATTTCGGCGATGATTTTGCAAAAGCTCAAAAAATCTGCGGAATCCTATCTAGGTGAGACTGTTACGGAAGCGGTAATTACCGTCCCCGCATATTTCAATGACACCCAACGACAGGCTACTAAGGATGCAGGAAAAATTGCCGGGCTTGACGTTAAACGTATTATCAATGAGCCTACAGCTTCAGCCCTAGCCTATGGTCTTGACAAACAAAAAGATCACATGATTGCCGTTTACGACTTCGGCGGTGGTACTTTCGATATTTCCATCCTTGAAGTGGGTGACAATGTTGTAGAAGTAAAAGCTACTAATGGAGACACCCATCTCGGTGGTGACAATTTGGACCAACGCGTCATTGACTGGTTGGTTGCCGAATTCAAGAAAGATCAGGGAGTCGACTTGTCGAAAGATAACATGGCACTGCAAAGGCTTAAAGAAGCGGCGGAAAAAGCCAAAATAGAGCTTTCCACCACTACTGAAACTGATGTCAACCTCCCCTTCATCACAGCAGACGCAGGTGGACCAAAACATCTGAACATTAAGCTTTCCCGTGCAAAATTCGAGTCTATGGTGGACGACCTGATTGAAAGGTCAAAAACACCTTGTACCAATGCACTGAAAGATGCGGGACTGGACGCAAGCAAGATTCACGAAGCGGTTCTTGTTGGTGGATCAACACGCGTTCCCAAGGTTGGAGAAGTTGTAAAAAATGTGTTCGGCAAAGAACCACACCGCGGAGTTAATCCCGATGAAGTGGTTGCTCTTGGCGCGGCCGTTCAGGCTGGTGTACTTTCGGGTGATGTAAAAGACATTCTGTTACTTGATGTCACACCATTGTCTCTTGGCATTGAAACACTCGGTGGTGTAACCACTAAACTGATCGAACGCAATACAACGATACCAACGCGCAAGAGTGAAGTATTTTCTACCGCGTCTGATAATCAACCCAGCGTAGAGATCAATGTGCTTCAAGGTGAACGTGAAATGTCTAAAGACAATCGCTCGCTCGGTCAGTTTCATCTCGATGGAATTCCACCGGCTCCCAGAGGCGTGCCTCAAGTCGAAGTCACCTTTGATATTGATGCGAATGGAATCATCAATGTTTCTGCCAAGGACAAAGGAACCAACAAAGAGCAGAAAATCACTATCACCGACTCTACTGGGTTGAGTGACAGCGATATCGAAAATATGGTCAAAGACGCTGAAGCCAATGCCGAAGTAGATAAAGAACGCCGTGAAAAAATTGATCTAAAAAATCAACTGGACTCGGTAATTTACGGCACAGAAAAAACTATCAAGGAAAATAAGGATAAGCTTCCTGAAGACGATGTAAAAGCGGCTGAAGAAGCTATTGAAGAAGCTAAAAAACATCTTGATGGTGAGTTAGAAGAAATGAAGGCCCAAGTTGAGAAAGTCAACGAGGTTGCCCATAAACTTGCCTCTGCCATGTACGCTCAGTCACAAAGTGAACAGGGTGATCAACCTGAAGGTGGACCGGAAGGCGGGCCCCAGGATTCCGATGAGTCCGGTGGCGGAGACAAATCTTCTGAAGACGATGTCGTAGATGCAGAGTTTGAAGATATTTCAAAAAAATAATCTTACAGTAATTTTTAATTATCAGGTCACCCCCTCAGGCAATTTTGCCTTGAGGGGGTTGCCTTTATTATAACGCTAATTATTCCAAAACGAGTTTGCGTAGCTTATGACAATTGACAAGGATTCAAAAAAAGAAGATAAACAAAAAATTTCTGTCGTCGACCGCAGGCATTGGGCCCACGAGGACGAAGATTCAAATGGTGACAGTACCTCCAGCGATACCTCCGAAGAGCGATTACCCAGCTATGTCGAGCAATTAAAAAAAGATGCTGAAGATAAAGATAAACGCCTTCAGGAATACATTGCCGCATACAAAGACAAAAACTCAGAAAACGATGAGTTCAGGGGGCGGCTACAAAAAGAAAATGAAATCCGTCTCGACCAGTTCAAGGCTATTCTTTTTGCAAGGCTATTGCCCATACTGGACAACCTGAAACGAGCCGCGCAGTCCGCTTCCGAAACCAAAGATATTGACTCACTTGAACAGGGCATCGATTTGGTTATCAATCAATTCTCCCGTGAGTTGAAAGATAACGGAGTCGAAACCATTCCATCTATTGGCGAAAAATTTGACCCCAAATCACATGAAGCTTTCCTGACCGTAGATACTGAAGATACGGCGCAGGATCAAATGGTCATAGAAGAGCTTGAGCCGGGTTACCGTTTCAAAGAAAAATTGATCAAAGCCGCGAAAGTTAAAATTGCCAAGCTGAAAAAATAAGGAAATTTATGTCCCAGCGTGATTATTACCAAGTTCTTAGTGTTTCCAGAGACGCCTCCGAATCGGAGCTTAAAAAAGCCTATCGCCAATTAGCATTGAAATATCACCCGGATAAAAATCCAGGCGATCATACCGCAGAAGACAAGTTTAAAGAAGCCGCAGAAGCCTATGAAGTTTTAAAGGACCCGGAAAAAAGAAAAATTTATGACCAGTTTGGCCACGAGGGTCTCAAAGGAAGGGGATTCAGTGGATTCAAAGGATTTGATGATATTTTTTCATCTTTCGGAGATGTCTTTCAGGATTTCTTTGGAGGGGGTGGCGGGAGCGGGCAACAAACTGGCGCGGACCTGAGATTGGATGTCACCATTTCATTTACCGAAGCGGCTTTTGGTGTAGAAAGAAAAGTAGATATTACCAGGCATTGCAACTGTAGTACCTGTAATGGCTCAGGCGCAAAACCCGGTACATCGCCCAAAGTCTGTGGTACCTGCCGAGGAACCGGCCAGGTCGTACGTACCCAGGGGTTTTTCAGTATGGCATCCCCTTGCCACGCATGCCAGGGACAAGGCCAGGTCGTGGAGCATCGTTGTAGTGAATGCTATGGTGAAGGACGGGTGCCTGAAAAGAAAAAAATAAACGTCACGGTTCCCGCTGGAGTCGATGATGGATCAAGGCTTCGATTGCGTGGCGAAGGCGAAGCTGGCCCTGCAGGAGCTCCCCCGGGTGACTTGTATGTATTTATCCATGTGGAAGCGCACGATCTCTTTCATCGTGAAGGCTATGATTTGTTTTGCAGATTAAATCTTTCCTATTCACAAGCGGCACTCGGGGCAGAGATTGAAGTTCCTTTGCTGGATGACAAGACAAAAGTCGTCACCGTGAAGGCAGGAACGCAGTCTGGAGAAATGATGCGTATTCTGGGAGCGGGAATCCCTCACGTCCGAGGACATGGACGCGGCGATCAGATCATTCAAATGACCGTTGAGACACCAAAGAAACTCAACAAACAACAGAGGAAACTATTTCAGGAACTCGCCGAAATCGACGGCAAACCCGTCAAAGAAACCCTAAAAGGTTATTTCCAAAAGTTGAAGCTTTAACAAGTTTAAAGAATAGCAACACGTAGTTTTTACTCTCCCTTCCAGGGGTTCAGGCTGGGTATCCAGCGGGGAACATGTTTTTTATACTCGCGATATGATTCTCCAAATCTAGACTCAAGGTCTCCTTCTTCCCATAGGGGTACCAGAATAATGCACCCTGTAAAAAACATCGAAAACCATAGCATAATTTCTGCCGACATAAATAAAGTCGCTTCGCCTATCAAAACACACCAGACTCCCATCATCATTGGGTTACGCACATATCGATAAACACCAATTATCACCAACTTCTTAGGTGGTGCGAAGGGAGCTGGAGTTCCATCACCATGATCGGTAAACAAGGACACGGTCACCCAGCATATTCCAAGTCCGCAAACAATCAACACCCCTCCCAGTAACATAGATATAACCTCAAGCTGAGGTGACTCAAGTTGTCCTGTAAACCACAGAATCAGCGCAGGAATTACTCCCATTACGTTGAGAGGGAAAATAATTGCCGCCGTGATCAATGCAGGTGACACAGTCATTAATTAAAAATATCCTTTATCTTAAAGGTTCATAACGATATCATACCAACATGCCTGTCCATAGCGCTAGCGCGGGAAACGCGATTGAAGCCATTATTGAGTTGGGAGGGATTGAGGAAAATCAATTAGACTCTCTACCCTCCTCCGGGTCGTATGCGCTGATTATAAAAGTCACCAAAAGGGTGAATTTAAAACCCGATAAACCATGGACGATAGAACCGGGGATTTATATCTACGCGGGCAGAGCCAGTCGTGGACTTTCAGCTCGCATAGCTCGACATAAAAAGCGAATCAAACCCATCCACTGGCACATTGATAGACTAACAACCCACCAGTCAGCCACCGTTAAAAACGTTTTAATCCTACCCGACCATCCTGAAGAAGAGTGTGCCATTATTCGAGTCCTCATGAATATAAAGACGTCGGCGGCGCCTCATGCAAATTTCGGAAGTAGTGATTGTAGGGAGGCTTGTCCCGCCCACTTAATAATGGCGACAATACCATATAGATGAGAGTATCTGGAATGAGGAGAGCTGTAGTTTCCTCGTGTCATCCAATTCTATAAAAGAGGTGCTTCATGATAACTAAACATGTCCCCATAGATTTGTGAAGGATCAGGAAAAGTTTCTGGAAGATATAGGAAGTTATATGGCGTCACCCATTTTAAGTGTTGACGCTAATACAAGCATTCAGGATGCTGCAAATTTCATGCAGGAAAATAACGTTGGTTCACTGTTTATTAAATCAGGTGATGATTACCCAGGAATCGTTACAGAAACAGATTTCACAAGAAAGGTTCTAGGAGCCGGCCTGTCCCCTGCGACAACAAATGATGAATCAGTGATGACCTCCCCAATCATGAGCATGGAGAACTATTTTGAATATTGACTATGAGGGAGGTTCGTGGTTTTCATGAGGTACTGGTCGACGCCTCGAGCCGCTTCTCGTCCTTCGGCTATGGCCCATACGACTAGTGACTGGCCACGAGTCATATCGCCTGCAGTGAAAACACCTTCGACACTGGTCATTTTATTTTCATCGCAAGAAACATTCCCACGTGCATCAAGCTTAACCTCAAGTTCCTTGATCATGCCTTCGTGAACCGGATGAACGAACCCCATCGCAAGCAAGACTAGATCTACATCAAGCTCAAACTCGGAGCCTTCCACCTCAAACATTTGGGGACGGCCCGTCTTAGGGTCTGGATCACCAAATTTAATACGGATGGCGTGAATTTTTTCAACTTTCCCACAATCGCCAGAAAACTTTTTAGTGGAAACACAATATTCCGTAATTTCTGTTTTCGTTTCTTTATGAGATGAGCTGACACGCATTACCCGCGGCCACTCCGGCCAGGGATTGGTCACTCCCCGGGTTTCAGGAGGTTGTGGCAATAGCTCAAATTGATATACATTTTTCGCACCCTGTCGAAGTGAGGTACCAAGACAATCGGACCCTGTATCACCACCACCGATGATCAAAACATTTTTATCTTTTGCCGTTAATGAAATATCTTCCGGAATAGTATCCCCTTCATTGCGCTTGTTCTGCTGAGGCAAAAATTCCATCGCAAAATGAATACCATCCAGGTCCCGCCCTTCTACAGGAAGGTCACGTGATTTCTCTGATCCGCCACATAGAACGACAGCATCAAAATCATCCATAAGTTTTTTAAGCGGAACATCAACACCAACATTAACCCCAGTGCGGAATTTTATTCCTTCATCTTCCATCAACTTGATTCTGCGTTTGACGACTTTCTTATCAAGTTTAAAATGGGGAATTCCATACATCAAAAGTCCGCCAGCCCGGTCGGCCTTTTCAAAAACGGTCACTGTGTGGCCCGCTTCATTGAGCTGAGCAGCGCAAGCTAAACCTGCAGGACCAGACCCAACAACCGCAACTACTTTTCCTGTTCTATTTTCAGGTGGATTTGGCTTGATGTAACCTTTTTCAAAACCATTATCTGCAATGGCTTCTTCAACGTTGCAAATGGTCACAGGCAATTCGTTAATACCGAGAACACATGCTCCTTCACAGGGAGCAGGGCAAACACGGCCCGTAAATTCTGGAAAATTATTTGTTTTCAGCAAGAGACCCAATGCTTCATCCCATCTGCCCTGATAAACCATATCATTCCAATCTGGAATCATATTCCCCAGCGGACATCCTGTATGGCTTTGACAGAAGGGAACTCCGCAATCCATGCAACGCGCACCCTGTTGCTTATATTTTTCTTCCGGGAGAGGTATATAAACCTCCTGATGATCCTGCAACCGTTCATCAATCGGACGAGGAACAGGTACCTCTCTTTCATACTGCATAAAACCTTTAATAGCACCCATTAAACAGCCTCCATTCATTATTCAGATGGGTAGCAGAAATATCAATTTCATACTGCATGAAACCGTTAATAGCATTCATTAAGCGACCTCTTCGAATTTCTTAAGTTTTCTTTCTTCCAGCACTCGACGATAATCTCTTGGAAACACCTTAACAAACTGAGGTAAGGTTTCTTCCCACTCATCAAGAATTTTCTTAGCGACACTACTATCTGTAAATTGATGATGCTCCTGAATTAGTTTTTTCAACAATTCAATATCTTCCTCTTCATCAACGGAAACAAGATCGACCAATCCCTTATTACAATGGATATCAAATTGTTTATTACGATCCAGAACGTAAGCGATACCGCCGCTCATTCCAGCAGCGAAATTTCTTCCTGTCTCGCCAAGGATGACAGAAACTCCTCCAGTCATATATTCACAGCCATGGTCACCGACCCCTTCAACGACAGCATGACAACCGCTGTTGCGAATACAAAATCGCTCACCAACGACACCGCGCAAGAATAATTTTCCGGCGGTCGCACCGTAAAGAATCACGTTACCCGCAATTATATTATCTTCTGGAACTATAGTAGATTCCGCTGGCGGACGAACAATGATATGTCCGCCAGAAAGCCCCTTGCCAACATAGTCATTCGCGTCACCCGACAGATTAAAGGTAACCCCTCTCGCCAGAAACGCACCAAAACTCTGTCCAGCGGAGCCTTTGAATTTTATATTGATCGTATCCTCAGGCAATCCTTCTTCACCATGCTTTATGGAAATTTGATTGCTGAGCATTGCACCCACTGCCCTATGAGTATTTCCAATATTGATATCCAGGTTAACCTTCTCTTTATTATCCAGAGCCTTGGCACTTTCCTTGATCAACCTGTGGTCAAGCGCGTTATCCAGATCGACACTTAGATCCTGCTTACAAACATTATGGGTTGCCACATTTGCCGGCATCACGGGTTTAAAGAGTATATTTGAAACGTCTACTCCGCTTGATTTCCAGTGTTCGATAGCATCATCCGCTTCCAGGTAATCCGCACGACCAATCAGGTCTTCGAATTTACGGACTCCAATTTCTGCCATAACTTCTCGTACTTCTCTAGCGATGAAAGTAAATAAGTTGACTACATGGTCTGCACTTCCGGAAAACCTGCCACGCAGTTCTGGATCCTGCGTAGCAATTCCTACAGAACAGGTATTCAAGTGACATTTACGCATCATGATGCAACCCATCGTGAGAAGCGCAATGGTGGAGAACCCTACTTCATCGGCTCCAAGCAATCCACCGATAACAACATCACGACCGGTCTTAAACTGTCCATCCACCTGCACACGAATCCTCCCTCGCAGATCATTCAACACAAGAACCTGCTGAGTCTCTGAAAGGCCCAACTCCCAAGGCAACCCCGCGTGCTTAATAGAAGTTTGAGGTGAAGCTCCGGTACCACCATCATGCCCACTGATAAGAACACCTTCGGCTCTTGCTTTGGAAACACCTGCTGCGATAGTTCCTACCCCGACCTCGGCCACCAGTTTAACGCTTACATCAGCGCTGGGGTTTGCATTGTGCAAATCAAATATCAATTGCTGGAGATCTTCAATGGAATAAATATCGTGGTGCGGTGGTGGAGAAATCAAGGTCACTCCTGGTGTGGAGTTCCTCAACTTCGCGATATACTCAGAAACTTTATGACCCGGTAACTGTCCACCTTCACCGGGTTTAGCGCCCTGCGAAATTTTTATCTGGATTTGGTCGGCATTGGTGAGGTAATAACTATTAACGCCGAATCTGCCAGAGGCAATTTGTTTAATACTACTCCGGCGTGAGTCACCGTTTGCGTCCGGGGTATACCTACCCGGATCCTCACCGCCCTCTCCCGTATTACTTTTGCCGCCAAGTCGGTTCATGGCGATGGCTATAGTCTCATGCGCTTCACGCGAAATCGAGCCGATGGACATTGCTCCAGTACAAAACCGCTTGGTTATTTCTGTGATCGGCTCCACTTCATCTAATGGGACGGATTCTCTTTTCTTGAATTTTAATAATCCACGTAAAGTACAACGCCTGGTATTTTCTTCATCTGCCTGGTGGGAAAACTTTTGAAATGTAGAATAGTCATTAGATCTTGTTGCATGTTGCAAGAGGGCTATGGAGTTTGGATTAATCATGTGTTCCTCCCCACCTCGACGCCAATGGTAATTACCTCCTGCGTCAAGGACAGCAGGAACATGATGAATATTTCCATAAGCCGACTGGTGACGCTCTAAAGTCTCTCGTGCGATCACCTCAAGTCCTGCACCATTGACTCTCGAAGGCGTACCGGTAAAAAACTGCTCGATAACATCATCGCCCAAACCAACCGCCTCAAAAATCTGCGCACCCCGGTAACTCTGGATGGTGGATATTCCCATCTTAGCGATGATTTTGAATAATCCTTTACGGGTGGATTTAATGAAGTTGGAAACGACCTCATCTTGTTGAACATCTTTAACAAAAATATCTTCCTTCGCTGTTTCCAATGCAGTTTCATAAGCAAGGTATGGGCATATTCCACCGGCGCCATAACCAATGAGTAACGCAAAGTGCATCATCTCTCTAGGTTCACCGGTTTCAATCACCAGTCCTACTTTGGTCCTAGATTTTTCACGCAACAGGTGGTGATGAACTCCAGAGACGGCAAGCAAGCTGGGTATTGCGGCGTGCTCTGCATCCATACCTCGGTCGGAAAGAACTATAATAGTAGCGCCACCTTCAATTGCCTTGGACGCATGAAGGCACAAACTCTCCATCGCTTTTCCCAGTCCAGCATTTCCATCAGCAACAGGAAAGACCGTGGATAGAACAACTGATTTCATCCCCTGTTGATCAAGAGATTTAATTTTTTTCAATTCTTCAATGGTTAGAATCGGATGCGAGAGCTTGAGTTTTCGACAATGCTCGGGTGACTCCGCTAGCAGATTATGCTCCTTACCTAGGGTGATATCCATGCTCATCACCAGTTCTTCTCTAATGGAATCAACCGCCGGATTGGTAACCTGTGCGAAAAGTTGCTTGAAGTATTGAAACAACAATTGAGGTTTCTGTGAAAGAACAGCAAGCGGCGTATCGTTCCCCATGGAGCCCGTCGCCTCTTCACCCCGCGAAATCATAGAAGAAAGTATAAATTTGATATCCTCGCCAGTATAACCAAATGCAATCTGCCGACTTCGTAATGATTCTGTATCAACTGTAAGAGGTTCATCAACAGGAGGTAGATCTTCAAGTTTTACCTGATTACTCTTAACCCACTTGGTATATGGGCTCTGCGTTGCATACCGCTTTTTAATCTCATCATCGGCAATGATCCTTCCTTCACGGATATCGACCAGA
>PCCT01000088.1 GCA_002731985.1 Nitrospinota bacterium
GGATTTTTCAGAATAAAGACATTCTTTTTTTATAGAGCAAGCTGAACAGTCATAATTCTTTGCTTTGCAGATATAGCGTCCATGCAGGATGAGATAGTGGTGTGCTTCCTTTTTCCATTTGTCTGGGGTTATCTCAAGGAGTTGTTTTTCAGTATCCAGTACAGTTTTCCCCTTTGCTAGGCCAGTCCGGTTTGCTACTCGAAAGACATGTGTGTCAACAGCGATGGTGGGTTTACCGAATGCTTCATTGAGAACAACGTTTGCTGTTTTTCTACCAACACCCGGTAGTTTTTCCAAATTTTCTCTGGAGTCAGGGACAACTCCATTATGATCATCGAGCAGTATTCTACAGGTGCGAATTATATTTTTTGCCTTGGTAGGGGCGAGGCCAATTCTTTTAATTAGCTTGGCAAGTTTTTTGACACCGCAGGTGATAAAGGCTTGAGGGTCAGGGTGTTTTTCAAAAAGGGATGGGGTCACCTCATTCACAATTTTGTCTGTTGCCTGGGCGCTTAAAATTACCGCTAGTAGTAACTCGAAATTATTTCTGAATAATAACTCGGCCTTGGGTTTGGGAATGCTTTTGCTTAAATTTCGATATAGACGGTTGACCGTTTTGGGGTCCAGTGCGGAAGGCATTTTAAGGGCATATCTATTGAATGGATTTAAGGAGCATCATGGGCGCAACGAAATCCTACCCAATAATCCTCCGTATTGTCTGCCATTCCTGGATAACGGATAGCGATGCGAACAAACTGTTTATCGTCAATCCATGAACCTCCTCTAATAACATGCCAACTGAGAATATCTGACGGTCCTTTTGGATTATTTTTGGGGCTGTCTTTATAATAGAACTCTCCATACCAGTCTGCCGTCCACTCCCAAACACCTCCAAGCATATCGTACAATCCCCATGGATTGGGTTTTCGCGTTCCTACAGGGTGGTGCGTGTGGCCCGAGTTCCCGCCGTACCATAGATAAGCCCGGTTAAGTTTGTTACCCCAAGGGTATTCGGTGGTAGTACCCGCTCGAGCGGCGTATTCCCACTCAGCTTCAGTAGGAAGTCGGTGGCCCTGTTTGGCGCAATAATTGTGCGCCTCTTTCCATTCTATTTGATTAACGGCTATATTTGGGCCTTTGTGAACGGAGTTATTATATGGGTACAATTTCCCCCATTTTTCCTGAGTGACTTCATGCGTATCCAGATAAAATGAATCTAGGCAAACCTTATGAACCGGGCGCTCCCGGTCATTGGGTCGCTCCCGGACGTTAGGTCGAAGCGCCAGATAATCATGTACCTTATCTGTACCCATTAAAAAACAGCCTTTCTTGATGAGGACCATTCCCTCAAGGGCTTTATCGGCCCATGCATAAGAGGCTGATGTCATGAAACAAATTGTCAGTGATAGAATTATCATTTTTTTCATAGCGGATAATTGTACTTATCACGAGTCCCAAGGTCAAGGCCGGTAATTAGAGAATTAATAAATAGAGAAATAAATTGGGGCGAGTTTAAAGGTCTAACTTCCTTGTCATACTAGAAGTTTCCTGCTTATTACATCCCATATTCCTGAAGCGAAGTTACTTTCATATTGTTGTCCTTGAGTGCGCGTAGCGCTTTCAGCAAGGCGAATGAACCTGCAATAGTGGTGTAGTATGGAATGTTAGTATTTAGAGACGCTCTGCGTAATGAAAAAGAATCCTTAATGGATTGCTCACCAAATGTTGTATTAACCACATATTGTATGTCCCCATTTTCAATATTTTCTACAATATGTGGCGAGCCTTCTTTCACTTTGTTTATTGGAACAGCCTTTAAATTATGATTATTCAAATATTGAGCGGTTCCTTTGGTGGCTACAATATAATAACCCAATTCAGAAAACTCTTTAGCAATCATAAGTGCATCTGGTTTATCCACGTCCTTGACACTGATGAACACCGAACCCTTAGCTGGTAAAATAATTCCTATTGATAGCTGGGCTTTGGCAAAAGCCATACCAAAGGATTGATCGATCCCCATCACTTCCCCTGTGGATTTCATTTCAGGGCCTAACAGGATGTCTACATTATCAAATTTGTTGAATGGGAAAACAGATTCCTTCACCGCAATATGTGAAACGGAGGTTTTCTCTACGACTCCCAGTTCTTTCAGAGTTTTACCCGTCATCACCAGAGCCGCCAGTTTTGCTAGAGGAACTCCCGTGGTTTTGCTCACAAATGGAATCGTCCGCGATGCCCTTGGATTGACCTCAATAATAAAAACTTCATCATCTTTAACCGCAAACTGGATATTAAGTAGTCCAATCACATTCAATTCACGAGCAAGACTGCATGCCTGCTCTTCGATATTTGATATAATTTGAGGGGCAAGTGAGTAGGGTGGTAGCGAACAGGCACTGTCGCCTGAATGAATGCCTGCTTCCTCAATATGTTCCATGACACCGCCTATAACGACATCGGTACCATCGGAAATGGCATCTACATCCACCTCGATAGCGTTTTCTAGAAAGTCATCAACTAAAATAGGGTGTTCAGGTGAAGCCTCCACGGCATGTTTCATATAATATTCGAGGCGTTCTTGATTATAAACAATCTCCATGGCTCGACCCCCAAGAACATAGGAGGGGCGGACAACAACAGGGTATCCAATTTCTGCCGCAATATTTTTGGCTTCTTGAAATGAAGTAGCTGTACCATTAGCAGGTTGTTTGAGTTTCAGAGTATTCATAACTTCTGCAAATCGTTTACGATCTTCGGCTCGATCAATGTTGTCTGGGCTGGTTCCAATTATAGGAACTCCTGCTTTCATTAGTGAGACGGCAAGTTTTAGCGGAGTTTGGCCTCCAAATTGAACAATAACCCCGAAAGGCTTTTCAACTTCCACAATATGCGATACATCTTCAAAAGTAAGAGGTTCGAAATAGAGACGGTCTGAAGTGTCATAATCTGTGCTCACTGTTTCAGGGTTACAGTTGACCATAATGGTTTCGAAGCCAGCTTCTTTTAAAGCAAACGATGCATGCACACAACAATAATCGAATTCTATTCCCTGTCCAATGCGGTTGGGGCCGCCCCCAAGAATTATAACTTTTTTGTTATCTGTAGGATTAGCCTCACATTCATCCTCATAGGTTGAATATAAATAAGGTGTATGTGCTTCGAATTCCGCACCGCAAGTGTCAACCATCTTGTATACGGGTTTAATACCGGCTGAGGTTCGTTTACGTCCTACATCTTCCTGTTTGCAATTGAGAATTCCGGCAATATATATATCTGAATAGCCAGTTTCCTTGGCTTCTTGAAGAAGCTCGTTGGATAATCCTTCAAGGTTCTTTGCAGAAATAATTGCATTTTCTATGTCGAGTAGCTCTTGAAGATTATGAAGAAACCACGGGTCAACAAAAGTAATTTTATATATTTCCTCTATGGGTATTTCACAACGCATCGCTGCGACAATACACCATAGACGATCCCAAAAAGGTTTATGCAATATATCAACGAGTTTATTTCTTAGTTCTTGAGTTGTAAGTTCGGATTGACCCGGTATATGTTTGAAGTCTTCACTTAAGCCATAAACACTGATTTCAAGAGAGCGCAAGGCTTTATTCAATGACTCCTTAAAAGTTCGACCGATTGCCATGACCTCACCGACTGATTTCATTTGTGTGGAAAGCACAGGATCAGAATTGGAAAACTTTTCAAAAGTAAATCGAGGTATTTTTACAACGCAGTAGTCTATCGTAGGCTCAAAAGATGCCGGCGTAACCTGTGTAATATCATTTTTAATTTCATCCAGGGTGTACCCGACCGCAAGTTTAGCCGCGATTTTAGCAATGGGGAATCCTGTTGCTTTCGATGCCAGAGCCGAACTTCGGGAAACCCGTGGGTTCATCTCGATTACTATCATGTCTCCAGTTTTCGGATCCATTGCAAATTGAATATTGGAACCGCCTGTTTCGACACCAATTTCTCGGATAATATCAATGGCTGCATTACGCATTAATTGGTATTCACGGTCGGTTAGGGTTTGGGTAGGAGCAACGGTGATGCTATCACCGGTATGTATGCCCATAGGATCCAGATTTTCAATCGAACACACGATCACTACGTTATCGCGATGGTCACGCATCACCTCAAGCTCAAATTCCTTCCAGCCGATGAGTGATTTTTCTATGAGAACTTCATTGGTGGGGCTGATACTTAGGGCAGTTTCAACAAGGGATGTAAATTCATTTTCATCATAAGCGATGCTTCCACCCGTTCCACCAAGAGTGAATGATGGTCTGATGATGGCAGGAAATCCTGTCTCCCTGGTTATTTCACAAGCCTCCTCAAGGTTATGGGCAAGGCCGCTGGGTGGAACCTTTTGCCCGATTTTTATCATAGCTTCTTTGAAGAGTTGGCGATTTTCAGCCTTAAGAATAGCTTTAATATCGGCCCCGATCATTTTTACCCCGTAAGTATCAAGTACACCGTTATCTGCTACCGCAAGTGCAGTGTTAAGGCCAGTTTGCCCTCCCATTGTGGGAAGCAAAGCATCAGGACGATCCTTTTTAATTATCATCTCAATGATTTCTGGAGTCACCGGTTCCACATAAGTTTTATCAGCGAAATTGGGGTCAGTCATGATGGTTGCAGGGTTGCTGTTGACCAGGATGACCTCATAGCCTTCTTCTTTAAGAGCCTTACATGCTTGAGTTCCCGAGTAGTCAAATTCGCAGGCCTGGCCAATAATAATAGGCCCGGCGCCAATCAGGAGTATTTTTCTTATGTCAGTTCTTTTGGGCATTAATTACGGTAAATATCATTAAGGTCAATTTGGCGGGATCGCTCCCATATCAGATGCATATAGGATAGTTTTTGTGCTAATAAAGTATGAGCTGCTCTTCCTTCGCGAATAATTTTTTCATGAACAAATGAATTAATCAATTTCTCCATATGCGAAACCTTTGCTTCAAAGTCTGATTTCTTAGCTTCAAAACCAGCCATCTCCATTTTTATTTTAGATATTTTGTTTTCAGAATTTGATTTTTCAAGTTTTGATTTTAGTTTATCAATTTTAATTTCAGTTTTATTGAGAGATATTATTTCGTCATCCAATTGAGATTTCATTTTTTTCAGATCTTTTTTATATGCCAGTTGGTTGACACTAACTTCTTCAATCTGTTGCTTGATGAACTTTCCTGCTTTTTCCGGGTGGAAGCAGAAACTTCCCGTAAAGTGATAGGAATTTTCATAGGGAACCAGCCGTCCTTCAAAAAGGTCATATTTGCTGAATAGGAGTTTCCCGTCAGGCTCAACTACTTCGTATTTTTTATTATCAAATAAATTAATTACCGTTATTGAATCGCTTCGTATTTTCTTGATGCCGAATAATCCATAAATGTTGGTGGCGAATCCCTCATAAATTTGTAAAAGATGTAAGGGCCATGAATCTCTGCTCTCATTAATTATTGTTTCGATAATTGTACGGTCAGTATCGATGTCAACGCGGTCAAAAACATACCATTCAAGAAACAAGGCCATTTGGCTTTCATAAGACTTGTCATCTTCGTATATTTCACCAGCAATCTTTTGATAATCCTTACGGGCTTCATAAATCCCGTTGGAATATTGATCGCTTGTTCCCATTACGATTAATCTTTCAAGCTTATCTTTCATCATTTCTTTTGTTTCATAAGAGCGATGAATCCTTTAAACAAATGTGATGAGTCATGGGGGCCCGGAGAAGCTTCAGGATGATATTGTACAGACATAATGGGAAGAGTTTTATGGCAAATCCCCTCGACAGTATTATCATTTAAATTAATGGATGTAATATGGACATCATTATTTACTGAATCAGCACCCACTGCAAATCCATGGTTCTGCGCAGTAATCTCAACTCTACGACTTTTGACATCCATCACCGGTTGGTTTCCACCATGATGTCCAAACCTTAATTTGTATGTACTTGCTCCAAGTGCAAGTGAGAGGATTTGGTGGCCCAGACAGATTCCAAATAAAGGAACTTTTCCAATAAGGTATTTAACATTTACTATTGAATAGTCAACAGCCGCTGGGTCTCCTGGCCCATTTGATAAAAACACACCATCCGGATTCATGTCCAGAACATCCTGGGCAGGTGTTGAAGCAGGAACAACTTTAACTTTGCAACCCGCTTGTGCAAGCATGCGAAGAATATTTCTTTTTATTCCGAAGTCATATGCGACAACAAATTTTGTGTCTGCATTATTTGTTGGTATCTGAAATCCAGTTTCCCCGTTTTTTAGTTCCCATTCGCCTTCACTCCAGTCATACGGTTTCTGGCATGTAACTACTTTGACGAGGTCACGCCCCTCAAGACTAGGTAAATTTCGTGCTCGTTCAACCAGTTTCTCAGGGTCAGATTCGCCGGTTGACAGAACCGCCTGCTGTGCACCGGCTTCTCTTATATGGCGAGTTAAAGCCCTGGTATCAATTCCTTGAATTCCAACTACACCGTGGTCGGCAAGAAAGTCATGTAATGTTTCCTGGGATCGCCAGTTACTGGGAATACCACTCAATTCTTTTATGATGAGTGCAGAAAGGTGAGGGCGGTCAGACTCAAAATCTTCTTTATTAATGCCGTAGTTGCCAATGAGTGGATAGGTCATGACAACCATTTGTCCGCAATATGACGGATCGGTTATGACTTCCTGATAACCAGTCATGCTGGTGTTGAAGACAACTTCACCATCAACTTCACCTTGGGCACCGAAGGCTTTTCCTGTAAACATTCGGCCATCAGCCAAAGCCAGAACTGCTTTCATAATTTCAATTTATCGGGTATGTAAGAGCTTATTAAGCTCTGGATTAATGTTCAGCGGCGGAGTATACCACTTTACCACCGACAAGGGTGTGGAGGACTTTTCCTTTTACCTTCCAACCATTAAATGGGCTGTTTTTACTTTTAGAATGAAACTTCGACACATCGACTTCATATTCATAGTCAGGGTCAAAGATCACAACATCAGCCTGCTTTCCTATAGATAATTCCCCGGAATCAAGGTTGAATATATCAGCAGGAGCGGAAGTGAGTTTTTTGATTGCATCGCTCAGTGAAAAAATATTTTCATCCACCAGCTTAAGAGTCAACGGGAGTGCAGTTTCGAGGCCCACAATGCCAAAACAAGCATTTTGATATTCACACTGCTTGTCAGTCAGGTCGTGAGGGGCATGATCGGTCGCAATGATATCTATAGTTCCATCCTTCAGTCCTTCCTTGATTCGTTCTACATCTTTTGCTGTTCGCAAAGGGGGACTCATTTTTGTGTTGGTGTCATATCCACGAACGGCCTCATCCGTCAAAATGAAATGGTGTGGTGCCACTTCACAAGTGACCGGCAATCCTTGAGCTTTAGCTTGACGCACCAGGTCAACAGAGTTCCCACTGCTTACGTGTGCAACGTGGAGTCGTCCGCCCGTTTTTTCCAGGAGAGCAATATCCCGGTAAACCATAATGTCTTCGGCTTCCACTGGCATGCCTTTTAATCCTAATTCCGTGGACACCGCACCTTCGTTCATGCTGCCGCCTTCAGTGAGGTCAAGCATTTCGCTATGCTGGATCAGTGGAACTTTAAACATTTTACTGTACTCAAAGGCCCTCCGCATAAGCTCATTGTTCATGACGGGCCGCCCGTCATCAGAAAATGCAATAGCACCGGCGTCTTTTAGGTCTCCCATTTCTGAAAGGCATTCTCCCGCAAGACCCTGTGTGATAGCGGCAATAGCGTAAACCCTGACAATCCCTTTGGCCCTGGCCTGCGATAACATGAGTTCTGTGACAGAGCGGGTATCGTTCACTGGTTTTGTGTTGGGCATGACCGCTACTGAGGTGAAACCACCTGCCGCCGCCGATTTGCATCCAGATTCAATGGTTTCTTTATATTCAAATCCGGGCTCTCTGAAATGGACATGCATGTCTATGAATCCGGGACAAACCACACAACCCTTAGCGTCTATTACCGATGTTTTACCCTTCTCATCAATATTGATCTTACCAGGGGGGTCAATGGCTTCGATTTTTCCTTTAACAATCCTTACATCCTTTGTGGCATCCAGATTGTTCGCGGGGTCAATGACCCTGCCATTCTTAATTAACACTGTCATCACTCCCTCCCAAAAGGAGATACATTAATGCCATTCGCACTGCGACACCGTTTGTGACCTGATTTAATATGAGAGACCGCTCACTTTCCATAACATCCAATGCGATTTCGACTCCGCGATTTACAGGGCCCGGATGAATAATAAGTACATCGTCTTTAGCTTTCTCAAGAATTTTCGAGGTCAGACAAAATAGATTGGAATACTCACGAAGACTGGATAGTAGGTACCTGTTTTGCCTTTCGGTCTGTATCCGAAGCATCATAATCACATCAACATCCTGAATAGCTTTCTCAAGGTAATAATCTACGCTTACTCCCAATTTTTGTATTTCTACAGGAATCATTGTCGGAGGGCCAACTAATCGCACTTCCATACCCATAGCTTTCATCGCGTAGATATTCGACCTGACCACACGACTATGTGCAATGTCTCCAACGATAGCAACTTTCAAACCCTCCAGAGATCCTTTCGTTTCCCTTATCGTTTGAAGATCAAGAAGTGCCTGGGTAGGATGCTCATGAAAACCATCACCAGCGTTAATGACTGGACATTGAATATTCCGGGAAATCATTTCGGCGGCCCCGGATTGAGAGTGCCGAATTACCAAAATATCTGGATTCATCGCTTCAAGATTTTGTGCTGTATCAATCAGGTTTTCACCTTTAACCGTGCTACTGGTGGAACCAGAGATATTTATAACATCCGCACTAAGTCTTTTGCCGGCAATTTCAAATGAAGTGCGGGTTCTGGTGCTGGGTTCAAAAAATAGATTGATGATGGTTCTTCCGCGAAGAGTCGGAACCTTTTTAATAGGGCGGGTGGAAATTTCTTTAAAAGTATCCGCCGTATCTAAAATGGTTACTATCTCATCTTTCTTTAAACCATTTGCCCCTAAAATACTTCTGGGTTTAAACATCAGGAATCTTTTTCCGTTGAAGGATCAATTATGTGAACTTCATCAATACCATCATCTTCGCTCATGCGAACTCTCACGCGATTATTTTTCGATGTTGGAATATTTTTGCCAACGTAATCTGGGCGGATTGGTAATTCTCTATGACCTCTGTCTATCAGAACACCCAATTGGACGGTTGATGGTCTGCCAAAATCAATCAGTGCATCAATTGCGGCTCGGATAGTTCTTCCAGTGAAAAGGACATCATCGACTAACACAACTTGTTTTCCTTCCAGAGGAAAAGGAATGCTGGTTTTTTCTACAGGGGGGGGGTGTTTTCCCGATGCTATATCGTCGCGGTAAAGAGTTATGTCCAAAATTCCAAAATCTATCTCGGTATTTTCAACTTCATTAATTTTTACCCTGATACGTTGGGCTAAAGTCACACCCCTAGTACGAATACCAATTAATGCGAGATTATTCGCCCCTTTGTTTCTTTCCAATATTTCATGGGAAATACGGGTTATTGCGCGAGAAATATCTTTGGCGTCAAATACAACCGAGGTCAATTTGAACTCCATGGGCGGGCAAAAAAATACCCCCTTGGGAAATTCCCACAAGGAGGTCGCTTATATATACAGGCAAACTTCATAGAATCCCTTAGCGGTCTCTCTGGACCGATTTAAAGAGTTCATAAATACTACTATTGAATCATATGAAATGGCGTAGCCCAAGTCAAGAATGAAAGTACTTATTAGCAATTTATTTATTCTATGGAGTTTGATTACCCTTTCAGCTTTGCGAAGCCACCTGCTCTCAAGACCCTCTGCATCAGCGGGTACCGATACATTACAATCAGCAGGATTAATAGAAGGATCAATTACATTATTTTTAGGGCCAAGCACACAAGCAGATAGGGATAAAAGAACTGAGGCACAAATAAATTTTTTAATCATGGTTTCCATTTATTTGCTTTATAATAATCTGAATGGACAAAATTATTTTATAATAAACATCTATATTTTCAAATGGTTAGATAAAATGGCGGATTATTATTCCTTGCTCGGAGTAACTCCCGGGACCTCAGAGGATGATCTAAAAAAGGCATTTCGAAAAAAGGCAATGGAATTTCACCCTGACAGAAACAAGGGCAATTCTCAGGCTGAAGAAAAATTTAAAGAAATTAACGAAGCATACGCTGTTTTAAGTGACAAGAAAAAGCGCTCTCAATATGACCGCTTTGGCAGTGAAGGGTTTCACAAACGTTTCTCCAGAGAAGATATTTTTAAGGATTTTGATTTCGGTGATATTTTTGGAGGTTTCGGTTCCCAGTCCAATTTTGGGGGTGGTGGAAACCCGGACCTTGAAAGTTTCCTATCTGGACAGGGACTTGGTAGATCTCGCGCACGAAAGGGAAAAGATGTGCGACAAAGCTTTTATATCCCCTTTGAAGAAGCCGCACTTGGAACACAACGAACTGTGGTATTCGAGCAAAATGGAAACAAAATTGAAACTAGTTTCAAGGTTCCGCCAGGCTCCAAAAGTGGACGTCGCTTAAGGCTTGTAGGCAAAGGGCAAGCAGGTATAAATGGTGGTCCGCCTGGGGACTTGTACCTTAAAATGCGCGTCAATGGACATCACCTTTTCAAAAGGGAAGGAGATGATATTATAATGGATCAAGAAATAAGTCTCACAGATACATTACTAGGGACCACAATAGAGGTTCCAACATTAACAGAATCAAAAATGGTTAAAATTCCGCCATGCACCCAGAGTCATTTAAAGCTCCGCCTTAAAGGAATGGGGGTTCCACGCAGCCGTGGCAATGGAAATGGCGATCAACTGGTCCGTGTGATTGTCAAATACCCAAAAGACCTGACTGAAAAACAACTTACCCTCATTGATCAATTGAAGGCCGAAGGATTATAGTTCTATTTAATTTCAGCACAATAACTCAAAAATAAATTTAAAATAATGGCTCGCATACATTTTAAACCTGAAAAAGTGACGCACGAAATTGAGGATGGTACTCCTTTGATTGACATTTGCGAAGAGGTAAGCACTTCATTATCATTCGGATGCACCGAAGGAACATGCGGCGTTTGCGAGCTTACGGTCATTAGTGGAAGCAAGAATTTATCGATAACAACTGAAGAAGAAAAAGATTATTTATTACCAGAGGACCTACAATCGGGAATGCGCCTGGGATGTCAACTTAAGATTCGCAAGGGCGACG
This sequence comes from Nitrospinota bacterium, assembly GCA_002731985.1. Lineage (GTDB taxonomy): Bacteria > Nitrospinota > Nitrospinia > Nitrospinales > VA-1 > Nitromaritima. The sequence goes on from PCCT01000088.1 coordinate 11,265, forward strand.
TAAGCATTACCTGGAAGAACAACAAGACCTGATGGTGTAGTATTCGTTCCATATTAACTAACAAGGTTGTTACATTTCAGGGTGTTCTATTTGCCTTTTAACCCTCCACATAATCCAGTCTTTAATTTCTTTTGCCAAGGCACGAGTTTTAAGTTTTGCATTTCTTTCACACAATCTAACCGCTTGAAATTCTTAAAGAAAAAATGAGCGCATAAATGAAGCTGAGCCTGTGGACCCTGTGCAAAAATACACAGTATTTTTCACAAGTACACAGGACTTCTTGAGTGTCTACTCAGGTAATGAACATTACAGGTTTAGGGTTTTTTTGCTGAAAAATAAAACAGTTCCCAGGTTGCATAAACGCCCTGTTTAGTAGAATAGTTTTCATCATATTCCTTGATTAGCCGTCTTAAATCACTAGAGCTTGTCATCCGATAGGGTGCCGCTCCAATCTGCTGGAGGTTTTTCAGCAAGCCTAAAGTGTTTGAAAAAAAAGATTTACGCGTTTCTGATGCGGAGGATCGAAGGCTGAACCCGGCTTCATGGATCAATTCTTTCCATTTGATGAATGTCAGGAGTGATGCTGGGCTCTCTATGGATGCAGTTTTGCGAAACTCCGCAAGAGTGGCTGGACCAAATGTGCTAAAGATCAACTCTCCATCTGGCCTGAGGTATGAATTAAATATTTTTAGAGTTTCAAGTGGCAATTTGAACCATTGAAATACCGCATTTGCGGTAATCAAGTCCACTGCTTGAAATTCCATCGTTTCTGCATTACCCACCTCTACGCGGCAGTAACGTGGAAGGGTTAGTTTGGATTGCAAGCGTTCAACCATATCAGCCGCAATATCATTTAAAATTAATTGCTTTAAAGGGTGAGCGAGTAAATGTTGCGTGAAAAGTCCTGTGCCACATCCAATTTCTAACACTTGATCTGGCATTATATCTGGAAGAAATGATGCTAATCTTTCAGCCATTTGTTTTTGCAGGCGGGCGTGCTTATCATATCCTCGAGCGTATTTAGAAAAACTCCTGGCAACTACAGAATTTCTTCCATTGGTATTATCCCGTTTTGTCATAAATTATTTAATAGATATATAAGTACTAGGGGTTGCAGAAAGCAATTCTTATGGGGACTGCAGATACCTCATATCCCTCGCGGTCAAGGTTGACTCGAAGAATACCCAGGTTAGCCGGAGTGTCGTCAACTCTTAGGGTTCGATGCTTGTTAGTTTTCACTGGAATAAAGTCAGTGTAGTAAGGCTAGTAATACAATTATGATGATACTGAAACAACTCTATTTCTACCTAAATTTTTAGCTTGATACATATACTCATCTGCAACTTTCAGGCACTCACCCATGGTAAGGACTTCGTTGTAGGAGTTAATTCCGAAGCTCATGGTGGATTTTATTTTAATGTCATTATAGATAAAATCATGTGCTTCGATTTGATTCCTAATCTTTTCTGCGAGAATGACTGCACCTTGAACTTTTGTGTCAGGCAGGATAATTAAAAACTCTTCACCACCCCAGCGTCCTGGCTTATCCTGTTCACGACAGTTTGAATTAAAAATTTTTGCAATCTCTGTTAATACATAATCGCCAGCGTTGTGCCCATAATGATCATTGATCAATTTGAAGTTATCTATATCGGTCATAATAATTGAAAAAGTTGATTTGCTTCTATGAAATCGGACAATCTCATCACCCATTTTTTCCCATAAATCGCGCCTGTTGGGTAGTCCTGTTAAAGGATCTGTTCTAGAAGCACTGTGTAAATGTTTATTAGCCTTTTTTAGATCATTTATAAGTATTTTCTGATTTTTTAGCAGATGGCTAATTTGTATATGATTTTTTACGCGAGCACATACTTCTAAATAATGAAAGGGTTTAAGGATGTAATCAACGCCTCCCACTTCAAACCCCTTCAATACTTGGTCATTTTGATTGCCTCCAGTAATGAATATAATGGGCGTTTCTTTAAATTTCTTCTTTTGTTTTAAAATTTTGCAGGTTTCAAAGCCGTCCATATCAGGCAAATTTACGTCCAAGATGATGAGGTCGGGTACAATTTCTTCTGCTAGTTTAATGGCAGATTTTCCATCCTGAGCCACGGCGATGGAATAGCCCTCACCATCTAGAATAATTCTTAATACACCAACCTTTTCTGAAATATCGTCAACGATTAATATTTTATAATCTGAGTAATTAAGGTCTGTCATAGGTCGACACTCAATTATTTAAAGTCTAATGAATTATATTATAATTTTAAAGGTATACGAACAACCTAATAAAATATTTGGCTTACTACGTATACTTACATACGTCTTTTGAATGATTTTGACTAGATATTAAGGGAGAAAATAACTCGCGGTTTATCCTTGGTCTGATGATCTGCGCATGGGGAATGATTTTTGAGTTACTTTAAAATGGTGAAGATTGACACGATTAAACTCAGTCTTGTTTAAAACTTTTGCTTTCCCGTTTTCTTTCTTCATTTTGTTGCGGGTACAACTGCAAGATGCGCGGCTGGTTTGGTAGCCCCAATTTTAAAACAGCGGTCTATTACTGCCATCGTTTGCGTATGCTAATTTGTCTTGCAACGGAAAA
>PCCT01000089.1 GCA_002731985.1 Nitrospinota bacterium
CAAAGCAGGTCATATCGTAAGTACTGAGTATGTTCGGTATCGATGGTGGGTTGACGTGGATATGGGTCTTGTTTTCTGGCATGACCATGCGTTCGGCGCGACCACCTGGCCGCACGGTGGTATCGGTTCTACAATTGTTGAGCCTTGGGGTTCTACGTATCATGATCCCACGACTGGCAAGCAGATCCGCAGTGGTGTTGTAGCTGACATCCACGGAACAGAACCATTTGCTTATGGTCGAAATGGTAGTTTCCGTGAATTGGTAGCTCAACTTCACGATACCGTTCCGCATACAGCACAGCTCGTTACCGAAGGGAACCCTCCGGGACTCTCTCGTGAGAATGCTATTGCGGCAGGTCAGTCCATTTCCTTTCAGATGCCTAAGACCATGCAGATGGTTGCCTTTCCGCATCTGAACGGTGGAACGCATACAACGGGTGGCGGATTCAACTTCCGTGCGGCTTCGCTTTCCGCAAGGTTGTTAAGCAACTCTGATGCTTCCAAAATGTTCAGTAGTAAAGTTCATGGAGATCCGTCAACACCAATGTTGCGTGCTTATCTCGGTGATAGCATTGTGTTTCGTATTCTTCATGGGATGATGAATGAAACACACACCTTTGTTGTTTCCGGTCACGGGTATCGTCCCGAGCGTTATGACCGCGACTCCAGAGTGACAAATGCTTTGCACATCGGTATCGCAGAGCGCTATGACCTGGCCACCACGGCAGGTGGATATCAGCAGATGGCAGGTGACTATATGTATTACGATGGTCGTACCTCTCACCTGTCTGAAGGTAGTTGGGGTATCATCCGTGTTCATGACAAACTGCAAAAGGATCTCAAAGTTCTTCCCGGAAACGAGAAGCCTAAGAAGTCCTCCACACAGCTTTGTCCAAGTGGTGCGCCGGTGAAAAATTTCAGTGTGGTTGCAGTTAACACCAGCTTGAAATTCAATCCAAACACCGAGGATGAAATCGAAGTTGATTTTGAGCGTAAACTCCAACTGGCTAACGCAGACGCTAAAATTTTCGTCCTAGAAGGCGAAGTGGCTAAAGCCGCGGCCAAAGGACATTCTCCGCATCCGTTGACACTCCGTGCCAACATTGGAGAATGTATCAAAATCAAACTGACCAACCGCTTGAAAAAAGGCAATGCCTCGCTTCATGCGAACAACATTGCGTTTGATCCTCTGGACTCTCAGGGAATCAACGTAGGTAATAATCCTGGTGACCAGACGGTTGCTCCTGGCAAGTCCAAGGTGTATACCTTCTATGCACATCAGGATTACAATATCAATGGAGCCTTGCTCTGGGATTTTGGTAACTTGACCGGAAACGTTCGAGACGGCCTGTTCGGTGGAATCATCATCGGTCCCAAAGGTTCTATCTACCGTGATCCAGAAACAGGGAAAGATATCTCCCTGGGTAACTCTTGGAAAGCGGACGTGATCATTGACAAGTCCTATCCGGAAAATCGGAACCTGGAAAACTACCGCGATTTCGCGCTATATTTTCAGGATGAGGACAACATCCTCGGTACGTCTTTCATGCCTTACCTGCAGAACGTTGCGGGACTCACAGGCGTGAACTACAGACTGGAACCGTGGTCCTATCGTGAAGATGAAGGTTGTGAACTGGGTAATATGTTCACAGCCTGTGTCGCCGCGGCTAGTGATCCTGCGACTCCGACTCTGAAGGCACATGCCGGTGATCGTGTCATGATCAATATCTTTGGTGCTCATAATGAGCAGAACCAGATGTTTAATGTAGACGGTCACCAATGGCGTCGCCACTTGAACCAGGAGAACTCGGATATGATTGATGTAGAAGAGTTCGGCGGTGGCGAATACATCCAGGCCTTTATTAAGGCGGGTGGCACCTACAACAACCCCGGAACTTACCTGTGGCTGAACGCGCGTACGCCGTATCAGCAAGCGGGTCAATGGGGTTACTTCAAGGTTCTGCCAGCGGGCGACCGCTCTGTCCTGCCATTGGGTGGAGCGTCACCGACAGGTGTTAAGTCTGCTTCAAAAGACGCTGGAGACGACGTGTTATCAATGAACCGCTAATCGTTCGTTTGATAGCATTTACATTGCATAATGGCAGGGGAACCTTTCGGGGTTCCCCTGTTTTGCGTTTTACTTAAATTGTGGTAGAATGCGCGCCATCTTAATTCAGACATTGATGGAATTTGCTAGTGCATCTATCGTTTGTATTATTTGTTTGAGTGTTTAATGGTTGTTTTTGTTTAATTCAAGGAGGGTATTAGGTAATGAAAAAAGTTTGGATTGCAGTATTAACGTTGGTTGTTTCTGTTGCGTTGGCAGGAACAAGTTTTGCCAAGAAGAAGGGCTATAAGGAAGGATCTGCTGGCTCTGGTTCAATCGCAGGTGTGGTCACTCTTAAAGGGGCGGCTCCAGCACCCATTATGGAGAACTTGGCAAAGGGTAAAAATGTAGAATTTTGCTCCAAGCACGCTGATGCAAAAGACGGAGTTCGACCTCGTGTTAAAGTTTCCGCGGCTGGTGGTAAGCTGAAAGACGCTGTAGTTTTCATCGAAAAAATTGACGGTGGTAAACCTTGGGGTGATGGTGGCAAGTTTGTTTTTGATTTTACCGATTGTGACGTTGTACAGAAAATGGGCGCAGTTCGTAAGCCTACCAAGCCTGAAAGAAAGACTGGTGGAATTGTTAAGGTAAACAATAATGACACTGACATTCTGCACAATCCTCATGGTTATTCAGTTGTTGGCGCAAACCGCAAGACCCTGTTCAACAAGCCTCTGCCTAGTAAAGGTGATGTTGCTGATGTGACCAAGAATCTCGCGCGTTTGAAACAGAAAAAAGACAAGCATTTCTTCTTGCAGTGTGATCAGCATAACTATATGGAAGCAGATGCTCGTATCGTTTGGAACCCATACTATGCCATTACCGGCGCTGATGGATCTTTCAAGATTGACGGTGTTCCAGCGGGTAAATACAAAGTAACCGCGTGGCAGCCGTATGTTGGAGAAGTAAGCCAGGAAGTAACTGTTGGTGCTGGCGCGGCTTCTGCTAACTTTGAGCTTGCTGCCAAGTAAGTTCAGTTAAACAGGTTCATTAGAAAGCAGTACTGGAACTATTGTTCTGGTGCTGCTTTTTTTTGTTCTGATTTCAAGAGAAAAAAGTTTCGGAGAGGATGATTTGGAGATTGTGTGGCGGATAGAGGGCTTAGTCTTATTTGCTTTCGGGGCTTTTTTTGAGGAACTCTTTTCGTAGGAGCTGGATTCTCTCCAGGTGGTCGTGTTCAGCTTTTTGCAGCAGGACCAGCAAGGTTTTGACTTCAATGTTATTGCACATGTCAATCAGAAGTCCGTAGAACTCACCGGCCACCGTTTCTGCTTCCACCGCAAAATCCAAGGCTTTCTCTATGCCTTTGACCTTTGTGACATGCTCCATGATTTCTTCGATCGGAGGGAAAATATCAGTCTTGAATTCCTTCTCCATCATGTCTCTGAGTCCCTGATGGTCCTCCCAGCCGTATACCTGGTCGCCTTTTTTCTCCAGCATTTCCTTAAACTGGACTTCATGGAGAGCTTCTTCCCTGGCCATGACCTGGAGAAATTCATTTACGGTGGGGTCATCAACGTGTTTTGATAGTTCCAGGTAGAAAAGTCTGCCATCACGCTCTATCTGGGTGGAAATTTCCAATAACTCTTTGTTTGATATAACCATAACCTACCAAGTTAGAAGTCGAGTCAAATAATTGTACAGGGGTTAGATGCGTGTTGAAGTAGAAGGTTGCATATATTATTTGGCCAATAGTAAAAAAAACAAAAATACTACTTTAAATGATCCGGTTTTTTCTTTATTATTCCTATAAATTCAAAGAATTGTTTTATTCTTAGGTTTAAGCGAAGCTTTACAAAGGGGTGGTTTTGGATTTTTTAGTCAAATTCGCTACGAATCTGTCGGATAATAATGGAAGTCTGGACACTTTTAATAAGTACCTCCTTCCTCATGCGGCAGTAATTTACCGGTCTGCATTTCGTTTATGTGGAACCAGTCAGGGCTCTGAAGACCTGGTCCAGGAAACGTATTACATTGCGTTGAAAAACTTCGACCAGTTAAAGGATCGGGGCAAAAGTAAATACTGGCTGTTCGCCATTCTAAGAAACTTGTTTCTCAAAGATATTGAAAAAGGCAAGAATAAGATTGAGATTGAGTTTGAAGCGGTTTGTGATACCCTCCACAGTAACATCCACCCTGAGAATGAATTTTTAAAAAATGAGGTTAAACAATACATCCAGTCTGCCATGGGCAAACTAGACGAAAGACTTCGTGAGCCGATCAGGCTTTTTTATTTTGAAGGTTTGTCCTACCAGGACATTTCCGATCAGCTAAATATTCCCATCGGCACGGTAATGTCCAGAATTGCCAGAGCTAAAGTTTACTTAAAACGCTATCTGGTGCGTTCGGGTGCATCTTCCTTCCCAAACGATGAAAAGCCGGATCAATTTCGGTAGATTTCGAAGGATCCCTCCCTTTCATTCCATCATTTCCTCCGCTCTAGAATTGTTCTGTTATGCGATGTCAAAATAGGCCTTTCCCCTTTTTTTTAAAAGCTTTCACTATTTTAAATAAATTTTAATTTAAGGGAATATTTATCCTGCTTTTGTATCTTTAATAGTGCCGCTCCCAGCAGGAGAGGCCCCTGTCGTGGGGTCCATTACGGGCGGTTGCTTAGTTAACTACTTGAAAGTTAAAGTTTTAAATATTTTGTGGGATTGCATTCGGTCCTTGAATCGGATGGTTCTTACGAATTAGATAATTAGATAATCGGATGGTTCTTACGAATTAGATGTTTTTTTCAGGGGGGAAGAAGTTTTTTCCACCAAGTCTTATCCCAAAACTACAGGTTTTTGGGCTTTTTTATTAACCGGAGGGTGTATTTATGACTTGCAACACTTTTACCAACCCATCGCGAGGTTTGGGCAGGTGGATCATGATGATCTTGACCTTTGCCTTAGGCCTTGGCTTGAATCCCGCTTTTGCGGCATCAGGTCCTGAGGATCACAAACAGGGGCATGATCGACCGGTCTGGCTGGACAAGCTGGAAAATCAGGTAAACTATGAAGAAGTGATGAGCGGCATGGATGGTCGCCAGGATCGCCTGAACAACACGTTCATGAAGCTGATGGACCGTTTACAGGGTAAAATCAAGGAACATGCCAGCCCGGCTTCTCAAGGTGGCGCATTCCACGATTCTTGGTCGGCGCATCAGTTGGGCCAGAGCTACCTGCTTGGACCTTCAGAGGCAGGTTTGACTGTGAACCAGGGCTCTCATTGTCCGAGCAATGCTCCGGTCAAGCAGTACAATGTTTCGGCAATCAATGTCGAAATCATGCTGAACCAGTGGGGCGATTATTTCCCTGGCTACATGTATGCTCTTGATTCGGAGATCAGCAAGGTTCGCACTGAAGAGAAGGCCAATGCCAAGTCTCGGGATGATGAGATGGACCCGGGTATGGTTTCGACCGGAATTCAAGGCGATGCCATTCAGCCATTGGTATTGCGTGCTAACCAAGGCGACTGTGTTCGCGTTCATTTCTCCAACAAGGTAGAAGATGAGGATGCCGGATTCCAGGTTCTTGGATCGGCTATGATCATCAGTTCTTCCGGTCTTCCGGCTTCTGCGGCTTCTGCGGGCGGTATCACCAAATCTGGTGGCTCTCAGGATTTCGAGTGGATGATTCCAATCGATGAGCAGGAAGGTAGTCACATGATCATGAGTCGCGCAGGCCGAGATCCTTCGGCTCTCGGTTTGATCGGTGCGTTCATTGTTGAGCCTAAAGGTTCTACATACTTGAGCCCTTACACCGGGCAACCCCGGGCAATTGGCTGGCAATCGATGATCGCTAATGAAAACGCAAAAGACTTTCGTGAGTTTGTTCTGTTCTATCACGAAGTCGGCGATGAATCTTTCCGCCCTCTGAATCGACACGGCGAAATGATTCCTCAGCGCGATCCGTTGACTGACGCTTATCGTCCTTCAGCACGTGCTATGAACTACCGTTCTGAGCCTTTCGGTATCAACAACCTGGCGGTACAGGACAAAATGTTTCATTATGAAGACGAATCATTGTCTTACAGTTCTTATACTTTTGCTGATGTTCCAACTACCATTCCACGTTCGTACTTGGGTGACCCAGCAAAATTTCGCTTGATCCATGGTGGTGGTGAGGTGTTCCATTCGCATCATCCGCATGGTGGTTCCATTCGCTGGACGCGTTCTCCGCAACGCGAAGCGCAGTTGCCGAACCTTACCCAGGCTGCCTGGGACGGTCCGGTTAAATACCCGGTTGTCCGCACCACGACTGACCGTGTAGACGTTGAAGTTATCGGACCTGCTGAGGCACTTGACCTTGAGACCGAATGTGGTTCTGGTCTGTGTCAGCGTTTGGCTGGTGACTTCCTGTTCCACTGCCATGTAGCGCATCACTATGTTGCTGGTATGTGGGGATACTGGAGGGTTTATAACACCCTTCAAAACGGCAACTACCCACTGGGTAGTACCGATGTTATGATTCCATTGGTTGAGCTTCCTGACCGTGCAGGCCGCATCCCTCAGGGTGTATCCTCAGATCAGTTGGTCGGCCAGACAATGGACTGGTTTGGTACCAAGTTCAAAATCACCGGTAGCGGTGAGAGTGACTGGACCAAAGAAACCCGTGTTGTAAACGTTAAAGACTGGGTTAAGTACATGTTGCCTCCTATGGGCAAACCCGGACACTCTGACGATGAAGTAACCCAGGTAAAATCCAATGACGGTTCTGTATGGGATTATGCTTGGAAAGGTAATCAAGCTCTGTCTGAGCGTGAACCTACCTATAAAGTAGTAAAATACATTTCTCCACGTCCTGGCAAGCGTCATCCGCTTCAGTTCGATGAGAAAGGTAAACTGGCATGGCCTCACATGACACCTCACTTTGGCAAGCGTGTTCCTTTCGCGCGAAACCATGGTGGTGCTCCATGGTTGGAGCCGTTCCATTCACAGCCAGATGACACTGTCATTACCGCTACGGAATCTGGTAGTGGACGGTCTGGTCCAAATGTAGAAAATACGACACCAGCAAAACCGGGTGAGCAAGGCCGTTGGAGTCTTTGTCCGAAGGGTGCTGGTCGTAAGCAGTACAATCTTGTGTTCATCAATACGCCGATTGAGTTGTCCGGTGCTATTGGAGATACGCCTCCGATCATCGATAAGTACGGTCTCATCTACGTACTCGACGAAGAGATGGCGGAAGTGAAGGCTGATCCTAAGAAAGCCATTCCGCTGGTTATCCGCGCAAACGTTTATGACTGTGTGGATCTTCTTTTGACCAGTGAGTGGAATGACGATGACTTCACTAACTTCCAGATGTCCAAGCTCAACATCCATCCGCACTTTTTCCAGTTCGACAACCAAGCGTCGGATGGTGTTATCTCGGGCTTCTCGTATGACCAGTCTATGCGGTCATACAGGCAGTTCACTAAGAAGATGAAAGATGGTCATCATGTTGGCATGCCTATGCCAATGAACGCCAAGCTTTTGAAAGATACAGGCCCTGGTGATCAGACCATTGAAATCCAGATGGCTGATGGTGCCACTCCGTTCCACGCTGGTGCTGACATCATGGTTGGAATCGAAGTGCCCAATGGCAAAGATGCTCGTTGGATCAAATCTATATCTCCAGATCCAACTAAAGGTATTGCTAAAGACGGTAAGTACAGCATCACCTTTACGGAAGGTATGACCCACGCCCACACGGCTGGACATATCGTGAGCACCGAGTTCGTACGTTACCGATGGTGGGTTGACGTCGACCTCGGACTTGTTTTCTGGCATGACCATGCGTTCGGTGCTACAACCTGGCCGCACGGTGGTATCGGAACGACGGTTGTTGAGCCTTGGGGATCTACGTATCATGATCCTAAGACTGGCAAACCGATTCGTACTGGTACAGTAGCAGACATTCATGGAACAGAGCCTTTCGCTTATAGCCGAAATGGTAGTTTCCGTGAAATCGTTGTTCAAACACATGACACCGTTCCGCATACAGCACAGCTCGTTACCAAAGGGAATCCTCCGGGACTCTCTCGTGAGAATGCTATTGCGGCGGGACAGTCCATTTCTTTCCAGATGCCTAGTACTATGCTGGAAGTGGCTTTCCCACATCTGAACGGTGGAACACATACAACAGGTGGCGGATTCAATTTCCGTGCGGCTTCTCTTTCTGCACGGTTGAAGAGCAACTCCGACCCTTCCCAGATGTTTAGCAGTGTAGTTCATGGGGATCCTGATACTCCTATGATCAGTGCATATCTTGGGGATAATGTTGTGTTCCGTCTGTTGCATGGCATGATGAACGAAACCCACATGTTCTCAGTTTCTGGACATGGGTTCCGTCCTGAGCGTTATGATCCGCAGTCTCGCATGACTAACACACTGCATGTAGGTATTGCAGAGCGTTATGACCTGGCCACAACGGCGGGTGGTTACCAGCAGATGGCGGGTGATTATCTGTACTTCGATGGTCGTACTTCTCACCTGTCAGAAGGTAGCTGGAGTATTCTCCGGGTACATGACAAACTTCAGGGCGATCTTAAAGTACTACCTGGCAACGACAACCCCAAGAAGTGGAAACGTGGGGTTGTTTGTCCAAGTGGTGCGCCTACGAAGAATTTCAGCGTAGTAGCTATCAACAAAGCGCTGGATTTCAACGCGAAGGCAGAAGATCAGATCGAAGTTGACTTCGAGCGTAAGCTGGTTCTCGCTAACTCTGCGGGCAAGATTTTTGCTCTTGAGGGTGAAGCGGCCAGAACAGCTTCGGGTGGGGCTCCTCATCCGTTGACGCTTCGTGCCAACATTGGAGACTGTATCAAAATCAAGCTGTCCAATCGCTTGAAGAGTGGTAATGCCTCCATGCATATCAACAACGTTGCTTTTGATCCTATGACTTCTCAGGGAATCAACGTTGGTAACAACTCTGGTGACCAGACTGTTCAGCCAGGTAAATCTAAGACCTACACCTACTATGCACATCCTGACTACGGTCAGACCGGTAGTGTGATCTGGGATTTTGGTAACCTGACTGGTAATGTTCGAGACGGTCTCTATGGCGGTCTCATCATTGGTCCCAGAGGTTCTGTATACCGTGATCCAGCAACAGGGAAAGACATCTCTCTGGGCAACTCCTGGAAAGCGGACGTTATCATCGATAAGTCTTATCCGGAAAATCGAAATCGTGAGAACTATCGTGATTTCGCGCTGTATTTCCAGGATGAGGACAACATCCTCGGTACGTCTTTCATGCCTTACCTGCAGAACGTTGCGGGACTCACGGGCGTGAACTACAGGTTGGAGCCGTGGTCCTATCGTGAAGATGAAGGTTGTGAACTGGGTAATATGTTCACACCTTGTGTTGCCGCGGCTAGTGATCCTGCGACTCCGACTCTGAAGGCACATGCCGGAGATCTCGTCATGATCAACATCATGGGTGCTCATAATGAGCAGAACCAGATGTTTAATGTAGACGGCCATCAATGGCGTCGACATCTTCGACAGGTCGGTTCAGATATGATCGACACCGAAGAGTTCGGCGGCGGCGAGTGGATTCAGGCCGAAATGACTGCTGGTGGTACCTACAGCAACCCTGGAACTTACCTGTGGATGAATGCTCGTACTCCGTACCAGCAGGCAGGTCAGTGGGGTTACTTCAAGGTTCTGCCTGCGGGCGATCGTTCTGTCCTTCCGTTGGGTGGCGCATCTGCTAAAGGTGTAAAATCTGCTTCAGCGGCTGGCGACGATGTGTTATCGATGAATAAGTAGTCCTCATCGAAAACGCTTAACCTCAGCACCATGGCAAGGGGGCCCTCGGGTCCCCTTGCTTTTTTTTTGCTTCAGCCAACAACTGCAAGCCTCGTTGTGTTTCTACCTGAACTTTTTGCAATTCTTTGATGATTATCTTTTCGATTTAAGTTAATATTTCGGCTTTAGATCCCATTTCACTTAAGGCTCCTGTTATCAGGCTATGCCAAACCCCCTTAAAGTTCTTTTATTGGTAGCCTGTTTTGCGGTGATACCCAGTCTCCCCGCATGGGCCGGAGGTGTGCCCTCATCTCCTCCGGGATTAGCAATGGACCCCGAATTCCAGGAAAAGGGAAAACGCCTGTTTTTGGATTACTGCGCTCACTGCCATGGCAATCATGGTGATGGGGATGGATTCAATGCGGAGTTTCTTGATAAAGATCCTGCTGAATTGTCCAGCCCTGAGTTCCTCGCTAAACGGACCAACGACCAGCTATTTAGAGTCATTAGTGAGGGAGGGGCCAAGGTTAAGAAGTCCCATTTGATGCCCGTATTTGGTCATACCTTGTCTGAAGAGGAGATATGGTCGCTGATAGCATTTATCCGGCAGCTGGGACAAGGTGGATCCGCGGTAACGGCTCCAGAAGGTGTGAACACCGAGAGGCCTCTAGGATCTGTATTGTCGCGCTCTGCCATGGATTCTTTTTCGAAATGGTTCGCCGGGGAAGGCCAGAAAAAGGAGCAAACGAAATCTGGCGAACTGCTGATTATGAATAAAAAAAGTTGTCTGGGTTGTCATCAGTTGAATGAGGCGGGAGGAAAGATAGGTCCAAATTTAAACCGTTCTTCATTTAATTACAGACCTGAATGGATTTATGCCTGGATTTCTAATCCGCAGGCTTTTCATCCAGATACAAAAATGCCGAATTTGGGCCTGGAGCCGGAAGAGGCTCGTGCGATTACGGCGTTTCTGGCGTCATTCC
>PCCT01000090.1 GCA_002731985.1 Nitrospinota bacterium
GGGGTTGTTTCCGTTAATTGTCAGCGTCAGCGTTTTGACCGACATGACTGGAAAATCGACGCAGGTTCAGGTAAGACCTATCAGAGCGACTACCATATGGACCACGTTACTCCAGGTACATACATTGAGCCTGGGTACGGTATGCCAGAAGGCACCGAGCGCGGAATCTTCGCTGTTGGTGGGCACAAGAAAGAAAGAGATCGTTAAGAAACACTTGTTTTTCAGCCGGGGGGCTTAGGCCCCTCGGCTTTTTTTTTTGGAATTTTTAGCTGATCCCATTACAATAGTCCATATTCTCTTGAACTTTAACTGGAGTAATATATAGATGACTGAACAACGATTCGTCGATAACGGGGATGGTACGGTTACCGATAGCTGGACGAAGCTAATGTGGATGCAGGAAGATTCGTTCTTAAAGCTGAAAAAGTTTTTGACCTACCCCCATGCCAAAAGGTTTTTGGATAAATTTAACACAGAGTCTTTTGCGGGACACAACGACTGGCGGTTTCCTCACAAGCGTGAGGCGCACAGCTTGCTTGATAAAACTACGTCCATTAAAGATAAATATGATATAGACATTTATATCGATCCTGTTTTTACTATAGGTTGCGGGTATGATACCTGGACTTGTCATACCCGGGGCAAGATCACCGCTTATGCTTATTCTTTCAGTAGTGGCAGAGGAGGGCATAAGGAAGTGGATGATACTCTTAACACAAGTGTCCGCTTTGTTCGCGGCGAGTTTGACAATACTCGCCTTAAGATCACCGCTGTCCCTCAAGTGAAGGATATGATCACTCAAGGAGGAGGGTGGCGTTAACGTGAGTGAGTTAGCCTTGCTGGAAAGTAAGGTTCTCGGGGCTTTGGGCTTGAAAATCAACCTTTGGGGTGGTAATTTATATCAATTAATTCCTGAAAAGTTTAAACGATTTGAGGTTTGCCCCTGTTTTATGTTAATTAAGAATACTCTTCCTTCGAATCACATTTCATATTGACTCATCTTATGATTTTGAATGTGGCATAGAGGATAGGGGTGTTTTTTGTCCAACCCAGATTTTAAAAATTGAGGGTGTTTTGGCAAATTCAGCTGAGTGTGCATATAAAGATAATAGTGATGGAACCGTTTCAGATTCTGAAAACGATTTGCAGTGGTCGATGCGAGACTCCAGGCAGGAGCTTGGGAAATGGCTCAACTGGGACGAGGCAAGTGCCTATGTGAAGGCTTGTAATGAGCAGGGGTATCTGGGGTATAATGATTGGAGGCTCCCAACAAAAAGTGAGGTTCGGTCTCTGTTTAAAAATAAAGAGGCTTATGAAACTATTTTTTTAGATCTGCACCAAAAGAAAAAACGAAAAGTCTCTAATTATCAGGCGGGTGGTGAGAGTAGTTTCTGGACCTCTGAGACGCGATACGATTCTTATGCTTGGAAAAGTTACTACCCGACAGGGAAAGAAATTTGTGTAGACCAGACGGTCTCAACTACGGGAACCTCTGCCAGATTGGTTAGAGATCTTTAGGAAGAAGTTGGAAAACGTTGCGATTTTGTTAGTGGTCTTCTACGGATTGAAATATGAAATCTGGAGTATTGAGATATGTCTGATGAAGAATTAAAGGAAGAGCAGGAACCTGAAGAGGGTGCCGAGGGTATTCCCGATCAGGATGATGAAGATGCTCAAACTGAATGGCTTGGTGAAGAAGAGTGGGATGACGAGGAAGATGAAGACGAGATAGCCGAACAGGAAGTCCCCTCGTTCATCGACAATGGAGATGGTACCATCAGTGATCCGCGTAACAAGCTGATGTGGGCTAAGGCAGACTCTTATGCAGTATTCAAGTATGGTATCAACTGGTTTGAAGCTCAGGATTACTGCGAGTCTCTGAATGAAAAAGAATTTGCCGGATACGATGACTGGCGCCTGTGCAGTACCGAAGAAGCCAAGTCGATGTTTTCTTTCACTAAGAGTAGTGTAGATAAGGATGGCTCTGAAATTCATATCGATGAGGTTTTTGAGCCGGACGGAGGCCATAACACCTGGACATATGTGGAAAAACCGGACTACCACCAGTATGCTGAGAAGTTCAGCTATATTACTGGTAACGAATTCTGGGAGCATAAGGACAACGAGTATTCGCATGTCCGCCTTGTTAGAGATGCCAGCGAGCGCGAGGAATATGAGCCTGAGTGGCGTAAAGATACTAAAAAGTTCCAGCGCTGATCACAGCCAGCCGAATCTATAGACTACAGTTAGAGGTTTTGATAAGAAAATGTCTCATTACATGATTTTTGGAAAAGATGATTGCCCTCATACTAAAAAGGCGCGTGACGATTTTAAACAAATGAACCGTGCGTTTGTCTACGTCAACGTAGACACTAACTCGCATGGGTTAGAAAAATTGCTTGAATACACCGAAGGAAAATACATTGTTCCGGTTATTGTCGAAGTTGACGAAGGCAATGTTGAAATTGGTTACACAGGCGACTGAAAAGTAATATCACGAAAAGAGGAATATTATGGGTGAAGAAATCCAGCAGGTACAAGGTGATGCTCCCGTTAAGGTTGATGAGGGTCCAAAGCGTTTTGTAGAAAAAGGACCGCATGTTGTTCACGATACCAAGACAGGGATTTTCTGGATGAAAAAAGATTCGTGGCAGGATAAAGGGAAGTTTTTCAACTGGCATGAATCCTGCGATTACAACGCCAGAAAAAACCTTCGCAAAATAGGTGGGTTTGACGACTGGCGTATGCCATCATTTGACGAAGCTAAAACGTTGTACGATGAAACATGTAGCAACCCGGGGAAGGGGGGAGTAACATTACGTCTCGATCCCGTATTTCCTGAAGGAGCGTTCAAGGTTGAGTGGTTGGGAGGTGATACTTCTACGCGTAGGCCACGTTATGACTATTCTGAAGGGAAAGAGGTTTTTATCGATGAGTATAGCTTCGGTTCGGTAAGGCCATGCCGAAAAGCCTTGGTTCAGAGAGTTGCGACTCGTCCTAAAAGAAAATAATTAGACTCGAAAGACTGTAATAAAATGACCGAGAAAACGATCAAAAAAGCAGAATATGTTGATAATGGAGACGGTACTGTTTCCGATTTGGCGAATAACCTCATGTGGCTTAAGAGTGATACATGGATTGAGCTTGGTCGTCGGGTCAGTTGGCATGAAAGTCAGCTTTATGCCAAGGAAGTGAATGATAAAAATTTTGCAGGTTATTCCAATTGGAGAGTGCCAAACGGATCGGAAGTTAAATTTCTATTTGATGGAGAGGCTTCCAATACAGATGTAGAGGGTGGAGAAATTCATCTCAATTCAGTTTTTTCACCGGGTTGCGGCTTCTCAACCTGGACCAGTGAAACCCGTGGTGCCAAGGCCGCTATGGGGTATGACCTGAGGTCTTCATTTGAGTTCTGGCTGGCTAAAGAAAATGACGGTTTCCCCAGTGCGGTTCGACTGGTCCGTCAGTTGAAATCTTTATCGACTGATAAAGATGGGGAACCCCGGTTTGTCGATAACAGTGACGGAACGGTGACCGATCACGAATCACAGCTCATGTGGAAAAGAGATGATTCGTTTCTCGATCTGGACAAATGGGTGTCCTGGGAAGAAGCAAAAAATTATATTAATGCAATGAACAAAAGCCGATTTGCGGGTAATACCGATTGGCGGATGCCAACCCGGAAAGAAGTGCAAACCATTTATGACCCGGGCAATCCTATTATAGACAAGTATGGTGACACAATATTGTTGGTTTCCGAATTCTCACCGGGAGCAGGCCAGACTTGCTGGACCAAAACATTGAATAAAACGGACAGGGGTCTGGCTATACGATTTCAGTTTTACAACGGAGATTACAAGTGGCATCAGATGGGATTACGCAGTCACGGTGTTAGAGCGGTGCGGGAGATTGAAAAATAATCTGTGTAGATAGATTCTGCTGCCAGTAAAAAATATTTGAAACCCGGGAAAACCAAGATGGGTCCAGAAGAAAAACCTTCAGATGGTGAAGCGGTCACAGCGCAGGCGAGATTTGTTGATGGTGAAAATGACACCATCATCGAACGTTCGAAGCGTCTGGTATGGATGAAGGACGATACTTACCAGTTAACTTCTAAATGGATGAGTTGGATTCAGGTGCGGGACTATGCGGAGGAGTTGAATAAAAAAAGATACGCCGGGTACAGTAATTGGCGTATGCCCACCACTGCAGAGATCAAAAGCCTTTACGATAAAAAACATTCAAACAAAGACCATTGGGGCCAAGAGGTTCCTCTAAACGAGATATTCAATCCTGGGTTCGGGTTTTTGTGTTGGACCAGCGAGGTAAGGAATAAAATTCAGGCCGTACGTTTTGGTTTTCGGCGAGGATTAACGACATTCGACGATGTTTACAGGCCATCTCGTGGTGCAAGTCGTTTGGTCAGGGATATTCCAAAAAAAGTGTAATTTTTTATGACCGGTCAGATGGGTCCAGCTTTTAAAAAACAAGGGTAACCCGATGAAACTTGAAGGAGATTCAGCTTTGACGGATGAAAAACGTTTTTGCGACAATGGTGACGGTACCGTCACAGATACCGAAACCAAGTTGATGTGGAAGCAGACAGACGCCTACCAGGACACCAGCCAATGGTCTAACTGGTTTAAAGCGGAAGAGTACGTGAGGTCCTTAGGTCTGCAGAGATTTGCGGGATACACCGACTGGCGGATGCCTACCGTAGAAGAA
Organism: Nitrospinota bacterium; assembly: GCA_002731985.1. Taxonomy (GTDB): domain Bacteria; phylum Nitrospinota; class Nitrospinia; order Nitrospinales; family VA-1; genus Nitromaritima. The sequence goes on from PCCT01000090.1 coordinate 4,726, forward strand.
GCTGAAGAGTTGTTCGATGAAGATTCGCATATCCGTGACATGGACCGGTTTGAGATTTTTATTGATCCTGCATTTTCTCCGGGAGGAGGATTTACCACTTGGACTTCCGATGAACGTCCGCATGGAACCGCTTGTATTTTTTATTTCCGATACGGTCATGCTAATTTGAATCATAAGGAAGACATCACTAAAGATACAGTCAGAGCAGTCCGGGATATTAAATAAAGAATCCGACTGTAAGGTTTTTATAGATTTGTAGTTAACAGGAGAAGCGCCATAGAGTCTTATAGAGTCATTAATGAGCAGGAAAGTTTGAACTCGGTCATTCCCTACAGGTTTGAGGAAGAGGACTACGAGTATACTTATATTCTGGATGATTTTTATTGCACCAATCCGTTTTGTGATTGTCAGCATGTTACGATATCGTTTTCCCAGCAAGAAGACCCCGACAACCAAATCACGTTTTTGCTCAATTTCAATCGAACTCAAGGTCAATTACCCAATCAGAAAAAACATAGCAAGGTGCAAACTGAAATCATAAAAGGATTTGTCAAAAATCTTTCCGATGAGTTGCTCGTTTTGTTTAAGCAGAGATATATGGAGGCGAAAGCTTTCGGAGAGAAAGACCCCAAGTCATACCTTATTCTAGAGCCAGGCAGGTACGTTAATTACATGGAAATATTTCCTCGCAATGAGGAGAACCTTAACTTTTCACATGGAGATGGCAAGCTGTTTGCTGAAGACAGCTATGAACTGGACCCACGAGTTGATAACCGTGATGTGAAAATGGTGTTTTATCCTTTTGAACTGGACGATAAAAACCTGAAACCTGTTTTCACCTATACATATCATTTTGATGAAGGCAAGAGGGCGGAAGAGGACAATAAGCTGGATGCCAAGACAAGTGAAATGCTCTTGTCGCTGAATCAGTCTTTCCCCGACCTTTTTGAGACATTTAAGAAAAGATATAAAGAAGCTAAATTGGTTGGAGACGATTTATTGAAATCGGGACCGAAGACCCCGGTATTCGAAAGTAAGATCAAGCCGAACGATGCTTGTTCCTGCGGTTCAGGGAAAAAATTCAAGAAGTGTTGCGCTAATAAGCTGAATTGATCGGATTTGCAAGTTACCAAGTGAATCCGTTTTAATTAATTTGATTCATACCGTCATATAGGACGTTTGAAAAATGGCTAATAAAGAACGAAAAGTCAAAAAAGTGCAAGCCCGGCACATTCTGGTGGGAAAAAAGGAATTAGCCGAAGAGGTAAAAAAGAAGATTGACGATGGCGAGGAATTTTCCAACCTGGCGGAAGAATATAGTGAGTGTCCATCAAAAAAACGAGGGGGTGACCTTGGCTGGTTTGGCAAGGGAGCTATGGTGCGCCCATTTGAAGTAGCGGCTTTTTCCGCTGAAGAGGGGGAGATCGTAGGGCCGGTTAAAACCGAGTTCGGCTGGCATATCATCTATGTTTATGAAGTCCAGGACGATATCGACCCCGATGCAGGCCCGCCTACCGGTGATGAAGATGCTGATGAAAATACCTTGCGCATGATCGCTGAAAATTATGCGCATGAGTTTATGATGCTCGGTTATTCCAGCAAGAAAGTACTCAGCCTTTTTACCAGCACTCATTTTAAATCAGCCAATGCGGTCTATAATATTCTGGGGCTTGATGAGACCAATAAAATCATTGCAAAGGTGTTCGGGCAAGAGGTGGCAGAGGTTGAAGAGAACGAGGCAGAAACTTCCGAAAGTACGACACAAGAAAATAAAGAGGGATAGCCCGAAGTTATTGCAGGTATACGAAGAAAATTAAAAAGGAGAAGGGTTATCCCCTTCTCCTTTTTTTGTGTCGAATACTGATGAACCCACTTTACAGGGTAACAGAGTGAACATTAAGGATGCTTGGAATGTCGCGAATTGCTCGAATGGTTTCGCTGGTCGGTGGCGAGTCGATGTTAATCACAGCCACTGCTTTATCCCCGTCCTTAATTCGTCCCAAATGGAATCCGGCGATGTTGATGTTGTTGGTTCCCAGGACACTTCCCAGGTTACCTATCACGCCCGGAACATCTGTGTTGTTTAGCACAAGCATATGTTTTGAAAGAACTGCTTCAAAATAAAATTCATCGAACTTGACAACTCGAGAATCTCCTTTCCCAAAGACAGAACCTGTAATACTACGCTCGCCATTTTTTGTTTTTGCTGTAACCTGTATGGTGCTCGTGTATTCATGAACTTCTGAGCTTTTTGATTCCTTAACTTCAATATCCCTTTCTTTGGCAATGAAAGGTGCGTTGACCATATTAATGCCTTCGATGTTCCGGGAGAGGAGCCCTTTTAGGATAGAAATTGTAATTGGGTCCATTCTCTGTTCAGCCACTTCTCCATTGTATTGAATCTCTACGCTGGTCAGAGGTGCTTCCACGAGTTGTGAAATAAACAAACCTAAATCTTCCCCAAGTTTCAGATAGGGTTGTATTCTTTTCAGGGTATCCGCGTCAATAGACGGCATGTTCACTGCGTTGCGGATATTCCCATATTTAAGGAAGTCGATGATCTGATCGGCAACAGCGATTGCCACTTTTTCCTGCGCTTCTTCCGTCGAAGCACCCAAGTGCGGAGTGCAGATGATTTCATCAAGTTCAAGAAGAGGGCTCTCTGGAGACAGAGGTTCTTTCGAGTACACATCAAGAGCGGCCTGTGCTACTTTTTCTGATTTGATAGCTTCGATAAGAGCATCATCGTCAATGAGATTGCCGCGGGCGCAGTTAACGATACGAATCCCTGGCTTGACCATGTCAAACTCTTTGGTGCTCAGTAACGGCTTACCATCCAGAGAAGGTGTGTGCAGGGAAATATAATCTGAGCGTTTCAAAAGATCGGGCAGTTCTACGGTTTCTACGCCCACTTTCTCAGCGTGCTCCTGAGAGATATATGGATCGAAAACCAAAATTTTCATGCCGAATCCTTTTGCACGGTCGGCAACGATAGATCCAATTCTTCCCAGCCCGACAATTCCCAACGTTTTACCATGAAGCTCTTTGCCCATGAACTTTTTCGGAGCCCAGACTTTCTGGTCCTTGAGCATGGAACGAGCTTGCGGGATATTCCGTGACATGGATAGCATCAGGGCCATCGTGTGTTCGGCAGTGGTGATGATGTTTCCTTCCGGGGTGTTCATTACGATAATGCCTTTTTTCCCCGCGGCGGCTACATCAATATTGTCCACGCCAATACCTGCTCGCCCGATGACCTTCAAGCTTGTGGCCGCTTCGATTACGTCAGCGGTGACCTTGGTCGCACTGCGCACGATCAATCCCTCATAGGAAGGAATTATTTTTATCAGATCTTCTTTGGATAAGCCGACGTTGACGTCGACTTCAATACCAGATTCTTTCTTGAGGATGTCCACTCCCATATTGGAGAGGTTGTCGGCAACAAGAACTTTCATTCCATGACTCCCATCGTTTGGTGTTCTATAAAAGACATTGACTGTCCATTGTTATCTAGAAAAACAAATGTTGTTTAAAAATCTACATTTGCAAATATCAGATGATTCCTTAAAAACCTTCCAGTGGTATTTCCTGGGCGGCGGTGAACATTTTCCAGCCCTTCTTCCTTAATATCATTTAGCACTACCCGCACTTTTCCTGACAATACCGTAATGAATCAGGCAGGTAACATAAAATAGCCATAGATCAAAATATAACTCTTAGGCCTTACGCTTTTCAAAATCCTTCATATAATCAATCAGAGCATCAACGCCAGCTTCA
>PCCT01000091.1 GCA_002731985.1 Nitrospinota bacterium
CTCGTGCTCGATCCGAGGCTGAGTTGAAAGGCGTTCCACCGTTTTCCTGATCGTTCGGGTCTGCGGTGTTTTCGAGGAGGCCGACAGCAAACTCTGCGTCAGGATCGAGGTCTGGAGTGTTTTCTTTCTCGAGCCCAAAAGCCTTGCCACGCGCAGGAACCAGTTTGGTTGGTTTTTGTGAGTTGGACTTTTGATCATCGCTTACGTTTTGTCCGAATTCAACTCCCCCGACACCGACTGAAGCAGTGTTGGGTTGAGGTGCCTGTGTTATTTTATTATATTGTGTCAATTGTGTGCTTTTTTTTGTGCTTGGTGGGGAGGTTGGTGCTACTGAACCCAGACTAGAGGACGGTGGACCCAGGCACGGTCACCGGTACTGTCTTCGACATGGACCCATGAGTCTTTTATTTTCAATACTTTCATGGAAAAGTACTTGTCGATAGGGCTCCATTCGACTTTGGGGAATTTAGTGCCGGGACCTTTACGCAGGTTGGTTTTATTATTTTTAATAATTGCACACATATAGCTTTCTGTGGTGAGTTTTTGATATACCCAGTAAATATCGCCGTCTAAATCCTGTATTCTCAGCCAACTGCCTTTTCGCCCCAGCCGCTTGAAGGGCATGTATTTAAACACAGTCCACAGTTTCTCATAATGCTTACCTGGACCTTGGCGAAGGTTTGCCTTTTTAGCTTTTATGCACAGTGCCTCCGCTGTTGCTTCCAATGACAGAAGTCCCGCGAAAGCAAGGGAACAAGCCAAGATGAGAAGAGTTTTACTTTTTATTTTTGAAATAGCTGGTAATTGCATGGGTATGATCAAGTAATGTTCTATTTTTCAGTCATTTATCATACCACATAAAACCGGGTTGATGAATTTTTTCCGGTGAGTTCACAGGGGCGCTGATTTCGTATAATACTTTTTGGTCGGTATCCTTGACGGTCTCGGTATCTTTAATTACCATCTTGCTTAACAATACTTCCAAGAGGTTTTCTCTCTGCTAGATTTAGCAAACTTTGAAACCCCCATGATTCTTATCACTATCTTCCAGCTCTTTCTAATTGTCCTTGTCGTGCTTTACCTCTCTGTCAATATGATCTACCTCGTCAAGGTGGTACCGGTTGAGGATGAATTAGTTGACTATCCTTACCTGTCTGTATGCATTCCGGCTCGCAACGAGGAGAGAGATATTAAAGCTTGTGTCGAATCATTACTGCATCAGGATTATCCGGAGTTTGAGGTGATCGTTGTAGATGATAACTCAACAGATGAGACAGCGGAAATTGTTTACTCAATGAAAGCGCAATATCCGAATCTGGTATTTGTTCCGGGAAAACAATTGGAGCCGGGCTGGTTTGGGAAACCTTACGCGTTGTATCAGGCATATAAGAAGTCACGCGGCAAATACTTGCTGTTCACTGATGCCGACCTCATCTATCAGCCGCAGGCATTGAAGTCTGCCATGCACACTCTGATTTCCAGGGACCTCGATTTACTGACACTCATGCCGGCGGCGATATTCGGCTCGTTCTGGGAGAGGGCGGTTCAACCTGTCATATTCGGATTCATCGCTGCCCTCACACGATTCAGGAAAATTAATAGTCCGAATCATGATAGTGCTATGGGATTCGGCGCTTTTCTCCTGTTCAAGAAGGAATCCTATCAGCGGATTGGTGGTCACCTCAGTGTCCGCCAGGAAATTCTGGACGACGTCATGCTGGCGAAAAATGCAAAGCGTAACGGACTTTCCATGTTGGTCGCGGATGGGAAACGTTTGTTTTCAATTCGTATGTATCATTCGTTGGAGGAAATTTGGGTCGGCTGGCGCAAGAATATGTTTCTGGCAATGAAAGGTTCGGTGATAAGAACGTTCTATTATGTAATTGTGATCCTTTGTTTTGTCCTGACTCCGTATATCGTGGTGATAGGCAATTTGTGGGTAGGTACGGGGGGAATCTGGGTAGGGAGTGCGTTGTTCGGGCTAATCCTCACTTTAGTCACGGGACTGGCATTGTGTCGTCAGTTGAACCTGGAAAAGAGAAACGTGTTTCTTTTCCCTCTGGGAGCTATAATCATGTCGGCGATCATGTTGAATTCGATGACGCAAATTGTGTTTCACGGGCGAGCCGAATGGCGAGGTCGAACTTACGAGCAATAGATTTTTTAAGGAGTTAGTTGGTGGAAAATTATCCCAAGAGATTTATTCAGGCGGGTCTGATTTATATCACGGTCGGAGTGTTGCTGGGTGTCGTTATGAGTATAGAGCCGACTCTAGGCGCGCGCATGAGGTTTGTGCATATTCATATCAATCTGCTTGGTTTCATGGTGATGATGATTGCGGGTGTCGCCTATCATGTGTTACCACGTTTCAGCGCCCGCACCATTCCCTGGCCCAACGGGGTGAAGTATCATTTTTATTTGCAGAATATCGGACTCATCGGGATGGTAACCACCCATGCGGCGGGGGGGAACTGGCGGGAAGGTGCAGTGCATTGGTTGTTTGTTCTATTCGCCCTGATCACTGCATTGGCAATACTGTTCATGTTTTACAATTTGTTCTTTGTGCTGATGGTACCTAAAGAAGAACCGGAACCTGCTACACAAATTACAGCCGATATGAAAGTCGGCACGGTGCTTGATGAATTTCCTCAATCCATGGCGGTTTTTCTTGAAACCGGTTTTGAGTCCCTCGCTAATCCGACGGCGCGAAAAACTTTTGCCAAATATGTTTCCATAGAGAAGGCCTGTGAAAAACACGATGTCGATGTGGCAGAATTTCTCATAAAACTGAATGCCGCAGTTTTCGGATCATCTACGAGTCCAACCATGCCAGAGAGTTCAACAGGCAGTGAAGAAGCGGAGAATAAAAAACCGGGTAAAGAGATTGTTCAAGGGGAATCCTGTCAGGCAGACACCATGGTCGGTAGTCTCATCAAAGTTTATCCCGCGACTAGATCTGTTTTTGAAAAACACTATGGGGAGGGATGTTTCTCGTGTCCGGGGCAGACATTTGAGTCCATCGAAGAAACCGCACACATGCACAATATCGACCCAAAGATCATCCTCGGTGATATCAACGCTATCATTGCCGATGAGTTGGAAAAGTAATAGCAGGCTTTAAACCGTCATCGCACTGGTGACCGGAAAAGTTGTAAACCACCTCAGCACTGTGGCATAGCCACAGCACTTAATCCTGTCAGGTTTTACTGCTTTTTTGCGTCTTGCCAGAGGCGTTCCATTTCTTCGAGGGAGGTTTCTTTGAGGGTCTTGCCCTGTTTTACGACTTGTTGTTCTATGTATTGAAAGCGTTTGATGAATTTGTTGTTGGTGGATCTGAGGGCTTCTTCGGCATCGACCTTTTTAAATTTGGCAATGTTGACGAGGACGAACAGGATATCTCCCAGTTCGCCTTGGATGTCCGCATCTTTTCCTTCCAGTATGGCTTCTTTGAATTCGGCGACTTCTTCGTCGAGTTTTTTGAATACGTCGCTTACATTATCCCAGTCGAATCCTTCTTTCGCCGCTTTCTTTTGTAGTTTTTGCGCTTTGAGCAGGCTGGGGAGATGTTTCGGGACACTGTCGAGGGCGGAGTTGTGGTTTGAGTGAATCTTTTCTTTCTTTTTGATTTCTTCCCATTGCTGTATGACCTGATCTGGGGTGTTGAGCGTTTCATCTTTAAATATATGTGGGTGACGCCGCACCATTTTTTCCTTTAAATTTTCCAGGACATCTCGAATGTCAAACTCATTGCTCCTGCTGGAAATTTTTGAATGAAATAATATCTGATACAGCAGGTCACCCAGTTCATCTTTGATTTTTTCTGGATCGTTCGCGTCCAGCGCTTCCAGGACTTCATAAGTTTCTTCTACCAGAAACGGTTTAAGGGATTCTCGGGTTTGAACAATATCCCAGGGGCATCCATTTTCCCCCATGAGGGTATCTACAACTTCAATTAGTTTGCGGAACGATTCGGTGGTGTCGCTCATTAGCGATAGGTCCTTTGTGAGAAGTAATTATTTTTTTTCAGTCTCGTCTTTCAGTCTTTCGTAGAGCGTGAATTCCTTTTTGCGATTCTTCTTAGTTTCCCTGTGCCTGATGGATTTGCCCGATCAGTTTGTGTGAACGCGCCAGTGTTGGCATGTCTACCAGGGATTGTTTCAGGAATTTCATGGCTTCATCGTAGCGCTTTTGTCTTAAGTAGAGGTCACCCAGGTTGGCCGTTACCAGGTGGAATGTTTTGAAATACCGTAATGCCTTTTCGTTTTCCCCTTTCAGGCTGAGCTTAGTTGCTTCGAACATCAAGCGGGCAGTTTCCTGCTTATTTGCCAGTGAATGATTCGGTGCAATCAGGATCAACGCAAGACTCAATGCAGGCAATATCATCTTTCTTGAAAAAGTTGCTAGAGTTGGAGATTGAATCATTATTGGTTCTCCATTGTTTTCAAGGAGGCCTTTGTGTGACGGATGATCTTTCTCAAGGCTTCAGCCAAGCACCCGTTGGGCACCTACGGCCCTCCACTCATTAGAGTTTTGTGGTAGGCTGGACGAGCCTTGCGGAGGGTCATCCTTTATATGAATTCTAAAATAACAGAGTCTGCCAGAAAAAGTCCTTTTTCTGAGAGACGCAGTTGGTTTTGTTCGATGGTGATCAATTCTTTTTCCTGCAGTGAGGCTATGATATCTCCATATATCGTTTTGAAGGAAGTTTGAAATCGGTCTTCTAGTGTTTTTATGCTGATGCCTTTGAGCATTCGCAATCCAAGCATGAGAGTTTCGCCCATTGCCTGTCGTGGTTCCAGTGATTCGCTAAACTTCACCGCAGTTTGTCTCTTGTTTACTTCATGGATGTAATGCGCTGGTAGATTAGTGTTTTTGGAGCGGACTCCATTCATATAAAAGGATGCTCCCGCACCCAGCCCAAGTGTGTTTGTGTTTTGCCAATAGGTGATATTGTGTCTGCACTCTTTTCCCGGTCGTGCAAAGTTTGATATTTCATAATGATGGAATCCGTTCTCTTTAAGAAACGCTATTGTTCTTTTATACAGTTCCAGTTGGTGGTCATCATCGGGCATGACGAGTTTTCCGTTGGACTGGAGTTTCCCAAAAGCGGTTTCCTTTTCGATGGTCAGGTTATAGGTTGAAAGATGCTCAGGATTTTTTGCCAAGGCCAGACGCAGATTATTTTCCCATCCTCCAAGTGTCTGGTTCGGGATTGCAAACATCAGGTCTAGAGAAAGGTTGTTGAATCCGGATTCCCTTGCCCGGTCTACAGTGGAATGGATTTCTTCAATCCCATGTGCTCGGTCGAGAAGTTTCAGCTCTGCTTCATCAAACGACTGCACTCCGATGCTGATTCTATTATATCCTGCTTGCCGAATTGATTTCAATTCGTCAGAGCGAATGGTCGCCGGATTGGCTTCAAGTGTGATTTCAGCACCTTGCGTGATGTTAAATTGGTTTTTGCACTCTTCAAGAATTCGCGTTAGCTGAGAAACTGAGAGGGTGGTCGGTGTTCCACCGCCTAGAAAAATAGTATTCAACTGTCCGGCAGAGGAATACTTTTGTGAGTAATGACTCATTTCTATTATCAAGGCATCGATATAAGTTTCCATTTCATCGTGCTTGATAGGATGCGAATTGAAATCGCAGTAGCCGCATTTGTGTATGCAGTAGGGTATATGAATGTAAAGACCTAACGATTGTTTGTCCATTGGGTGGATTTGATTTAGATGCTAGCAGTCATTATTTCATTGTATCAGTATTGTTAATTCACGAAATAAAAAGTGGCCCGGAGAGGATTATAAATTAAACCATAATCCTTGGATCGGGATATGAAAAGGCCAGTTGGAGAGGCAAAAACCTTTGGAAAGTATGTCTGGTGATGGGAAAAACAGGGGATATAAAGAATGCGGTTAAAAATGCAGAATCTGCAATAAAGGTTTACAGGAAATGCAAGCTCCCGAATACAAAGATAGTAGCAGGCCAGTTGGCGACCTGGAAAGGCTCTGAGGCCAAAGTGTGATCTTTTTGCTTGTTCCTTTCGTAACCCCATCTAAAGATTTTTCTTAACTAAAAGTATATATCTTCGTAGTAAATTACTCGTTAAGGTCAGGAAAGGGTATAGTGGTACAATCATTCGGTCATGTTCACAAGATAGGTCTTTCTGCCTGAACGACAAAATTTTATAGCTTTCGATCAAAATGCTTCCGCGCTTCATAATCATTGACAAGCTGGACCTTGTGCCCAGGCCCGATTCGCTTGGATTGATTGCCGAAGCCAACGCAAAATTCATAAAACATTAAATTATTCAGCCACCCAAATTGTCATTGAAAAAAGAAGAAAAGTTTAAATCTGGTTATGCCGCGATTGTTGGTAAGCCCAATGTGGGGAAGTCTACTCTCCTCAATCGGCTTGTCATGAAAAAGATTGCGGCTATTTCGAACAAACCCCAGACAACAAGAAACAAAATTACAGGCGTGGTTCATTTTCCCGGCGGGCAAATCATCTTGCTGGACACACCGGGAATCCATCAAGCCTCCTCCCAGCTCAACCGCCTTATGGTGAAGGCCTCCCTCAGCACCTACCATGATGTCGATCTTGTTTTGTTCGTTATCGACGCGAAACAGGGATTTGCTGAGAATGATATCTTTGTGATGGATACGTTGAAAAATGTAAAGTCGCCAAAGCTTCTTATTATTAATAAGCTGGATCTGGTTGCCAAACCTGATTTATTGGGATTGATTGCCGAAGCCAGCGCGAAGTCAATTTTTGATGAAATTATTCCCGTGTCGGCTTTGCGTTCAGATGGATTGGAGGATCTAGGACAAACAATTCTTGGTTACCTGCCGGAAGGCCCGCAATATTTTCCTGAGGATATGATAACGGATTGTTCCGAGGAGTTTCTGGTCGAGGAAATTGTAAGGGAAAAGATTATGCAACGAACGCGTATGGAAATCCCCTATGCTGTTGCGGTAGTGGTTGAAGGAATGAGCGAGGGGCATGGAGACGTCTGGGTGATTGATGCGCTGATCATTGTTGAAAAACAATCACAGAAAAAAATTCTGATTGGCGCAAAAGGGGCTATGCTCAAAAAACTCGGGAAACCGGCACGGGAAGAAATTGAAAGACGTTTTGGTTGTAAAGTGTATCTAAACCTTTTTGTAAAGGTCAAAAATAACTGGAGAGAAGATAGCCGAAGTCTCCGCGAACTGGGATACCTGCATGATTCAAATAAAGACGGATGAGGATATCGAGGCGATGCGTGAGCCTGCCAGACTTGCGGCAGAAGTTCTTTTGATGATCGAACCTTATGTCAAACCGGGGATCACGACCAATCGGTTGAATGATCTTTGCCATGACTATATTGTTTCTCACGGTGCGGTGCCTTCTCCTTTAAACTATAGAGGATTTCCAAAAAGCATATGTTCTTCTATTAATGAAGAAATATGCCATGGTATTCCATCTGAACGGAAACTGAGGAACGGCGATGTTATAAATCTGGACATCACTACCTATATGAATGGATTCCACGGCGATACGAGTAAAACATTTTTTGTTGGTTCGCCGCGAAAAAAAATCAGCCGTTTGGTCGAAACCTGTCAGCAGTCTTTACAAAAGGCTATTGATGTGGTTCGGCCAGGAGCTAGGCTGGGCGACATTGGCGCGACCATTCAAAACCTTGCTGAGGGAAGAGGCTATTCTGTTGTCCGCGAATTCTGTGGACACGGGATCGGACGCAACTTTCATGAAGACCCGCAAGTTCTCCATCTTGGGAAATTTGGAGAGGGGGTGGAGTTGAAGAAAGGAATGGTTTTCACCATTGAGCCTATGATCAATGAGGGGGAGCCTGGTCTTAAAGTTCTATCCGATAAATGGACGGCAGTGACGAAGGATGGATCGATATCCGCTCAATTCGAGCACACTCTTGCCGTGATTCAAGGCGGGTGCGAGGTTTTGACCCGCCTGGATGGCCAAACCAGCTTCTGA
>PCCT01000092.1 GCA_002731985.1 Nitrospinota bacterium
ACTCCCGTTCAGGGACGTTACTTACGCCCTATATGGTCCAAAATCGTACCAATTTATTCCTTGTAAAAGCATCCGGTTAAATCTTATATTTTAATAGGATAAATCCGATTGGAGCCCCGGAGCCCAGCCTAGAGTTACAAAAACACATGCCGCCAAAATACGAGAAAATAGTATCTGGTACAGCCCCTTATTATATTCTGGCCTGCCCATGGGTTTCCCCCACTTTTCAACCCTACTCCCTGCCCCCATGCTTGAAAAGTAATTCAGCCACGATCCGGTGACCCTTTATGATTGCGGCTTTCAACGGGGTTTTCCCCCGTTTGGTCCGTGCATTTACCTCAGCGCCGTTGGCAATCAGCAGTTCAACGAGGGCCAGGTGACCTCTCTTGGCCGCCCAATACAAAGGGGTAATTTGATTTTTTATGGATGCCGCGTTCACGTCGCCTCCCCAGGTCACAAGCAGCTTGGCTACGGTTTGACCTCCCTCGAGGGCAGCCAGGTGTAACGCGGAAATCCCATCGTCGTTTTTCTCATTAACCGATATCCCCTCATCAAGAAGAAGTTTCACGATCTCCTCTCCTCCAAAAACTGCCATATGCAGCAGGGTGGTTCCAAAATTGTCTTTTGATTTGATATTGGCCCCGCTATCAATAAGAAATTCCACAACGTTGGAATGACCTTTTATAGCGGCCCAGTGCAACGCGGTTAACCCCCCCTCATCCCGGAAGTTTATATATTCTCCTTCGGCGACAAGTTTTCTGACCGCATCTATATCGCCCTTTGCAGCGGCCTCATGGAGCGAAGCCGCCATCGCCGGGGCCCCACTCTGGGAAAAAACAGTCACCAAAATCAATATTCTAAAATAGCAGGCAAATCGGAAACGGATCATTCGTTTGATGGAAGGGGAGCAAGAATAATTCATTTTCCCGAGATCATCTGTTCGAAAGCCTCAATTAATTCTCTGGTATCCCAGTTTCTTGGGCCAACGGCTTTGTGCACGATTAAGCCTGTTTTGTCGAGGACATAAGTTTCCGGTAATCCGATGGTTCTGTATTTCTTCTTGGCCATTTTACTTCCAGGGTCCAAAAGCACGGGAAATGTCAGATTATATTTTTCCAGATAGGGTTTAATCAGCGATATATCCTGGCCCACACTTATAGCCAGCATCGCAAAATCCCTGCCCTTAAATCGTTGATATGTTTTTTCCATGGAAGCCATTTCCGTTTTGCAGGGAATGCACCAAGTGGCCCAGAAATTGATAAAAACAACTTTTCCGCGGTAATCGGACAATTTAATTTTTTTTCCCTTAAGAGACGGTAGTTCAAATGACGGCGCAAAAAAGTTTTTTTCGGGATACTCCATCCCCGACGCCTGAAGTTCTCCCCTTTGGACAATAATAGAGAAAAGTAAAACGAGGAAAGCTATCAGAAATATCTGGTAAATTAACCTGATTTTCATTTTTGATCGATTTCTGTTTTAAAAGGTAAAATTTTATGGTGTTTTGGGTCCGTCAAGAGCGCAACGAAAACCCCGTCGGCTGACTCGTGAGTGATGCGCCCAACTGCGGGTTGCGATTCGCATGGCACTGGCGTTGTTGCCCCAAGAGCCCCCACGGAGGCCCTTTTTCATGCCACGAACATGGAAAAGGTCTTCCCCTTCAAATGGGCCTTTGGGATTTCTATGGGGTCTCTCCCTGTAATAACCTGCTCCATACCAGTCCGATACCCATTCCCATACATTCCCCGCCATGTCATATAACCCATATCCGTTTGGAGGATAACTTCCCACAGGGGCAGTTGTTTTATATCCGTCATCAAACTGATGAGCTTTAAAATAGGCTTTGCAATTGACGTCGCAAAAATTGGCCTTGTCAGCTTCCACTTCATTCCCCCATGGATAAATGGTATCCACATCTCCTCTTGCGGCTTTTTCCCATTCCGCTTCCGTTGGCAACCGTTTCCCTTTCCTTTCACAGTATCCATTCGCCTCTTTCCAAAGGACCCTTTCTGCAGGAAGGTTATCGCCCTTATATCTTGAAGGATTTTCCCCCATCATCCCCTCGAACTTCTTTTGCGTTACTTCGTACTTGTCCATGTAAAACGCGTCTACCCAAACATTGTGTACCGGGCTCTCGTTTTCATACCATTCTACTTCACAACTTTTAGCGTATTTCAGGCACTCTCGGTATCCAATACTGGGATCCAGTCCAGCGGTATATTCCCCCGTCGGGATTAGAACCATATCCTCTGGAGCCAGAATGTTTGATTCGGAGTTACTTTTCTTTTGAAGAGGAAGCTCAATACCTGAGACGGTGGAGGCAACCGACAATAAAAACGAAGCAAAGAAAACTAATGAAAAAAAATATTTTAGATTTGGGGTTGAAAGGTAATTTTTCATCTTCAAACTTTCTTGAAAATTCACCCGTCAATAAGGTTGTGGAAGGGAATCCAATAATAGCAATTCAAACTAAGCCTCGCTCTCCTCGATATTTCCCCCCTCCTCGACACCTCCCCCCACTTCAACATTTTCTCCCCGCAAATATTTCATAATGACTTCCATTCCCTGCTCAATAATTTCACCGGGAGGATCGGTCAGGGGGTTTTCATCCAAGATCAGCTCATCTAATTTAGTCAGATCGCCGAGTTCCCGCGGAAGGGTGGTCAGTTTATTACTTAGCAGCTCAAGCTTTTCTAAATTCGTCAAACTTCCGATTTCAGGAGGCAGAATCGTGAGTTGGTTTTCCGCGAGATAAAGTTCTCGAAGATTGGAAAGCTTTCTCGGGTTGAGAGGGAACTCTTTCATCTGATTGCTTCCAAAGCTCAAGACTTCAAGCCCGGAGATATTTTCAACTTCCGAGGGTAAATCGGTGAGTTGGTTGCAACTAACGTCCAACAATTTTAATTGGGCGAGTTTTCCAATTTCAGTCGGCAGGGAATCAATTTGATTCATGCTCAGGTCAAACTCCTCCAAGCTGTCGAGTTTTCCGATCTCCGGCGGCAAAACGGAGAACCGGTTCTCTGAGAGGGAAAGGTATTGGAGATTGGTCAGTTTCTCAATTTCCAGAGGCAAGACCGACAATTGGTTTCCATCGAGGTTTAGCTCTGCCAAATTGGCAAGATCCCCGATCTCTGGGGGCAGGATCGTTAGGTCGTTATGATCCAGGCAAAGCCTCTGAAGCTTAGTGAGCTTTCCAATCTCCGGTGGAAGAGTGTTCAAATTGTTGATACCCAGATCAAGCACTTTCAATTGGGTCAGTTTTCCGATCTCCGGCGGAAGAGTGGTGAGTTCACTATCGGAGATAGAAAGATGCTGGAGATTTACAAGATTCCCAATCTCCGGTGGCAACTTGGTGAACTGGGTGAAATCAAGACTCAGCTTTTCCAAATTGGTGAGATTCCCAATCTCCGGCGGCAGGGTGGAAACATCATGTCTGGAGAGGTCTAATTCTTTCTGGTTTTGCTCTTCTGCTTCTTTAATGTTTTGAAAAATGTCTTCTTCCATTACGTGCCTTTCGTAGTTATTCAAAAACCAACCAATGTCTACAGGAACCTTGGTTATTAGGATAAGGGTTATAAGGTAAATATTCCCGTTAACTAAAAATCACTCTACTTACTTCAATACTGTTGATCAAATCCCATATGCAAATCTGCCATTCGAATGAAGTGCAATTTTACAGGTTCAGCGATATTCACGCCAGATCATACAAAGTATTTCTTCATCTTCATGTCTTCCTGGCTGAAGTGGTGCATGAACCAATCTCTCAGTATATGGACCAAACCGGGGGTGGTGTACTTGTATGCCCCTGAGTCTGCATGAGATTGTAAATTATCATGGATCTGTTTTATCTGTTCCATCAAATCCTGATGTTCTTTTTTGTGTGCTTCCTGGTCTGGGAACTTTATCTCATCCTGATATTTTTCCTCTCTCTGAAAATGTTTGAAGCTGTAATCAAACAATTCAGAAACATATGCCGACAATGCCTCACTGGAAGCTTCACAATCCATTGCCGCTTCAATCGTATTGATAATGCTGATGAGATACTTGTGGTCATTATCAATTTTCGCGTTCCCAACTCTCATTTCCTCCTGCCACATGACTGCCATCGTTTATTCCCTCCAACGTGGGTTGATCATCGGCTCCTTAGCCAGAACATCGGCTCGGAAACGGGCAATAAATAAAGTGGTGGATTTTCATCAATACCTTCAAAGGAATCCGAAGAAGGTTCAGGAAACAGAAATTCCCACCGGTGGAGCTTTGTTTTTCCATCGACGCACGTCCTTCATGAACTGTTCGATTTTCATTTCCCTGTCATTGGGGAAAATGATCCTTAGAGGTTGGGGGAACCTCTTCTCTTGGGGATAATACTGAAAACCTCCATTCTCAACCTTATAAATGTTATGAAAAGTGCGATACTGGGCGGATCCCCCGATGAAATCCCAATTCGCCTTTTTCTGGATCAATCCATATAACTCCGAGCAAGCGATCCCTTCATACATGTTGATCTTCGCTGTTCGACCTCTTTGAACTTTTGGCTCTTCAGAAAAATCTATCGTCCATATATAGGAACATCCCTCTGCTCCGAAAACTTCAAGTTGATAACTTATCTTCCAATGTAGCCACACTTCCGCCATCTCGGTTTGAAGGAGCTGATCGACCATCTCTTCTTCAACAAATGTTATCACTTCCTGCCTTTGTTTCTCATGCGCGGCCTTCTCCTTCGTCAGGGTTTTAATGGAGGGAACTGCGGCCACCGGCTTGAACTCGACTATGGATTTGTCATTTGCATCGATGCGGACAAAATCGGAATCCTGTGGCAAAATTTTCACACCATGCTTAGAAATCTCTACTACGTCCCCATGAGCAAACGCGCTTCTTTTAACCTCGGGACAAAATTCGGCCAGATCGATCAGAAACTGTTGAGGGGATGTCGGAAATGAAAAATTATTGAGGAAACCAAATTCATCGCTATAACGGAATGCTGCTGATCCAGGGAGGATAAATTTTGGTTTCAGCATTTTGACCATTTTAAGAAAGGACTGGTATTCAACAAACGGAAGCTTGAGCGGTTGATGAAAAACAAAATTTCCTTCCAAAAGGGTTTCAAATCGGACATGAGCCAAATCAATTTGTTCGCAAAATTTATATATATATTCAATCACCTGCGGAGTGACGACCGAATCCACCTGGTTCCATATCGTCACCTCGCCATCTTCAATGAGAAAACCATGCTCTGGAGGTTCCCCTTTGGGGAGAATGGAAGGGGTATAGGTCAGGGTAATATCTTTTACCTTATAAGGCCTGAAATCTTCCACCACCTCGATTTCCGCGTAATCGAGCTCCCTCATGATCTCCAGCATTATATCGTCATCAGGAGCAAAGACTTTCACATCGGGGGAAAGGATTTTTGAGTTTCTGAGATAAGCCAGAGTGCGGACGTCAAAATGGTCCATGTGGATATGCGAAATATTTAATACATCCACCTGAGGTACTTTTTCAAAGTCCAATACGATACTTGGGCAAAGGACATTGATTTCCTCCCAATGCGGATCAAACCAGACAGGATCCGTCAACATCGTACAGTTTTGGGATTGAATCAACAGACAGGCGTGACCGATGTAGGTAGTTTTAATCATTGTGTGATATTGAAATTAATGACCTGTTCAGTATGGAATTGGCCGATAGAGCCCCCATATTTATGTAAACATTTGCATCCCCTGTGGAGATTGATCCAAACTCATCGCCTGGTGAAAAAGTTCCAAATGCTTCCTTTGATATTCCAAATATTGATCAAGCCCCGATATTCCCTGAATTATTAGACTTACTTTTTTATGATTGGGCGAATAGTTTGCTGACCGATGCATCTTGGTCGTGTCCAGCTTATAAACAGCGAGCCTGTCCAAGGTATATAACCTGTCTTCCACCTCGATACCGGACATGCCATTTTCGGAATCGGTAACATCGATAACAAATCTATCGGCATTTTCTCCGGCAAGATCCTGATGGTAATGCATAAACGATTCTGGATCGGTGAATGTTATTGACAGTCTCATGATAAAAAACTTCTTGTAGTATTCAGTAAGAAACAAATGAATAGCCCCGACCAGACATCTTCTCAGGTGCTCATCTTTCTTATTCTGACAGGGTGGCAATAAATTGGTGTGGATTGCCGCCTTTACAAAAAGTTCATATTCCCCGGGATTTTGAAAGAAGCGTGCAAAAATCTCATCGTAAATAATGTATTTGTTGAAATAAGGATTTTGTTCACCATCATCCTCTGAAAGGACATGAGTTTTGGGTAAATCCAACCCACTGACATAATGAACAAACTCATTGACCAGGTTATCGTCTAACGGAATATCACCTACTTTCTCAACGACTCGATATTCTGAGTTCATAATTCACTCCCTTCATTCATGCCCTTAATACCAAAACACCGGCATGAAGGGAAACCGCCCTTATGTTCGCTCAATCACCGCGAATGCCGTGATCATGGAAAAAGAGCCCAACCTTAAGTTGGGCTCTTTCCGGTAAGTACTCATTAGTAAAACTTTTTTAAACATCCTATTTTTAAAACCACGTTGGAAAGAGCCAGATCACTCTCCTGTATGAGCCCGCCCTCCGTTTGTGAAGGCATCGAATATATAGGCGATCAACTGCCAACGCTGTTCTTCTGACAACCAATCTTTCCAAGGTTTCATCTTGGTTTTCGGAACCCCTTCGGAAATCCTCCAGAACAGGTGGGCGTCCGAGTAGGAGTTCATTGTGGTTGCCACACGAAAATCACGGGCTTTCTTGGCCTTGGGCCGTCCTGAAACCCCATGACACTTGGCGCATTTCTGCCTCTTGATATTCCCCTTCTTGGTTTTAACATCAAAACCATCCTGGTAAAGCACCTTCCCAGCCGCGATCACATCCGTATTACCCCACCATCCCGCTGGCATGACCTTACCCGTGTAATCAGAAGGAATAACAATTTTTTCTTCAGCTTTCTCGATGTAATGATGACCTGGATCCTTCAGAACCCACTTTTTGAAAGGTTCGTGAATCGTGTAGGGGTACCCTTGTTCCCCATACTTGGCAGGTCTTGCGTCGGCATAAGGCATCGAGTCGCTACTCATACTCTCCAGGAATGCCACCAGAGCCGCTTTTTCAGAAGTGAGCAGGCCAAGCGGCTGGATCATGGCGTTCTTGTTGGGATGCGGTCCGCCTCCCTGGTCATAGAACTCCACAATTTCTTCCAAGGTGCTTAACGTTCCGTTATGCATATAAGGACCGGTGTATTTCAGTTCCCTGAGAGACGGGGTCCGAAAAGCTCCTTTGTCCTTTTCCTCCTTGGTGACCATATAGCGCCCAAGATCCGAGATAATTTTATCCCACTGAGGTACGCCAATGATCATATTTTCATAACGCAGTCCAACCTGGCGAGTCGGGTTAGTCGACAGTTCGGGATGGTCTGGCACACCGATGTTATAGTACTTGCTGTCGCTGACCAGCGAACCGTTATGACAGCGGATACATTTCCCCCGGCCCTTAAACACTTCCATTCCCTTTTTCTGCTGGGCGGTCAAAGCTGATTCGTCGCCCGTCATAAATCGGTCGAAAGCATTAGCGCTAGGACTCGAGGTTAATGTACTTACAAATTTGCAGAGGACTCTTTGAATCTTACCGAAGTAAATCGTCCGCTTAATGCCGAACAGATTCTGGAACCGTTTGTAATACTCCGGGATCTGACGCGTCCGCTCTTCAATGTACCGTCCATCGGCGTTCATGAACATCTGCGACGTCATATGTGTACGAGTCGTGGTATCACATTTGTTTTGAGTACCATTCAACATCTGCTCATATTGCCGGTTGGCATTGAGAAGTGACGGCGCGTTTCGAAAATGCGCTGTTCCAGGATAACCGTTGGACAACTGCTTTCCATCGCTGTAACCCTTCTCCGGGACATGACAGTTCGCGCAGGAATCCGACGCATCCCCGCTGTAGCGATTATCAAAAAATATGAGCCGTCCCAGTTCCACCTCTTCCGGGCTCAACTGCTCTTGAGAGAGAGGCCCCAATGGAGGATACCCCCCCCAATAGGCTTTCGATCCGCTACCTTCTTTTTTGGTACCACTACCTTCTTTCATAGCGGCCGAAACTGACGAGCTCGCTATGAACAAAACCATCAAGATGACGCTCAAGGCTCCCATCCCGATTAAAAATCTTTTGTTTCGTTTCATTTTCATCACCCACCACCTTCCTTGTTGGTTATTTAACTTTTCTGCGGCCAAGCCGCGTACATTTCCTAAAAAATATAAAAATTCAAGTTTTGATCAATCTCTTATCGACCGCTACCAGCCCCTGAAAAGGCGAAGCTGGCTTCTGCAGTTCCACCGCCATTCACGGTGATTTCCTTCTTCTGCTCACCGAGAATCGGATGCCAAGCCACCAACTGATAGGTTCCCGGAGGAACGTCATTGATCTTGAAACTTCCATCCTTTTCCGCCATGGTCCAATAGGCGTTGGTCGCTACCCGGACCCAGGCATGCATGAAATCATGCTGATCACATTGGATCTTCACGACATTGCCTTTTTTGACCCGAAGTTTCTTAGTTACCACGGATCCTTTTTCGGGCAGGCCTACATTCCACAGGGTCCGTCGGGCCATGCCACGCACCTCGAAAGGATGCGGGTTGTGGCTGACTGGATCCTCGTTGACAATTGCAAGACCGGGAGCTTTTTTCCTCCCCTTACCCAGCTTTTCCACAACACCGGAGAACGGTAAAAATGCGCAACCCCTGCCCACCATCTTATGCTCAGTAGGTTCTTTGGACTTGCCTCCGTCCATCCCCTCAATCAACACAGCGACACCTTGTACCACGCCGTTTTTGACCGTGACATGAAAGAAATCCATTTCTGCACCACAGAAATCTGGGTTTTTCGTGATTGTAAAATGTTCAGGTTCCGGGGGCGTCCCCTCATAAGAGATCTTTCCGCCGACTGAACCTCCAGCCGCAGAAACGCTGCCTGCTTGCGCCACCCCGACAATAAAAATTACCATCAGTAAAAATATTTTTCGGTTCATAACTATCTCCTTTGCCTGATTCTTTTGAGATTTATTTTTATCGGGCCCCCACCTTACGGAAACAGGTGGGAGCCGTTATCGCCGTTACCAAGGATTAAACCTTCTCCTTGAAGGTCATACGTTTCTTCATATAATCTGGAATGGTGCCTATCTTTTTAATGGCAGCCTTCCCGAGTTTGTACCGCGGTGCGTTGGTCAGCGGATCGGCCACCGCAGATGACAGGGAATTGGAAGCGCCCCCGCCGGGCCAACAGAAGTACATGAAGGTAGTACCAGGCGGTACGACACTTGTCACGTAGGCCATGGCCGAAGCCGACCCCTGAGTCTTCTTGATGTAACCGTCTTTCTCGAGGTTCGTGAACAGAAAGTCCTTGTGCCTGGCGCGATAGAATCCTCCCACCTGCACATAGACCTCATCGTTCTCAAGCGAAACGATGTCACCGTTTTCGATTCCCCTCTCAGCGGCGTCTTTCGGACTTATTTCTATGAAATTCATCGGATGCCGCTGCATGATGTAGGGTTTTCGCATATCATCGAAGACCGACTGCCAGAGCGCGTTGATGCGGCCGCAAGTGACCCACAACTCGCCTTTATCCTTCTTGGGTTTGATCCGGTCATAGAAATCACCGAACAGATTCCAGTCGACCTTGTGGAGATAAAGCTTCCCGGACGGCTTGGTGAAGCTTCCCGACCTTTTGGACTTGGTAGTGATCCCCTGACCCGAATCGATATGCACGTGTGGATTGTGCAGGCGTTTGGTCTCGATCAATTTGTTGTTATGCAGGCGAAGCGGCAGTTGGTACCCTGTCGCGGCCCGCTTGCGCAGGATGTCATAGGGCTGTTTGCCGTTGATGGCGGCGTACTTCACCAATGGCGCCAGATCCTGCCTGCTGTTACGGGTGAACCGGGCCAGCTCCTTGAAGACATCTTCCGAAGTCTTCCAGTCGTAGCCATCGAAACCCATCTTTTTGGCCACCATAGAGATGATTTTCCAGTCCGGCTTGGCATCCCCCGGCGGATCGTAGAACTTGGAATAAATCCTGAGAATCCGCTCACCCTGGGCACGCGTGAAGTTCTCTTCACCCCAGGTCGCTGCGGGCATGACCAGATCGGCGAATTGGTTGCCGATAGTCCTCAAGTAGATTTCATTATTGATCAGCACCATGTCACCGGCATCGGCACGCGCCTTCAGCCTCTGGATGACGTGCTCGACATCAAAGCGCTCCACCTGATGCTTACTGCCTGTGGTGTGCTCCTTGATGTAGTCCGCCAGATCCTGAGAACCCTGCATGGCTTCGATCCAGTTAGTTCCGATGACCCACATGAAGCGGACATGTCCGGACCGGACCCAGTTATCGACGTTCAGCGCCTTGCGACCGATTTTGCCGAACCGCTCGGGCGTTTTCGACCGGGGATAGGACGCGGCGCTCACGCCACCACGCTGATGTCCACCGGCGCGACCGATGACTTGACCGTCCCGAGTTCCGGCGCCGCAGATGATAGCCAGGTTGCCGAATGAAATGGTATTGAGATAGTTGTTGGACCAGTAATTGCCCTTCTCTAACATGAAGGACGTTTTGGGGCGCCTCTTCTTTCCAGCGCCGGTGAGTATCTTGCACGCTTCGATGATTTTTTCGCGCGGGATACCAGTCATCTTCACGGCAACATCCATCTCGGCGTATTTTTCTTTCAGAACCCACTTCTTCCACTTTTTGAAGGACGCTCCCCAGCGGGTACTGCGCCATTGCCAAGGTGTATTTCTAGTTCCCCGGCCCATGCCCCAGTCGAGTTCCTCATCGCTGGCGGCCCAATGGTCGATATGGTCCTGGTCCTGCCAGCCCTGTTCGATGATGTACCGGCACATGGCGTTGTGCAGGATGGCATCGGTACCGATGGTCACCTGAAGCCATATCCCGTCGTTTTCTTCGGCCCAGGTGACACCCGGTGACTTCCGGGGAAGCACCATGACCAGCTTGGGTGCACCTTCCATGATATGCTCGGTGAACAGAATCGTCTTGGTCTCATAGGGATCGGTCCCCGAGATGAAAATCACGTCTGATGCCGACCAATCATCATAGGAAGGACCAAAGGTGTCGATACCCATATCCTCAAGCCCACTGGCGTCATCCTGGGCAGAAGGTTTGTCGTGATGGGCGTAGACCGGCGTCTCGATACTTTGCAGGGCCAGCTTGGTGATAGCATAGGTATTTTCATAAAACTGGTAAGAGTAGGCCTTTACTCCGTAAGCCATCTCGCCATATTTGTCAAACACATAGCGTCCCACTTCTGCCGTGATGGTGGTGGCGTCTTCCCATCCAATGGGTTGCAAGACACCCCGCACCCTCAACAGGGGCTGTTGCAGGCGGTCACTGGTGGCCCTCCAGGGGCTGTAGCATTTCTGGGCAATGCCTCCGCCGCGAACGCTGTGGTTCCCGGACTTGTTGACCCGTTCGCTGATGGCCGGGACCACGAGACAATTGTGCGGCTCGCCGTTCTTAAGAACGACCGTGTGCTGATTGGGGCTGGGCCAGCTCCCGACCAGCGATTCTGTGCGTGGATAATCCACCTTAAATGCGTTTTCATTTGCCTTGGGACCGCCTTCTTTTCCTACCGGCCACGTGATCGCCCGATACGCACAGCCAACGATACAGTAGTCACAGGCAGTGGATACGATCTCTGCGTCCGAAGGCGGAAGCGGTACACGATCCTTCGGTAGATCTTGTGAGTATGTAACATTCCTTCCGGCGTTACTCATGGTGTTACCTCCAGTTGTATTGTTAAATCCTTTTCAGAATCTTTGATGTCTCAACTTGTCCCACGGGCTGATCCCCGGCGGGCAATCAAACTCCCATCATATTGTCGGGGTATCCATAAATCAGCCCCAACACACCCACCGCGTAGATATCATTCCCCTCCAGTTCCAGCACGATTTGCGGAAGATTCTGGACAGCTGAAGCGCTGACCATCATCCCGTGTCTTGTTAAATCAAATGTGGAGAGATGAAACTCGCACGGCCCCATTATCTTTTTTTCAGCATCGTATTGATCCTCCAAAGGGCCGCCCTGATGCGTACAGAAGGCGTTGAAGGCCACAACATCCTGATTGGGACCAATTCCGCCAAGAGCCGGTTCTCCCAGTTTAATCAAAAGAGCCTTTTGGCCATCAGCTTCACCGGGATATTGGATCGTGACTGGACGATCCTTTTTGAGCGCACTCAAACTACCAACCTTGGTCCGGGGGTAGCGAACCGTTCGGGCGGTAACTGCCGCACTAACCATACCCCCCTGATTCGCCTCTGCCTTTCCGGAGAAAATCTGGGAGGGCAAAAGCATAGACATAGCCGCAAGTCCACCCACCTTTCCACCGTTCATCAGCAACTTCCGGCGGGAAATACAGCCAGCTTCCTGAGGGGACGTTTCCTGAGTTGCGTCGGCCTCTTGTTTTTTTGTATTCTCGCTCATATTCCTTCTCCTTATTTTTCTTGGGTTTCCATTTATTTCAAATTCACTCGCTGAAAGATCACTTCTTTTTCGAGGTTACTTTTTCTGGCAACTCAACCAGAACGCCCGTTGCGGTCATGATTCCATCCGGCGGTATCCTGGGAATCTTATAATTCTTACCCGGCATCTCATCGCTACTGAGGGCCATGAGAAAAGCTACCAAGGCCGCTTTTTCATCATCCGTCAGATTGAGAGGTTTCATCAGCGGGTCTTTTTTCCCAGCGAGCGCTGCTCCGCCGTCCAAGTTAGGCCCACCACCCACATTGTAGAAATCAACCACCTCTTCCAGATCAAAGAACACGCCGTTGTGCATATACGGCGGAGTCCATTTGAGTTCTCTCAGTTGCGCGGTTCGCCACTTGTGAATGTCATCGGGGCGGTGCGTGGAGAAATAGAGCCCCTTGTCTTCATCCACTTCGTCGTAATTCAAAATCCCAAACGCCTTCGATCGGTATCGGATGGAAATCTGGCGAAGCGGGTCTTCATCGAACGCCTCGTTGCGCGGGAGACCGAGATTGTGAAAATCCTGGTTCGTCATCAACATGCCATCATGACATTGGATGCATCCCGCCTTGCCCTCGAAGAGTTTCATTCCCTTGATTTGCTGCTCGGTCATGGCGGTCCTGTCACCGTTCATGTAGCGATCAAAAGGAACGTCTTTAGGATCGGTGTTCAAAGTGCGTTCGAACGCAGCTACTGCCCGGGCAGCGTTATCCCAGGTCGGGGGTTCGCCGAAGATCTCCTGCATCATCTTGACGTAGACCGGAACCTGCCTCATCCTAGCTTCAGCCATTTGAGCTGAAACATTGTTAGACTCTTGCCCGAACCCTGCGGCACCAACCTGAGCTTCAAGACTCAATGACCGCCCGTCCCAGAAATATTTATTCAGATGGATATTGTTCAAAACGGTTTGTCCGGCGCGGAAATGCAGGGTTCCCGGGTAGCCGAAGGAAAGGTCGTCCGGCTGGGACCACGCGTACTCTGGCCTGTGACAGGCCGCGCAAGGGGTGCTACCGTCTCCGGACAATCGCCCGTCAAACATCAACATCGCGCCGAGCTCTACTTTTGCCGGGGTGGTCACATTATCCTTTTGCGCATTCGGTAGTAAGATGCCATTAGCCGGGATCGGCGGTACAGGCGCCAGCGGGCGCGGTGTTGCGGACCCCTGCGACCCAGCAAACGCGGGCATGACTGTAGCCAGCATGAATCCAATTGCCAGTAAAGCTAAACCAATTTCCTTATTCGATTTTCTTTGCATCATCCTTACCTCCCATTCTTCTTGATCCGGCGCTGAATAGTTCGAAACTCTTCAGCCCCCATTATTGTGATTGATCCCTCAAAATAAGATCACAAAGAGAAAACTCTCACGGCTTCATTTCTGTTCCGGAATAACCAAAAACCCATTGTGCGATTGTCCGGGACACTTGTTCGAATTCCGTGGCCTTGTCGAAATAAAAGTCCGCTCCCAAGGCCAAACATTTTTCCCGATACTGCGGAAAAGAGTGGTTGGAAAAAATAATCACCTTTGTATCGAAATTTAATTTTTTAATTTCTTTAAGGACTTCGATTCCAGTTTCATCGGGAAGCCTGGTATCCAAAACCACTGCGTGTGGATTCAATTCCCGGTTCATTGCCATGGCTGTTTTCGAGTTCTCTGCCTGACCCACAATTTCGATACCATCAAGTTCTAAAAGCATGTTTGCCAACCTTTCGGAAACTTCCCGGGAATCATCTAGAATTAAAACCCTAAAAAGTTTTTTCATTGATTTCAAAACCGGGCTTTTTTCATTGATTTTCAAACCAGACTTCTATTGCTTCACTGGTATTTACACCCGGAAGCAAAAATTGGACATCCGGGTGAATCCGCTTTCTACATAGGATTTGGGGTTTATAGGAAATAGGAGTTGTCCTATGAGGCCATAGGAGGTTCATTTGTTGGAATGAAAGGAGAGGTTTCCAGCGAGGAATGGGGCGTGAGGACTTTTATTCTATCAGTTTGTTTTCTATAACATACCGGATCAATTGAGCATTGTTATCCAGTTTAATTTTTTCCAGGATGTGGGTACGGTGGGTGCTGACTGTTTTAATACTCAGTTGGAGTTCATTGGCGATTTCTGAAATCCTTTTTCCAGCCCCCATCATACACATCACCTGATATTCGCGGTCAGACAACAACTCGTGAGGTTGCTTATCGGATCCTAAAAAGTCAAGCGCCAGCTTCTGTGCCAACTTGGGGGTTATGAATTTTTCTCCTCTAAAAATCGCTTTAATCGCTTTCACCAGTTCCTCGGAGGCACTGTCCTTGGTTAAAAACCCGGAAGCTCCCGCTTTGAGAAACCGTGCTGCGATCCGCTCTTCGGGATACATGGTTAAAATCAGGACCGGAAGCCTAGGTTGATCAATCACTAACTGCTTCAAGGTTTCCATTCCATCTAAACCTGGCATGGCAGCATCCAGGACCACGATATCGAAATGGTTCTTTCGAACTTTTTCCAACACCTCATACCCGTTTTTCGCTTCCCCTGAAGCAATAATATCCGGCGTCTCGGAAAGGAGCAATTTCAAACCATCACGCAAAACGGTATGATCATCTGCAAGAAGGACTTTGATTTGGTGTGAGCCCGAATCTTTTTTCATAATTAATTCACCTGAATTTTAACGGCAACGGTGGTCCCCTTGCCTTTGATCCCGCTGATTTTCACCTGCCCATTCCAAAGAAGAGCGCGTTCCCGGATCCCTATAAGCCCGAGGGATTTGGAATTGGAAACCTGGTCTTTAGAAATCCCCTTACCATTGTCCTGTACTTCCAGAGTCAGAGTACAGTTCTTTTTATGAAATTCTATACTTATTTTGCTTGCCCCGGCATGACGTGCCACATTGGTCAAGGTTTCCTGAAGGATTCGGAATATCGCTGTGGAAAGGTCGGGGTCCAAATCCAGGTCACATAAACTGGAATTAATTTTACACTCGATTCCCGTCCGTTTCTGAAATTCCTGCGCCTGCCACTCAATGGCTTCGGTGAGACCCAGCATGTCCAGAACCTCGGGTCGCAGATTGGTCGAAATCGTTTGCACGCTTTGGATGGTTTTATCGATTAGGGTTGACATGGTTTGTGTCCGCTCCAAAACTAATTTTTGCCTGTTGTCTACCTTCTTTTCCAGCCAAGAAAGATCAATTTTCAAAGCGGTTAACATTTGCCCCAATTCGTCGTGGATTTCCCGGGAAATGCGGGTTCGTTCCTCCTCTCTTATGGATTCCAGGCGGTTATAAAGGTCGCGCAATTCCTGTTGAGACTTTTTCAACTTTTCCTCGGCTTGGTTACGCTCAGCTATGTTGCCCAGCTGGGTTCCAACATTTTCCATAACTCCCAACAAGTCGTTATCGGGTTCTATCGTTTCAGTAGAGAAAAACTCCAACACCGCAACGATCTTTTTTCCAACCAGTACGGGGAACCCAAACCCAGCTTTGACACCCAAGTCCTTCGCCAGTTTGGCTCTGGGAAAGTTCGGATCTTTATTGATGTCCTCAATCCATAATGGTTTTCTAGAAGATAAGATCCTCCCTGGCAGGCCGACACCGGAAGAAAACGGAACGGCTTCCGTCACCTTTTTAAAAGTGGCAAAACGGTTTGGGTCATCCAAGTGCCAAACCTCGGTGGGAATCAACCCGATGAAATTTTCATCCGAAACATATAAGTGCCCAACGGGCCAGCCTGTCAGTTCGCAAACCAGCTTGAGACATACCTGCACCGCTTCTTCCATGACCGTGGCTTCATTCGAAGCTACGGCAACATCTTTCAGCAATTGATTAAACATAACCTCTTTTTGCAGATCCATTTCCATTTTTTTCTGCAGAGTGATGTCCTCTTTGACTGCAAGGTAATGAGTAATCACCCCCTCGTCATCTTTGATTGGGGAAATGTAAGCCAGTTCCCAATAAAGTTCCGAATCCTTTTTCTTGTTATGAAATTCTCCGCGCCATTCTTTCCCAGCGGAGATGGTCTCCCACAAATTTTTATACTCTTCTGCAGGAGCCTCTCCAGACTTTAAAAAACGGGGGTTTTTTCCGATAACTTCTCCGGGGAGGAATCCGGTCACTTGCGTGAACTTGGAGTTCACATATTCAATTTCTCCAGTGAGATTGGTGATGATGACTGAGGTTGGGCTCTGCTCGACCGCCTGGGAAAGTTTTCTGAGTTCCTCCTCCAACCGTTTGCGTTCGGTGATATCACGTATGACCCCGACGAACCAATGACGTTCACCCAGGACCATTTCACCCACCGACAGATCGATGGGAAAGGTGGTTCCATTTTTTTGCAAACCAAGAACCTCCCTTCCCAACCCTATAATCCTGGCTTGGCCCGTTTGGAAAAAACTCTTCATATGTTCCGCATGTTCCCTTTTATGGGGCTCAGGCATCAACAAATTAACAGGCTGGCCGATGAGTTCAGACTCTTGATAGCCAAAGATTTTTTCAGCCGCCGGATTGAAGGACTGGATGGTCCCGCTTTCATCGATCGTGACTACTCCCTCAACCAGGTTTTCCAATATTCCCTGAAGGTAAGTTTGGCTTTCCTGGATCTCACCGGCAAAAACGATAGCCCTTCTTCGTCCCAAATCCAAAGTGATGGACAGCCCCAAAGACAAAACCACGGTGAGGACCAAACCGATCATCAATGCCCATCGCGTGATATGGTAGGCTTGGTAAGCCTCCAACCGCTCTATCTCTGAGGTCAGCCCGAAATTCAGCTCTTCATTCCAAAGCCAGGTGCCTACGACGGGAACCCCTCTGTAATCCCTATAGCCGTCAAGATTGACTCCGGACCTGCCCTGAGTAGCTTGTTGAGCCATGTAGGTCAACGGTTGTTTGGAACGGGGAAGCGCCGGGCGAAGACCTTCCAGTAAATTGACACCGGGGTCACGGATCTGGACATTGAGGATGCTGCGCATCGCCGGGCCGATCAAACCGATCCGCTTCAGTTGCTGGTCGAATCGGCTTTCTGTAAGCAGCTTCCCAGTTTCATCAAAAGCATAGGTTTCACCCGTTTCGCCAATACCGCCGAGCCTCGTGATGCGACTGAAATCATCTACCGGGTCGACCCTAAATGTCAGTACGGCTAAGGTGACACCGTTTTCGCTAATGGGGGCGGCAACAAACATGGTGGGTTGACCTTTGGACAGTTTCCCCAAGGCATCGGGCAAGAGAACGTCGGATTGCAAAATCTTACTGATCAGGACATTCCCATCAAAGATCCTAGGCAAAAATCCTTCGTAGCTAGAAAGCAGATTTGGCGTGCCAACATTCACATCACGCATGGAGGCTATGCTTATATTATCTGGAGTGATGATAAAAAATCCGACATAATTCTTTTCTGCCATCACGGGTTGCAGGAGAGCCCGCATCTCTGTCAGAGCCGGACTCGCCAGAAGAGCCTGCGGGTTGCGTGGAACATTCATTTGTTCTTCAACCAATCGTTTCAACTCTGAGGATAACCCCCAGGAAGTCACCTCCGTCAGGCGTTTTAAAACACTGTTGTGTAGCGCTTCTTGTGTGGTGTTGATGACCGTGTTCAGCGTAACACGAATGTCGTTCCGAATCTGGCCTTCGATCTTGGACAGAATCAACCCTGCAATGACGGCGGTAAAAACTATCAGGATCGAGGACGAAATCCAGATTAAACCGCGGCCGTAGGGCTTTTGGTGAATCGCTGGCTTCTGTTTCCTATTTGGTGGATTCTGATCCTGTGAAGAAGGGGATATTATTTTTTCCTTTGAGGTCCTAGCGAACAAACTCATAGACTAACCTGCCAAGAAGAGTGCGCGAATATAAGGAGAGTTGCGAAATTACCCCACAGAACCCTAATGATTTTCAGATTATTAGGGAATATTAATTATATAACGAATCTCTATGGAATATGTAGTAATTAAAATAGGGGCCCAAATTAAATAATCGCAACGTCCAACGGTTTTTTTAAAATTTTCAATTATCAGCTGAATCGAATCGTACACCGAATAGAATTCATCAAAAACTCAAAAATCATGGCTAGAAAAAATCTTATGATTTAAGGTTCATGACTAGTTAACGTCCCTCTCCAGAAATGTAACCTTGCGACAGGCTACTTAGAGGCTTATATATTTAATATGGACCCGGCAAAAGTTCTTTACAATTATTGCGGTTCACTCACCACCACCACTTGGCCGCCCAATACCAAGGTTCTGGTGACCGGAGCGAACGGTTACGTGGCACAGCGGTTGATTCCGGAACTGGTGCACCGCGGATACTTTGTTCGTTGTATGGTGCGAACCAAACACACTCCTTTTCTTCTCGAACATCCCAGAATTGAAATCGTTTATGCCGACTGTTGTATCAAGGAACAGTTGCGGTCGGCGTTAAAAGATATTGAGTTTGCGTATTACCTCATCCACAGCATGAGGGCTAAAAAAAGCGCCTTCTCAGGTATGGACCGAGAGGTAGCACAATCTTTTATGGAGGTGGCTGAAGAAGCTGGAGTAAAAAAGGTTATTTACTTAGGGGGATTGGGGGAAACCAACGTCCGCTTGTCCCCGCACCTTAAAAGCCGAATGGAGGTGGGAGAAGTTTTAGCAAATAGTTCTATCCCCGTCATCCGCCTGCACGCCGCAATCGTTATCGGGACCGGAAGCGCTTCTTATGAATTGCTGAAATCGCTGGTCATGCATAACCGTTACATTCCTTTTATGATCGAGTTTAATAACCTTTCCCAATGCATCGCCATACGGGATGTCATCAAATATCTTGTGGGAATCATGGAAGTCCGCAGCAATGAAAGTCGGATGTATCATATTGGCGGGAAGGATGTGCTGGCTTACAGAGATGTGATTCTTAGTTTTGCAAAAATCTTGAATAAAAAAATCTATTTTTTTGATGTTTTCTGGGTTCCCGTGCCAATTGCGGTTTCATGCAGGATTTACGCATACTGGCTCCATCTATTTACCTCCTTGCCGGTCAATATCATTTCCTTGCTTTTGGGCAGTTTGAAAACGGATGTTGTATGTCTCAATGATGATATTAGAAATATTCTTCCCTTTGAGCCCCTCGGCTTTGAAACATCCATCAGACGGGCTTTGCAAAAAGAAAAAGAGGCTCAGGTATTTTCCCACTGGACCGATACTTCACCAGAGGCCATGCGGGATTTACTGCCTCTCTGTGAGTACGAGTCCGCAAATTTTAAGGTCGAAGAACATTCGATCGAGATTCCCGCAGATTCAGAAAAGGTGTTTCAATTGATCACCCAGATAGGCGGAAAGCACGGTTGGTTGCAAGGCAATTTTCTTTGGAGAGTTCGCGGTCTGGTCGACACACTGGTCGGCGGAGTTGGCCTTCAGAGGGGGCGCCGGCACCCCACCCATTTAAGGGTTGGAGATTCCCTGGACTTCTGGAGAGTGGAAAAGCTGGAACAGGATAAAGAATTACTCTTGCGAGGAGAGTTGATCTCACCGGGCCTGTCATGGTTGCAGTTTCTTTTAACCCCCGGATCAAACAACTCAACTCAATTAACTCTCAAAGCCCATTTTATTCCAAAGCCGTTTTGGGGAGAGCTTTATTGGTTCTGCATGTCAAAATTCCATACCTATATTTTCAAAGGAATGCTGACAAATTTTTACCGGAAAGCCACCGACTGGGTACATTGATGGGGTTCAGAGGACATGATCTCTCGTGGCGGTCCGAGTTCAGGAAATCATTAAATTTTTGACTGTTTCTAATCGTTTTGAAGGGGCAGGTCGATAATAA
Source organism: Nitrospinota bacterium (assembly GCA_002731985.1). Lineage (GTDB taxonomy): Bacteria > Nitrospinota > Nitrospinia > Nitrospinales > VA-1 > Nitromaritima. Next base: position 20,338 of record PCCT01000092.1, read on the forward strand.
ATGTGGTTCCTTTTCCTCTCTCGCTTTCCACATCGATGGTCCCGCCATGTTTTTGGATCAAGCTGTTGCAAAGCGGGAGTCCCATACCCGTTCCCTGACCTTCAGGCTTGCTACTGAAAAAAGCATTAAATATTTTCTCCAGATCTTCCTTTTTTATTCCTATCCCCGTGTCGGCTATTTTTATCCTGATAAAATTTGACCCGTTCTTGATTACCTGCCCGGCACTCGTAGTAAGGGTTCCGCCCTCAGGCATAGCAGGCCCGGCGTTGTCGATAATATAGAAAAACACTTGTCCAATTTCGTCTGGATTCACCTTCAACTCCGGCAACTCAGGGTCAAAATCCCTACGAATTTCAATGCCGTTCAATTGCATATGGTGACCCATCAGGGTCAGAATCGAATCCAATTCCTCATGGATCTTGACCGATTTAATTTCCCCTTCATCCTCTCTGGAGAATTTCAAAAGTGATCGGATAATTTTTTCAATACGCTCAGTCTCCTCTCGCGACGTACGAAGTGATTGAAGCAAATCAGAATCTTTGCTCTTCATTTTAACCTTCTGAAGATGGGTTGAGATGGTATTGATTATGCCTAGAGCCTCGCGACAGACACCTGCCGTCAATCCACCTATACCAGCCAATTTTTCAGAAGCCATCAGACTGCTGTGGGCTTCCTTGACCTTGGATAGGGATTCCTTAAGTTCTTGATGCGCCTCTTGAAGTTCATCATGGGATCGTATTAACTCATCTTCTGCCTGCTTTCTTTGGGTGATATCACGCAGGGTCCCGATAAATATCCTGTGGTCTTCCAACCATACTTCGTTGACCGCAATATCCAGAGGGAAGACAGTTCCGTCTTTTTTCAATCCCTCCACCTCACGTCCGATTCCGATTATTTTTGATTCCCCTGTTTCCAAGTAATTTTTGAGATAGGTATCGTGGGCACTGTGATCAGGTTCCGGCATCAAAATGCTGATATTCCGTCCGACCACTTCAGGAGAAAAGTAACCAAAGATTTTTTCAGCGGCCGGACTAAAGGATTCTATGATGCCTTTTTCGTCTATGGTAATAATTGCATCTCCCACATTATCGACCACTCCGCGAATGCGTGCTTCTCTTTCCTGAGCCATTTTGGCAAATTGAAGGGCGCGGGTACGACCGACATCCACTGCCCCCACCAGACTGAGGGCGCGAACACGACCAACATTCACTATCAGCGTGATGCCAATGGCCAAGATACCTGTCAACCCAATCGCAGTCAGGATAAGTTTTCGTGTAAAATCAAATGACCGGTAGGCTTCATTCGCCCTGATTTCAGTGGCCAGAGCAAGTTGCATGCTGGGATCCCAGGTCCAGGCACCCACAACCTCAACCCCGCGGTAATTCCGGTAGACGTCAATATTTATTCCTGCCTTACCCGTTGTAGCGATACTTGCCATGGCAGTGAGGGGTTGTTCATCCCGGGCTAACTCCGGTTGAAATCCTTGAATCAGGTCTCCTCCGGGATCGCGGATCTCAATGGAAAGGATTCCTCTCCTACCTTTGGGAAGCAAGCCCACCTTCCGCAGTTCCTTGTCAAACCGGCTGTCTGAGAGCAACATACCGTTGGCGTCAAAGGAATAGGTTTCACCGGTTTTTCCAAATCGCCCCAGTTGCAAGATCCTTGTGAAGTCCGCAGCTGGGTCCAGCCGGAAGCCCAGGGCAGAAATGATCTCGCCTTCTTCATCAAAAATGGGCGTCACCACAAACATGGTGGGTTCCCCTGCGACAACCTGCCCACTATAAAGACTTAACAAGGGGACATCAGAAATGACAGGATGACTGAGTAAGGTTTCCCCATTAAAAACCCTTTCAAGAAAATCTCCATTCCCGGCCATCAAGTTGGTTAAACCCAGGTTGATCTCCCGCATGGATCCGATATTGGATGAGTCAGGGGCTATGATGAAGTAACCCAAACGCCTATTCATACTACCCTTGCGTGCAAGCAAATTTTTGAGCCTGGCCTGAGCAGGAGAATTCTTCAGTGCCTCGCGGGTTCGGGAAACTTTCAATAACTCCTCTACAATCCTCCGCAACTCGATAGATTGAGCCCAGGTAACAGCATCTGCTTTTCGTTCAAACTCCCAAATATGCAAGGCTGAATGGGTGGTTCTCAGAATAGTCTTAAGTGAACCGGAGAGGTCTTCCCGGGTTTGAGCCTCGATTCGCTCCAGGGTGTACCAGGCTATGACCGATACAATCAGGAAGAATAAAAAACCAATTCCAAAAATAAGAGTTTGCCCTAAACGACCTTTTTCCTGATGAGAGCCACCTGCGAGTTTGTCAGGTTCCCGGTTGGATTCGGGATCGGCGAGTATAGATTTTTCGGGTGAATTCATGTTGGTGTTTTCCAATCTCTGCAAATAGAAAGGTCCACCGCATTGCTTCCATTTTTCCTTATTCTTTTTTTCACACAAATCTCCATCAATCAAGATATGCAAAAGTAAAAATATATTTCCCAAAAGAGTATCCGAATAAGTCTGATTTTTTAATAGGACAAAACTCCCAGGAAAAAAGACCGCAATTTTAAAGAAATGGCTGGGAAAAAGGATGCTTTTCGGCCAAGAATAAGAATAATACCTTACCAAAATTCACTAATGCGGCGTGGACGTTCGAATCTGAAAGTCACGGCCCAAAGAAACCACTTTTTTATCCGTCCATTTTTAGTCTTTCATAAGCTTCCAAATGAAGTTTCTGAATAAAACATATTACATAACTTTTACAAGGGAAGGTTCCGTTTCAGTGTTAAAATTTTTCCAAGTTGATAGACTCCACGTCTAACTCTATCTGAAAAAATCATGGACACACTTCGGAGGCAGAAGATCACTGGTTCAGGATTTACTGTAAAACAAAACCTGAATCGTTCGAACGCAGAAAAACCCGAAATGTTATTTATCGGGATGCCCGATGCCGACTCCAGCTACTGGACCATGAATATCGCCCAGGCCCCGCAGGGTCCAACCCTACTGGAATCTCCGCTTATACCAGGTTTTATTCGTGGAAAAATCAACTCGCACCTGAAATACGTATTCAATCCCCGCAAAAAAGCACCTTATGTCGGAATGCACCTCATCAAACAGAATTTGGAGAAAGACATAATAGGCGGAGCGGATATTACACTTATCGATTATCCGACAGAGAAGGAAGTTTTACTGATCGTTCAAAAAACTTTCTTTAAAGTAGTCGGGCTTGGAATCGGATGCGAAAATAAAGTGCATGAAGCTAAACTCCTGGCCCAAAAAATCAAACGCTATTGTAAAAATAAAGAAGTTGAAGTTGTTTTCGGTAGCTACGGAGCAACTACAGGCAAAAAGGTGGGAATATTGACGGAAGCGGACGGAACAGTATTGAAGGACACCCAGAAAGAAATTGAGGAGAAAGAAAAATCTGGAAGGCACCCATATACCGGTGAAGGGGTGCAGAGCATGAGGGCATTTTTGCTCAATAACCGCGGAAAACTTGGTTTGGAACTGAATGTAGAACCCAATGATCCTATGGTTTCCTTTCCTGTACCCGATCCCGATTTACCTCCAAAAAACCGTTTTCTCAGATGGCTGTCTAAAAAGACGGGCCTTTGGGGAACGCCCCTTGATATGAATAAGCTGGCGGTTTCTCTTGGCTGTGTTAACAGTTGCTCGTTTTGCAATACAGCCAAAAACTTCGGAAGCAAAACCCTTCTTTATAAGGACGCTGACGAAATGTACCGAGCCATGGAAAAGCAGATTAATATTAATGAGGCAAGGGAAGATTATGTCCCGGAAACTCTCTTTTTCCTCATGGACGAAAATTTTATGCGTCCGTTGGCTAATACAGAAAAACTTTGCAAGCTGATAGAGGAATCAGGAAAAAACATCCGCTGGGGAACATTCGGGGATATTAAGGGTTTACTGGAATACAAAAACAGATATAAAGATTTTCGCGGATTGGTCCGAGGGGGGATGCTTTCCATCTGGATCGGACTGGAGTCGAAGGCCGATGTGTTTAAAAAGCGAGGCGAGGCAAGCCTTGAGGAAGTGGAAACGATGATCCGCGAACTCCAAGACCTCGGAGTTCTGGTTTTTGGTTCGTTTATTCCCGCATTGAGCATTCACACCGAGGCAGAATCAATAGTAGTAAAAAATGAAGAAGCGCTCAAAAATGAAATCAGAGAAAAAAACGGTAGCTTTAACAAAACGCAAATCCAGCAAGCGATGGATGCCCTGATAACAGCTAGAAAGAAAAAAGGTCAGTACGATCTTTTAAATATCTGGGAAGACATTAAATGGTGGTTAGAGCAAAATACCGCGGCTAACCAAGTGATGATGCTTACCGATACGCGGTTGGTCAACCCCCAGACCGTAGAGCCGATACTCGACCTTACGGATGAGGAATTCGGGCACACCTTCCAGCGGGACGATCACCCGCATATTCATGGCAAGAGGCTGGAAGAAATCGACAGAACGGCCCGAAGTTTATTTTACCGGGAAAATGGACCGGTCGCTCTCCGTTCTGTGCTGACGATGTGGGACGGTTATAATAATCTTAAGGATTCCGATCATCCTGCCGACATTATAGCGGCTACGTATTATTACTGGGTAGCCAAACGTTCTTTCCAAGCGATTTCCCTGTCTCTTGTTTTCTTTTCTGAAACTCTTTTTAAAAAATGTTCCAGGAAGTTTTTAAATCGTCTCGCTCAATTTCTCGATGAGCTTGAAAAATATGAACCTCCCGTGAATGCTCTCAGTGAAAAATATAAAAAGGTGTTTGCCCTGTATGACAGCAAAGTGTCCAAAGTAGCTCAATGGTGTGCCGCCCGCCTACGGCATAATTTTATCCGAAAGCATCTGAACAAAGATGAAGTTAGTCAAATTGTTTCGTTAAGTCACCCGGCAATAGTTCCAAGCGAAGCATAAACCTCAAGTCCTTACCCCCCCCCGCTTTCCTTTATCCTCAATTTAATTCAAATATCGGACCTTGGTCCTTTCGGGTGATATTCGTAAGGAAGAAAGAGTTTCTCCGGCAAAATCTACGAATCGCCGTTTTCCAGGCCTCATGGTCAGAATTCACCCGATGGACGAAAAAATTTTCAAATCAATGCAATAAAATGCACCCTTAATTCGTCTATTAGTTATGGGCACATGCCTTCAAGCTTTTTCAAACTGTTTAATCCCCAGTCCTAGAGAACTACTCTACCTCTGGGCCGTTGAGGAATATACCTCCAAGGAGTTGGCTGATCTTTTTAATGTCCCCCGTGGAACCATTCTTTCGAGGTTGCATCGGTTGAAAATAAAAATATGTAATTAGAAACCAAAACTTCTTATCAAAATTTGACTTCACACTGATTCAATCCAAATACCTTCCCACCGGGAAATGGGAACTTGTGGGGGCACGATACTGCCCCATTCAGGGGAAACTGGCAGTATTGATGAAATTATTTTTTCGAAACGAAGGCAAAGCTCAAACATTGTATCAGGTGCTCTATCCTGAGGATTTTAAGAATAATCACCCTATGCCATTTGAAACTTATGTGAACGGGGTTCGAGTAAAACTTTGGAGGGAAAGGGTCTGCTTCTTGGGCTGGCCAGCAGTTGATTGA
>PCCT01000093.1 GCA_002731985.1 Nitrospinota bacterium
CAGTCTTTCCTGGTAAGCGTACTGCCCAACAAAAATGACTAAGTGCTGTCAGTAAACAAAAAAGAAGTTAGCGCCCAGAGGGCGTACTGACTCGGGCGTATATCGGCGCAGACGGCCAAACCTTCCTAGACGACACTGCCCGCCAGCTGACGCAAGGAAGCGAGAATAATGGAAAACAATCGGAGGACTCGAAGCTTTCTGGCGGTAAATCGGACAAGCAATCAAGCACACTGCTCTATCAAAAGCCTTGCCATTTGCTCCAGATTGAGTACGTGTTGTGCCGCCCCCTGCTCGATGGCAATGCGAGGCATGCCAAAGACTACACAAGACGCCTCATCCTGCGCCAGAGTGGTCGCGCCAGCGTGCAGCATTTCGGATAACCCCTGGGCACCATCACTACCCATCCCGGTCAGCAACAGTCCCATCGCGGAACTACCGCAGGCCATCGCAACGGATCGGAACAGCACATCCACCGATGGTCGATGGCGATTGACCTTCTCGCCATCTTTAAGGTGGACACGATAGCTTTCATTTTCCCGCAGGATCACCATGTGGCGGTCACCGGGCGCGATCAACGCTTCACTGGACTTAACTAGAGCGCCTTCTTCCGCCTCTCGAACTTTAATGCGACAGGTCTGATCCAATCGCTCGGCAAACGAAAGGGTGAATGGTGCCGGCATGTGCTGAACTACTACCACGCCCGGTAGTCCACATGGAAGCGCTCCGAGTAATTCCCGTAGCGCCTCGGTCCCTCCGGTTGATGCGCCGATCGCAATAAGCGGGGAATTTCCGGGCTTAGCCGAAACGGCACGCCGAGGCAGAACCGTATCCACATCGAAACATGGCGAGGTTTTGAGAAGTTGCTGTCGGGGTGATTTAACCTTCGCCATTGCCGCTGCTTTTACTTTTTCAGTAATCGCAAAAGCCAGGTCGTTAAGACCCTCTCGGACCTCAAGCCGGGGTTTTTCGATTATCTCAAGAGCGCCAAGTTCCAGACTTCTGAGCGCAGTTTCTGACCCTTGTTGGGTATAGGCACTGACCATCACAACCGGCATTGGATTAGATTTCATCAACCGCTCGAGAAAGGTCAGGCCATCCATTTTGGGCATCTCGACATCCAACGTGAGCACATCTGGTTGGAGTTCGGAGATTTTCCTCAAACCGATCAGGGCATCAGGCGCGGTACCGACTACTTCGATCCCCGGGTCTGAAGACAAAATATTACTGAGCGCGCGGCGCGCAACGGCCGAATCGTCGATGATCAGAACTTTGACGGGAAGACTCATCCGCTTTATGGGCCTTCGGTCTGCATCGGTAACGATTGGAGTTCTTCTTCGGACAGTAGGTAATCGACATCCAGAAGAATCACCATGTCGTCCTTAATGTTGGCGACACCACTGATGAATTTTGTGTCAATACCGGTCGAAAGATCCTTACTACCCTGGGTCATTTTATCCTCAAGGTAAACCACATCCGCGACCGAATCGACGATCAGGCCGACCAGCCTGTCTTCGACCTGCACTATGATGATTACCGTAAACGAGTTGTATTCCTGAGTCTCTATACCGAAGCGAATCCGCAAATCCATTACCGGGACAACCAGACCACGAAGATTGATCATACCAATCATGAAATCTGGCATCCCCGGTATGCGGGCAATAGTTTCCGGGTAACTGACCAGTTCTTTGATGCTGAGAATATTAAGACCGTATTTCTCCTGCCCCAAAAGAAACGTGATTAACTGCGTCCCTTGGCGATGAATGATAGAAAGGTCGAGTTCTTCCAGATCCTCGTCAAATAGTGACAAGTGCCCGATCGTGGTTGTCTTTGTCCGCATATGGTCTCTCCGAACAGGGTGCGGCCGGTTTATCAGGCCGCGAGACTTGGTATATCCAAAATAAAGGAAATCGAACCATCGCCCAAAATGGTCGCCCCTGCCAGGCCAGGTACCTGGATGAAATTATCCTCCAGATTCTTGATTACCACGGGGCGTTGGTCGACTATCTCGTCGACCATCAGCGCGTGCTTACGGTTGCCGTGCTGCACGACGACCACCAGTCCATCGCTCGGCCGTCGGATCGACGTAACAATATTCAGGCGCTCATATAGCCGGATCAGCGGCACGAACTCGCCGCGGATGTCGACAAGCTCGCCCTTTCTTTTCAACTGTTTGACCTGTTCGGCTTCAGGCCGAAGGGCCTCGATAATAGATAGTAGCGGCAAAGTAAAAACCTGGTCGCCAACCCGTACTATCATGCCCTCGATTATGGCGAGAGTGAGCGGTAACTTGAGGCGTAGCTGAGTGCCTTCGCCGGGCGTACTATCCATTTCGATATTACCCAACAATGCCTGAATATCCCTCTGGACGGTATCCATACCCACGCCACGACCAGAAACACTGGTAACCTCGGATGTAGTGGTAAATCCCGGCTTGAAGATGAGCTGGAAAATCTCGTGCTGACTGAGATCGTCATCCTCCAAGATCAGACCCCGTTTTACCGCACCGGCGCGAATGGCGTCCGGATCTAGCCCTTTGCCATCATCGCTTACCTCGACAATCACAAATCCTTCCTGATGAGAGGCCGAAAGCGAAATAGTCCCCTGCGGTTTCTTACCCCGATCTTGTCGAACCCGTGGCGCCTCTATTCCGTGATCCATGGCGTTGCGAACAAGATGCAGCAGTGGCCCGTACAACTGATCCGTCACGGTCTTGTCAAGGTCAGTATCCTCGCCGCTGACCTGGAGCAATATCTGTTTATCCTCATGTACCGCGTAATCACGAACCACCCTTTTCAGTGGTGCAAACAGCGTTCCAAGCTGTACCATCCGGACCTGCTGAATCCGATCCTGCAAAGTACGAACGCAGGTTTCACTGTCCTCTAGAAACTGTAGAACCATATCGCCCAAATGCTCGTCTGCCGCCATAATCTCCTCCCCGAGGCGCTTAAGGCGAGACTGGTTAATCACTGTCTCACCGACCAGGTTCTGAAGGTCATCGAGCTTATCGACGTTGACGCGTATCGTTTGGGTCGCCACAGGTCGCTCTGGCGTTTTGGCTGAAGCTGTCTCGGGCAACTGCGATTCACCGGCCTCTGAAGCAGGCGGTGTCGCTGCCACCTCCTTTGCGGCTGTGTCAGGAGTCAGGCGTTGGCCGATAATCGGCTGGGGCGTCAGTACAGCTTCGACAGATGCAGGCTCGTCTGGTGGAAGGTGAACCGGCTCAATCGTCAAATCATTGTTGTCGCGGTAGAACACCAGAATTTCCTCGACTTCCTCCATTCTTAGTGAGGTGACCAATTTGACGCTCCACCACAAGTACAGGTGTCGTGGATCGATATCTTCCAAACCGGGAACAGTTGTCGTGTGAGCAATCGTAATGATAGTGCCCACCTCACTGAGTTGCTCCAAAAGTATTAATGGATCCCCACCATCTAACAAAATTCGGGGATCAAAACGCAGGGTGAGCAAAAAACCCGTTGTTCCCGGTGTAGCGCTCAGGCTCGGGCTAATGTCCATTGACTCTGCACCTCGCGCCAAGACCGATTGCGCTACCTGCGGGCTGGTGGGAAGGAAGTCTCCGAGCCTGTCTAGCGTCTGATCACGTAGGGTGGTATCGATCTCGCCATCACCCCTGGCATTACCAAGGAAAGACTTAAGGCAATCCAAAGCAATCAACAATAAAGAAACGAGTTCTTTCGTGCAGCTGATAACGCCAGAACGGACCTGGGCGAGCAAAGATTCAAGCTGGTGGGCATAGTCTGCCAAGTCCGGCTGCATGACCATTCCCGCACCACCCTTGATGGTGTGCACGCAACGAAACGCCTGATCAATTAGCTGCGCATTTTGCGGTTGCACTTCCAACTTGAGCAGAGCTCCCTCAAACTCCTCAAGCAGGTCCTCCGCCTCTTCAACAAATTCGTCAACAGGAAGTTGGTCGAGGGTCATTTGTGATCGAAAACATGAACCCCGCCCCAATTGGCATCCGGGGGGGTCGCGACATGTTGCTGGCAGCGATCAATGTAAATAGCAGCTAGCGGGTCGTCGAGACAAGCTTGCTTGCACGCTTCAAAACGAAGTCGCGCTTCGTCAAAATGGCGACCCCGATAAAGGCGGATGGCGTGGTCCAACTCGTCACGATAATCCAGTTTAGCCTGACGAAGGCCGGGTGTATCGGCATCAAAGATCTCGTAGATCTGCAGCGGTTCGACGCGACCCTTGACGCTTATTAAATCTAGTTCCCGGAACAGGTGAGCACCGTCATTACCGATGAGCTTCATCGTTGCACCCGATACAACCAGTGAGCACCCATAGTACTTGGTCAGATTCTCCAATCGTGACGCCAAATTAACTGTATCGCCCAGCACAGTTGAATCCATCCTCTCCTCGTATCCAATTGTGCCGATAATGACGTTCCCACTATGAATGCCGATGCCCATTTTAACGCTTTCCTTTTGACTCGCGCGCAAGGTCGTATTGATCTCCTCCAGAACATCCAACATGCAAAGTCCTGCGTTGACAGCGTCGCGCGCTTCCTCGGCATCAGATTTATCCGGGCGATCAAAGATTGCCATGATCGCATCACCGATGAACTTGTCAACAAAACCACGATTGTTCATGATAGCCGGGTTCATTTTTCGCAAGTAGCTGTTCAAAAAATCGAGTAGTTCCTGGGGCGAATAGGACTCAGACAAACGGGTAAATGAGCGGATGTCTGAGAACAATATTGTCTTGAAATCAGTTTCTGCTCGACCGAACTGTAGATTCTCCAGACCATCTGGCGCGATCCGGTTTAGAAATTCTTTAGGTACAAATTTCTCAAATACCCGGGTGAGCTTCACCGTTGCTTCAGTCTCAGCCAACTGCAGTTTCGTCTCCTTGAGGTCCTGGAATGCCTTTTTCTGCAGCTCCAGGGATTTCTCCAGCTCCCGATTCAGCTGGCGAGCCTGGTCCTCAGCTGTCTTTATCCGCAGAAGCGCTTTAACCCTTGCCCGAAGCTCGTCCGGGTCGAACGGTTTAGCCAGGTAATCATCGGCTTCAAGATCAGCGAGGCCATGCACCAACTGTTGAACATCGGACTGGGCGGTTAAAAAAAGCACCGGAATATGACGCCAGCTATCATCCCTTTTGAGGATCTGGATACATTCATCGCCGCTGATCTCTGGCATATTGCGGTCGAGTAAAATGAGGCTCGGTAATTCGTCCTCGACAAGACCAGAAAGCCAGTGCAGCGCCTTTTGTCCATTCTCCTGCTCGTGTAACACATAGTTTTCTTGGGCATCCGAGAGAATCCGGCCCACCTGGCCGCGAATTGTTCTGGAATCATCAACCACCAGTATGGTGCTACCGGGCATCAGGAATCTGGCCGGTTCAAAATGGCATCAAAGCCCGTCAATTTGAGCGGCCGAGATAAAGACGCAGGAATATTCCGCCAGTCAACCCGCTTTCCACTCGCGCGGGCGTCTCGCGAAAAAGCCAGGAACAACTGCAGCGCAGCGGTGTCTATTTGTTTGATCCCGGACACATCAACCACCAAAGAACTATCATCACGTGCAAGAATCTGCTTAAAGATTTCGTGCAGGGTATCAAGCTCACTGAAATCGACTATACCGCCAAGGTAGATCTGCTCGTCAGTTAACTCGAAGTCCATTAAGCGTTCCCAGGTCTCTTTCAGGGTGTCTTATGAAAAATATTTGTGTGGATTTTCTTCATACCGACCATGCTGTATCCGGCCTCCACTTTTCCCAGAAACAGCCATCCACCGGGCGCAAGGCAGTTCACTAAGCGATCGAGCAACGGCTGCCGCAATGATCGGTCTAAATAGTAGAGCACGTTCCTGAAAAAAATTACCTGGAACTTTGTGGCAATGGGGTAGCGCCTATCAAACAGGTTGAAATGCCGGTAATCCACTTTTGATCTCACATTACTGGCTACCTGCCATGCAGTGCGGCCGTTTCCCCTGGTAGGTTTAAAATACTTTTTTCGGATGGGCAGAGGCAATCCTTCCATCTGCTGATCAAGGTAAAGTGCGTCCTCGCCAATCGCAAGCATATCTGTATTGATATCCGATCCGAGGATGCGCAGATCAAGGCTTGGCTCTTGCTTACTGAGCGGCACCATGCCCTCCAGCGTTTCAAACGCCAGAGTAAAAGGCTCTTCTCCCGAGGAACACCCAGCGCTCCACAGGCGAATCGCTCCGTGGGGTGCGAAGCCAACTTGCTTACGCAAATCTGCAAGAACTTCTTGACGGAAAAAATCGAAATCACTGCTGTCGCGGTAAAACCCGGTTTTGGTAGTTGTAATCGTATTAAAAAAATACTGCAATTCTGCTGGGCCGCCGTTGCCGCATAGGTGTTTATGGTAGGCGGAAAAGCTGTCCATTCCCAATTGCTCAAGCCGTTGCCCGAGGCGGGTCTCGATCAGGTATTTTTTGTCTCGAGTCCAATCGAGCCCGAGCTCCCGCCTTGCCAGATCGCGGAACCGCCGATATTCGGATTCTGTCGCGGCGATCATGCTGCCTTTAGTAACCAGTGGGTTTTATCAAGTGACTCAATTGCCTGACAGCATGTATTTCCTGGATGAATCTGCCCGACATCGCCCGTTTGAACCCAGAACCTCCCTTAGCGACGGTGCGTCCTTCACCTACCTAGGAAAGGTCTGACCGCATGATCGGCAGGCGACGCACTCGTTTTCCAGTCGCGGCGAACACCGCGTTTGCTACTGCCGGCCCCACCAGGGGTGTCCCAGCCTCACCAATACCAGCGGGGGATTCACCACTATTGATGATGTGCACGTCAATCGCGGGTACTTCTTTCATCTTCGGCGCAGGATAATCATCGAAATTACCCTGAACGACACGCCCGTTTTCAATATTGATCTGCCGTTTAAGAGTAGCGCTCAAGGCGTAAATGATGGCGCCCTGGATCTGCGCTTCGACTATGGCCGGATTGATTGCCTGACCACAATCGATTACGCAGGTAATGCGGTGCACCTTAACTCTACCGCGGTTATCGACGGAGACTTCGGCAACCTGCGCCTGGTAGCACTCCAGGTAATAGATATATCCCATTCCCTGATAACGTCCTTCAGTGAGCGTTCCGCCCCAGTTGGAAACTTCTGTCACACGATCGAGCACCGCAAGCGCACGGGAATTATCCTTAAGTAGTTGACTGCGAAGTGCGATCGGATCCAACTCTCGGGCGTGGGCAATCTCATCTAGCGCGCTCTCCAGCGCAAAAGCGTTATGCACAGTACCTATCGACCGCCAGAACCCGACCGGAACCGGGATATCAGTTGGAACATAGCCGACCTCAAGGTTCGGTATCGGGTAACTGCCAGCCCGGGTGGAGAAATCAAACATACCGACGCAGACTGCCCAGTCGTAGCCGTCCTCACCCAGCCACGGCGGGAAATACTGACCCACCATCTGGACCATCGGTAGTGATGGCGAAGGTCCAGCCAGTTTGGCAGACAGGCTACCGGGTACGCCGTTGTCATCCAGTCCTACATCGATACGAACCCGGAACGGCGGCAAGTACTTGTCGTGCTGGATATCCTCGGTACGTGACCAGGTCACCTTGACCGGATGACCTGTGACTTTCGAAGCAACCAGTGCGGGCACGACGTAATCAGGTGACGTCTTGCGGCCGAAGCTACCGCCCAGGTATGGGGTATGGATATGAATCTTCTCCGGAGGGAATTGCGAGATCATCCCAGCAATCATTGCGGTGGAATCCTGCACCTGAGTTGGCGCCCAGACCTCGCACCGATCCTCGGTGATCCAGGCCGTGGCACAGGGCGGCTCCATCGGGCTGTGGGCCTGCAATGACACAGTGTATTCAAAGTGCATCCTGCTGGCGGCCGAGGCAAGGGCTGCTTCTGAGTCACCCTCAGTTGCTACTACAGCGCCCGGGGCCGATCCGTCCAGTGCCTGTTGCAATCGTTTGTCGATATCGACATCGCCAAAGCCTGGGTCACCACCGGTGGTCTGGAGTACCAAGGCATCGGCACCCTGCATTGCGATCCAGGTATTGGTTGCTACGACGATGACGAAGCTTTCCATCGGTATCACCGCGATGACGCCCGGGATTGCCTTGGTAACGCTGTCATCGACACCGCTCAACTTGGAATCAAATACCGGGCAATGGCGAACCGCGCCGTAAAGCATTCCTGGTAACTCGATATCGATGCCGAAAAGAGCAGACCCATTGATCTTGGCGGGCGTATCGACACGCGGCACCCTGGTACCGATCAAACGATAATCAGCCGGGGACGTCAGCGGTGGATCCTCGGGAACCGTCTGCCGGGCAGCGTCTTTAGCCAGCTCGCCATAACCCAGACTTTCACCCGTAGCAACCTGCGTAACACGTCCACCCGTGGCCCGACATTGGTCGATCGAAACACTCCAACGCTCGGCCGCTGCGCCGCGGAGCATCTCGCGGGCGGTCGCTCCCATCTTGCGAAACGCACCATAAAAAGCGTACATCGACAGGCTTCCACCGGTTATCTGGGTGTTGAGTACCCCACTGGTCAAATAACTGACGGGACCATTTCGAAAAACCGGGTGATGGATCGTCTCCATACTGGTAATCTGATCCATTTCTATCTTGAGTTCCTCGGCGAGCAACGCCGCAAGACCCGTATGAATCCCCTGGCCCATTTCGCTCGCCGGCATCCCGACCTGAATGGCGCCATCCGGAAGGATGCTGACAAAGGGTGGCAACTCAAAAGCCGTGTGCTCGGCGGCCTCCGCCGCCGCAGCCGTACCTGTAAGCCCCAGAAGCAGGCCGCCTCCTGCGAACCCAGTAGTCTTAAGGAAATCGCGGCGACTGAGTTTGGTAATCGTGCTCATATCACCTCCTTAAGCCATCAGCTCGGCCGCGCGGTGAATCGCAGCCCGAACCCGGTTATAGGTGCCGCACCGGCAGATATTGGTAATTGTTCTATCGATATCCTGATCGCTGGGGGATGTGTTGCGCGCCAGCAGCGACACCACGGCCATGATCATTCCCGTTTGGCAGTAACCACATTCGGGCACGCCCAGTTCTACCCACGCCTGCTGCACAGGATGACCGCTGTCCGGCGATAGGCCTTCAATTGTAGTAACCGCCTTTGCGCCAACCTCATCCAACGTTAACCCACAACTGCGGACCTGACGACCATCTACGAGCACAGTACACGCGCCGCAGGATTCGATACCGCAGCCATACTTGGTTCCACTCAGTTTCAGGGTATCGCGCAGAACCCACAGCAAGGGTGTATCTGGAGAATCATCGACCTCGTACTTTTGACCGTTCACGTTCAAAGAGATTGTCATATGCTGCCTCCCATTAAGCGCGCTGTATCTTCACTTTCTGATCTGATCCGTAAATAAATCTACCTGTCTGGATAGAGCCGCCACAAAACTCACCTAAAGTCGTCGGTACTGCGTTGATGTTCTACCGTATCGACCGGGCGCTCTGAATCCTGGTACGCAGATTGGCGTTTAGGAACAAAATAACTGGTCAATCCGGACTGCTGCTGTTCGAGCTTGCCAACGGCATCATCGTCTAGACCGGCGCCAGGGATTACTTCGGATTCTGGTCGAGCGCTAGGCGTGGGGGTAAAAACCTGCCGCAGCCGTTCCGACTCAAGCGCCATGCTCTGACTCGACGAAGCAGTCTGCTTGACCATAGCCGCGTTTTCCTGGGTGATGCGGTCCATATCTGCGATGGCCACATTAACCTGAGCAATACCGTTAGCATGTTCCAGCGAGGCCGCCTCGATGTTCTCCATCATCTCGGAAAACTCGACGACCGCCTTGAGAATGGCATCGAGTGATTCGTCGCTATGTTCCTTAAGACCGTGCAGCATACCCTCGGTCTCCTGCCGAAGTTTCCCCAGCGCCGCGTCGCTGCGCTCAACAATCTCACGTCCGGTGTGCATGGTTTCTAGTCCTGACTCAATTAGATTCCCAATCTCGGCGGCCGCTTTGGCTGAGCGATGTGCCAGTTTCCGAACCTCGGTAGCCACTACTGCGAACCCTTTGCCATGCTCACCTGCGCGTGCGGCTTCAACAGAAGCATTAAGTGCCAGCAAGTTAGTCTGGAATGAGATATCGTTAATCAGAGTGATGATGCCGGAGATACGCGTTGAACTATCCAGTATATTTGCCATCGCCTCCACTACCTGCTGATTGGTTGTCTGAGCACCCCCAAATGTCTGCTCGTTAGTCTCGATCGCCTGATCCACAGCCGCCAGCAGTGAACTGCGACCTGTTTCGACTGTATCGCGAGTTCCTTTGACCAGTTGAGTAGCGTGCTTGGCTTCGTCTGCATTGTTCTGCACTATACTGGCCATCTGCTCCATCGAAGCGGCAGTCTCTTCGAGTGAAGCGCTCTGCCGGTTAGTCCGGATTGCCAGATCGCGACTCGCATCAGCGATCTCACGTGAACCACGATTGATCATCACTACTCGCTCAGTAACCGGCCGGGTTACGAAACGGTTTACAAAAAAGATGATGATAATGCTGGCCACAATCAGCACCAGCAATGTTATCAGCGCGGCAGTTTCGGCCAACTGCCGGTTGAGAGCGATAAGTTCATGCTTACTCCAGGCGACCGCGACATAACCTGCCGCCTCGTCTCCGGGTAAAAACGCCGGCCGCAGCATAACGGAGCGATCGGGGCTTTCCTTAATAGCTGTCTCGCCCGAAGCGAGGATTTTTAGGTTTGCCTTGAGTTGTTGATCAAGATCTGCTGCTGCAGAGATCTCCCCGTTGTTAAAAACCTGATTACCTTCCAAGTCATAAGCCGTAAAACGCAGCAGTTTCTCTTCTGCTGTCGCCAAAAACGCCTTGACCTTTTTTTTAACGATTCGTTCATCCTGCAGATGCAGCGCCGGGGCAATCTCCTTAGCCATGAGCGTCGTCAAACGTGATGCGGCCGTGGTAAATGCCTCGTTGTGATTATTTGCTTGAATCCGGATAAGGGTATACGAGAGTATGCCCAGAGCGAGCGCTCCCCCTCCCACGATCATCAAGGTCAGCCGAACGCCAAGGGTCAGTCTAATCTTGCGCATTTGTCACGCCTCACTTTACGGTAATTGTGATCGTATCTGAGACAATCGGATCCTCATGCATTATATGTGCATAGTCGGCGAAAACCGCCTGCAAGGTATGCTGTCCTGGAGGCAAATCAAGGGTGACCTCTGTCTGGCCCATATTAAGATGCAAGTGGACCTTATCCTTGGGGATAGATTTATTCGGGTTCGGTGTTGGCGAATTTATTACCAGATGATGGTGTCCGGTATCCGGCCAGTCGGCAGCGGCCGGTGCAACCCCCATTTGCTCTGACAAACCCAATTGCACCAAAAACGGGCTCTCCACCTGATCGTTATGCTTTATGTTAATAAAGTACACCCGGGTACCATCGACCGATGGTGTCTCGCCCGCGTACGACAAAGTAACCCCCAACACAAGCGCCGACGCCGTAACACACCATAGCGGCAACATCGATTTCATACCGGCATTCCTCGAATGATTTTCGCAATACCGTGTGAGAATAGGCGAGTTCGTCGGCCTCGGCAACCTTTTGACCGAAAATCCCTTGATAAGAGTAAGCAAAGATGGAATTAAAGAATGGGTGCCTAAATAAGGCTCAATAAATTGGCCTAGGATCAACCGCCAACTACGTTCGCCCTTTCCCACCGAAGCCAATATTCATGCCGCTGCCAGGAGTAAACTCATAACGCGCGACCCCTCGGTCCAGTTTGTTTCAGAGTTCGACAAACCGGGTATCTACTCCAAGTACTTTAGACCACCGGGTATCGACATCGAGGGCGTGCCCACTGCGGGCGGTGCGGTTGTCCTGGGTGTCGGAGTGGAAGAAGTCGCCGAGGTTCAAAAAGATGCAGGTTTGACTTTTTGGTGAGCAGGCGACCAGGCGCCTGACTGCCTCGCACAGATTATCCTCGGCAATTTTGAGATCAAGATCCTCGCCGGTTTCTTCACCCCAGGTATATAGGCCCAGGTGCGGATCACCCATTGGGTAAATACTTAGCAGCTCGTCAGTGGTGTGCTTTGGTGCTGCGGCGATCCGTCCA
>PCCT01000094.1 GCA_002731985.1 Nitrospinota bacterium
AACCTTAAGTTACTCTCCCGGGGACTTTTTGCTGAATGCGTTTAGCTTGTATTCGACACTGTCGATCAAAGCCTGCCAGCTTGCTTCGATGATATTTTCTGATACACCGACGGTACCCCATTTGGAATCGTGGTCTCCCGACTCGATCAGCACGCGGGTTTTGGCTCGCGTACCTTTCTTTTCGTCAAGGATTCTCACTTTATAGTCAAAGAGAGACACGTCCTCCATTTCTGGATAAAATTTCCCCAAGGCTTTTTTGATCGCTTTATCCAATGCGTTTACCGGTCCAGTCCCCTCGGCGGCGGTAACTTCCAGGGTTCCGTTGACACGGATTTTAACGGTGGCTTCGGATATGGGTTCTTCATCTTCGCATCGTTTTTCGACAATCACGCGGAATCCAACGAAGTCAAAGAAATACTCTTTTTCTCCAAGTGCGTCACGCATCAATAATTCAAAAGAGGCTTCGGCACCTTCATATTGATACCCAAGTTGTTCGGAAGTTTTGAGAGTATCGAGTATTTTTCTAACCTTTGGATCGTTTCCATCGATATCAACCCCGAACTCCTGAGCTTTGTATATGATGTTACTTTTTCCAGAGAGATCGGAAATGAGGACACGCCGCACGTTGCCAACCGATTCAGGATCGATATGCTCGTAAGTGGCGCTGTCTTTCTGAATAGCGCTCACATGGATTCCTCCTTTGTGCGCAAATGCACTTTTTCCCACGTAGGGCTGATGGTTCCAGTGCGCCTGGTTTGCCAGTTCATAGACAAAGGACGATACATCGGTCAGCGATTGCATTTGTTCTTCAGAAACACAATTCAATCCCAACTTCAGTTTCAAGTTAGGGATGATGGAAATAAGATTTGAATTTCCGCATCGCTCGCCGAATCCGTTAATGGTTCCTTGGACCTGTTCCGCGCCTACCTGCACTGCCGTGAGGGCATTGGCAACCGCAAGCTCTGAATCGTTATGGGTGTGAATACCAATTTTTGTGTTGATGTTATTTTTGACGTGGGAACAGATTTCTCCAACTTCTGACGGCAAAGACCCACCGTTTGTATCGCACAAGACGATCCAGTCTGCTCCAGCGGACTCGGCTTCTTTGAGAACTTTCATAGCGTACTCAGGGTTGCTTTTGTATCCGTCAAAAAAATGCTCAGCGTCAAACAACACTTCCGAGCAATATTTTTTCAGGTAGCTCACACTGTCGCTGATCATCCGCAGGTTTTCATCCAAAGTTGTAGAGAGCGCCTGATCGACGTGCATATCCCAACTTTTTCCGAAGATGGTGATAACCTCTGTGTTGGCATCTATGAGGTTCTTGATATTCGGGTCATCTTCTACCTTTTTGTTAGGGTGGCGCGTACTGCCAAAGGCGGTAATTTTAGCCTGCTTGAATTTGCTGGTTTGGATTCGTTTGAAAAAATCCATGTCCTTGGGATTGGAGCTAGGCCAGCCACCTTCGATATAGTTCACTCCCAGTTCATCCAGTTTGTTGGCTATCCGGATTTTATCTTCAACGGTGAAGGAAACGTCTTCGGATTGTGAGCCATCTCGTAATGTTGTGTCGTAAATTTTTATAGTTTTCATAAAACTGTTATTTATTGAATCAGGCAGATTGTGCCCCGTTATTTAGTTCGGCTTCTCCTTGTTCCGTGCTTACATGAAATGTGTCGTGCAACACGCGAACGGCAAGTTCGGCATATTTTTCGTCAACGATACAGGAGACTCTGATTTCAGAGGTGCTGATCATGGCAATATTGATGTTTTCACCGGACAGAGCTTCAAACATTTTTGCCGCGACTCCAGAATTGCTTCGCATGCCCGCGCCAACAATAGAAACTTTACAGATATCAGAGTCAGCACTGATTTCTCGTGCTTTTATAACCTCACCCAGTTTTTTGACTATTTTAATAGCTTCATCCATATCTTCCTTTGGCAGGGTAAAGGAAATATCTGTAAGACCTTCTTCGCTGACATTCTGAATTATCATATCTATTGAAAGGCTTGCATTTGCGATTCCGGTAAAAATTTTACTGGCGATTCCTGGTTGGTCAGGCACACCTTTGATGGTGATCTTGGCCTGGTTTTTGTCGCTCATTACTCCGGAGACAACCGCTTGTTCCATACTCGAATCCTCCTCACAGATCAGGGTGCCAGTACTTTCGTCCAGCAAAGATGATTTGACGATAAGTGGCATGTGGTATTTTCTACAAAATTCAACACAACGGAATTGCAGTACCTGGGCCCCCAGGCTGGCCATTTCCAACATTTCGTCATAAGAGACGCGGTCCATTTTTCGTGCATCGGGAACCACATTCGGGTCGGCGGTGTAGACGCCATCCACGTCTGTATAAATTTCGCATCGCTCAGCTTTGAGCGCAACTGCCAACGCGACTGCCGATGTGTCCGATCCGCCTCGTCCCAGCGTGGTGACGTCACCATGCTCATTGATCCCTTGAAAACCCGCGACAACGATCACGTGTTTCTTTTTTAGAACTCTTTTTGCGCGTTCGGTATCGATTTCTTTGATGCGTGCCCGTGTATGCGAGCTGTCAGTGATCAAACCAATCTGCCTGCCTGTCATGGAAACCGAAGGACAGCCGATATTGTCAAGTGCCATGCTCAACAGGGCGCTTGAAACACGCTCTCCGGATGATAACAGAAGGTCGACTTCCCTGCGCTTGGGGTCGGGATTAATCTGTCGAGCCATGTCGAGTAGTTTATCCGTTTCGCCTCCCATTGCCGAAACGACGACTACGATATCCAACCCGGATTTTCGCATACGGGCAATTCGTGCCGCGACTTTTTTGATTCGCTCAATACTGCCGACAGAAGTGCCGCCATATTTTTGCACTACTAATTGATTCATTTTTATTTAAGTAAATTTGTGATAGTTAAAAAATTCCAGTTTGGCAATTACGTTGTCAGAGATGCATTTAATTCATATCCAAAAAAGCGTTCATCAGCTCAGGTCCAGACTTAAAATGCTCGCTACCTTCATTGAGAAGGTTCTCGTCGAATTTATCTGCCGAACGGGTCCCATTGTCCGCGCTTATTACAAAAGGGACTCGTTCCTTTCCATATTTTACGGCAACTGCCGAACTCATGTGATTGACAACCACCATCATTTTGACATCGGTATTTTTAGCCGTCTCCTTTAATAGGGTGCCGATTACTGCTGAATCGATATCTTCGATTGTAAGGATTTTGTCATCTATATTTCCTTTAAGTGAGACTTCTTCCGCTCCTGCTATATTGAGGTAAACGATGTCCCGATTCTGCAATTCACCGATGGCGGCCTTCACCTTGCCTTCGTAGTTGGTTTCGGCGAACCCGGTCGCTCCTTCAACGGAAACGACATTCATGTCTGCCGCTCGGGCCATTCCTTGAAATAGCAGTGAAGCGGAAATCAGTGTTGCGGATTTCCCAAACTTTCCTTCAAAGGAAGGGAGTGTTCCTGTTTTGCCGTTGCCCCATAACCAGATACTGTTGACAGGGTCTCTGCTTTCCCGTTTGCGTTGCTGATTCACGGGATGGTTATGCAAAATAATCTGCGCCTGATTCGTAACGTAAATCAGTTCTTTAAACTGATCGTCTCCCGGCATGAAATTTCGAATGCCTTCACCGATTAATTCTTCGGGCGGCGTCAACCGTTCTGAAAATGGTTCGCTCTCCATTACCATAAGGTTATGGTACCCCTGCCCGGGATGAAAAGTGACGGTGCAATCGGATATCTGTTCTTGCAGTGCCTTCAAATATCCCCTAGCCTCATCGCAAGACAGGTGATCGGCGGTGTAATCCTTCATCACCATATCGTTGTGACTCGATTGCAGAGTTACGAAATCACAACACAGCGGAATCTCTCCATCTTTTAGATTCACTCCCATCGCCAGTGCGTCGAAATAAGCTGGCGCGATATCGTATTGCGCGGGATCGTAACCTAAAAGAGAAAGGTACGATACGTCGTTACCAATATGATGACTGTCGGGAATGGTTTGCACCGAACCCGTGCGCCCTTCCCGAACCATCTGGTCAAGGTTGGGTGTGTCCGCCAGTTGCAACGGCGTTTTATTGTCTTTTTCTGCAATCGGACGATCCGTGAGGCCGTTGGCGATCACAATCAGATATTTCATTCCAAATCAAATTTCGATGGATGATTAGCAGATCAGAGGAGTCTTTGGAATTATATCCTATCTTACGATAATTTCCATGCACAAACGCTTAAAAAACAAAGAAAACGATCCTATCTCTAAAAAATCTGCAACGGGGGCGCTGAGGATTGCGTTTTCTCAGTACAGAAACTGAATATATTTAAAAAATTCACAGGTTTGTCGCGGGAAAATCAAGGGCTTTTCTCTAATTCATTGAAATTTAAGGATAAAATTGATGGACCTGCGTGTCGCGGAGTTCGTAAAAAAACTGGGACCCAATGACCTGATTTTGGTATCGACTGGCCCGCATGTTGAGTTTTACTTGTATGGCGGCATGGAAACGCAGAAACGTGTTGGCCGAATTTTGAATGAGAGAAAGCGGGGCGATATCTATTTCGTTGAGTATGGTGAACTAGGAAAATCTGATACGGAAAATTTTAGTAAGGAAGGCGTAGATTATTTACACCTGAACGATTATCATCGGGTGGTGGCAACGGAAGAAAGCTCGTCAGGAATTGTTGTGCCACAGGCGTTGTTTGAGTCGGCGCACCGGATCGTGAATTTCACGTTTCGCAAAGT
Source organism: Nitrospinota bacterium (assembly GCA_002731985.1). GTDB lineage: Bacteria > Nitrospinota > Nitrospinia > Nitrospinales > VA-1 > Nitromaritima. Next base: position 4,737 of record PCCT01000094.1, read on the forward strand.
GAAATCAGAATTCATAGTTAACAGTTCTGCTCTGAAGTCTCCAGCGGATTGGAAAAGATGGCGCGGTACGGCAGGGTCTGCATCGGTGGTACTGGAGCCTCCCGCCATGCACCTTAGAAACTTACCGGCGATAAAGTTTGCACAGTCGGGTGTCCTCATAGCGGAATCCGAAGTTGGGGAAGGTGATACAGATTTTTCAATCAATATTAATTTGCTGACTGCCGACCGAAAGGCAGGCAGTGAGGTATCCTACCTTCATGCTGTCGAAGAAAGCGGGCAGTATATTTCCAGAAACGCGTGGATCGCGGATGAGTGGGTGCTGGACCATCCGTATGGCCCGGACATCCTGCACACTCCCTGGCAAACGAGAATTTTTATAACGGAAGGAAAGCAAGCTGTGGAAATTGTAAGAGAACAGGAAATCGAACAAGGAAATCCGGGCCGACTGCGCGGCATCCAGAGCTACCGTCTAGTGGTACCGCATCAGGACCTGATGACGCGTGGAGATAAATTATGATCGTAGTCACTGGCGGAGCGGGTTTTATAGGAAGCGCAATAGCGCAAGCCTTGAATGAACAAGGCAGGACGGACCTCATTGTGGTGGATGATGTTGATCATCCTGATAAAGAAAAAAATCTGGCATCGATAAAATATCATGAACTGAAGTGCAAGGACGCTTTCTTGGAAAATGTCCTCAACCTCGATCTACCATCGATAGAAGCGATCATCCATATGGGCGCCTGTTCTTCGACCACGGAAACGGATGAAGTTTTTCTCACTAAAAATAATTATGGCTACACCCGGCACCTCGCGACCTATGCCCTCGAAAAAGATATCCGATTTATTTACGCCTCCAGTGCCGCAACCTACGGAAATGGAGAAATGGGATACCGCGATGACGAATTAAAACTGGACACGCTGAAACCTCTTAATTTGTATGGAGAGAGCAAGCAGAGATTCGATGTATGGGCCAAAGGGCAGGGCGTTCTTGATCGGATAGTTGGACTGAAATATTTTAACGTGTTCGGGCCCAACGAGTATCACAAAGAAGATATGCAGAGCATGGTGAGAAAAGGATTCCTTCAAGCGCGTGACACGAACAAGATCCGCCTGTTTAAATCGTACCGGGAAGAATACGCAGATGGCGGACAGGAGAGAGACTTCCTCTATGTAAAAGATGCCGTTAAAATGACCCTGTTTTTTTTGGGCCAGCAGGACGTAGGCGGAATTTTTAACATAGGAGCGGGACAGGCCCGCAACTGGAACGATCTCGCAACCACAGTTTTTAAAGCGATGGACCGGGAACCGAAGATTGAGTACATAGATATGCCCGACTCTATTCGCGATCAATATCAGTACCACACCAGCGCCGAGATGAAAAAGATTCGCGACGCAGGCTACACCCAACCTGTCACCACTCTCGAAGAAGCCATCACCGACTACATCCAGAACTACCTCCTCCCCAACAAACGCCTCGGCGAGTAACCGGGTGAGCGGAAAATGCGCACAGTAACCACATAACATATAAAATATATGACTCAAGATAATACTATATTATCCCGATTCTAGGCGCGAACACGACAGGCGGTTTTTCTATAAATATGTAACGGCAAAGGCGGCGAAAATCATTCTTAAGACTCAGAAACTTCGTTGGAGCTCACCTCTTATTTTCAACGATCCGTTTTCGGATTCCTGTTGCCGCTAGTCCTGCTTATGGCTTTCGAGGATTTTGGCTACTATGTTTGTGGTGGAAAGGCCCTCGACGATGGGGATGAGTTCTACTTTTGCTCCGTAGCCTTCTACGATTTCACGTCCGACTACTTCGTCGATTGCGTAGTCATCTCCTTTGACGAGAATGTCGGGGCGTACTTCGCGGATAAGTTCTTCGGGTGTGGTTTCGTCAAAGATGGTGATGTAATCAATATACCTTAACGCGGAAATAATATTTGCTCGTTCTTTTTCAGACTTGATGGGGCGGCCTTCCCCCTTAATGGATTTAACAGACTTATCGCTATTGAGTCCTACCACCAGCAGGTCACCTTTTTCTCGCGCTTTCTGCAAAAACTCGATATGCCCGCCATGGATGAGGTCGAAGCAACCGTTAGTGAAAACGACGGTTTTGCCAGTTCCCTTTGCAAGACTGACGATTTTTTTTAGTTCTTCGAGTTTTAGCACGGTTTGCGAGGTACGAAACATTTCTTCCTGCAGGTATTCGTTGATCTCATTGAGTGTGACTACGGCGGTACCCACTTTACCTACAACAATACTCGCCGCCATATTCGAGAGCCAGGCGGAATCTGCCGGATTGAATCCGACAGCTAGAGCCATTGCGAGAACGGAGACGACAGTATCTCCCGCGCCGGTGACATCGAAGACTTCTTTCGCCTGGGTGGGGATATCTACGTGTTTTTCTTTATTGGAGTAGAGGGTCATTCCGTCTTTTCCCCGTGTGATGAGCAGGACTTCTGCATGTGTCAGGTTCAGTAGATATTCCGCCGCGCGATCCAGATCGATCTTGTCTTGAATTTTAATGGGAACGGCTTTTTCAACTTCAAACTGGTTGGGCGTGATGATGGTCGCGCCTTTATACAATGCGAAGTCTGAACTTTTTGGATCAACGATCACACGCTTTTTGGAATTCTTTGCCCGGTGTGTGACAGCATTAAAAACCTTTTCCGTAAGGATGCCTTTGCGGTAGTCGGAACAAATCACGATGTCCATATCGGGCAGGGCTTTGTTGATGTACTTGATGATCCTATTTTCTGTTTCTTCGGTGATGGGCCGGTTATCTTCCTTATCGATACGAAGAATTTGCTGGTTGTGCGCGACAACACGAATCTTCGATGTCGTGGGCCTGTGGACGAAACGAAAAATACCTTTAGAAAATATGCCTTTTTCTTCGATCAAGGAAACCAGTTTGTCACCTTTCTCGTCCTGCCCGATAGCGCCGACAAGGTGAACTTCGCATCCCAGGGCGACGAGGTTGTTGGCGACGTTGGCCGCTCCTCCTAGTGTGAGGTTTTCTGATTTGGTTTCAAGAATTGGGACCGGAGCTTCCGGCGATATGCGAGTGACAGCACCCCATATGTATTCATCAAGAATGAGGTCGCCGATGACCAGTAGTCGAGGCCTATGGTCGCTATCTAAAAAATTTTTAAATTTTTCTTTCATGGATAAGGTCTTGTTCGATGATTTCGCAAATGATGTGCCCGATGGTAATGTGCACTTCTTGGATACGTGCTGTGTCGTTGGATGGAACTATGATGCCTATGTCAACGCAGTTTGTCATGTTCCCGCCGTCATTCCCCATAAACCCTATGGTTTTGACGCCAATATCGCGGGCTTGTTGGAGCGCACGAATTACGTTTTTCGAGTTGCCGCTGGTGCTGATTCCAATGATGGCGTCTTTGGAAGTTGCAAGTGCTTCCACCTGACGGGAAAAAACAGTGTCGAATCCGTAATCATTACCCAACGCGGTTAACGACGAAGTATCCACCGTTAAGGCAAGGGCTGGAATTGCTTTGCGTTCTTTCTTGAATCGGCCTATAAGTTCAGCGGCGAGGTGTTGGGAGTCGGCGGCACTGCCTCCATTCCCCATAAGCATCAACTTGCCTCCGTCGGCCAGACAGTCGCGGATGGTTTCAGCGGCTTTGAGAATTTCGGCCGACAGGGTTTCCGCGACTTGATGTTTCAGGTTGCCACTGGTTTTTAAAAATTGTTTAACTCGTTCCATTATAAAGTCCCAAGATCATATTGACTAATGTTGTTTCGGCTCTAGTTTGAGTATTTTTGAGGATAAGTCAACTCAGAATTGGAGTCTGTGTTTTGCGTGTCAGATCATTCCTTCTTCCACGAAACTGTAATATTCACTTCCCGCGATGATGATATGATCGACCAGTTTTATTCCGACTATTTCGCCCGTTTTACTCAATCTATGGGTGATCTCAATATCCTGCTGGCTGGGAGTCGAGTCACCGCTGGGATGATTATGCATGAGTACAAATGAGGCGGCGGAATCCTTAATTGCCGGGATCATGACTTCCCGGGGATGAACAATGCTAGCGTTCAGGCTTCCTTCGGAAATGGTAATATCCCGTATCACACTCAGTTTTGGATTCAGTAAAACGACCTTGACGATTTCTTTTTTAAGATGGCGCAGGAAAGGAGAGTAAAGGTCGACAAAATCGCGGGCCGACGGCATTTTTGATTTACTGCCCGAAGACTGAGAGGACATTCGTTTTCCAACTTCCAGAGCCGCTTTAATTTGCGCGGCCTTGGCAGACCCAATCTCTTTCATGGCACATAATTCACTCACCGAAGCCTGGTCGATCTTCTGGAAATCGCCAAACGCTTACAGTGGGTCACGGCTCTGGGGTCGAGAGCATTTTTCTTTGCGCTACGGTCGCCCGAGCCGATAAGGATTCCAAGTAACTGAGCGTCGGATAGTTTGTCACTGCCAAATTTGATAAGTCGTTCGCGGGGTCGTTCACCTTCCGGCCAGTGTTTGATAGAGGATTTGGAGCGGTCAACCATGCAGTTTGCTCAGGTATTTTTCACATTCAATTGCTTTTTAAAATACTACACGGTTGCTCTCGGACCTTCTTCAGTATTACCCATGCAGTTACTTATTATACGTTCAATTGTTCTTTGAAATAATCCATGGTTGTTTTCAACCCTTCGTCCAGTTTTACTTGGGGTTCCCAGTCCAAATGTTTTCTAGCTTTCCCTATGTTGGGTTGCCGTACTTTTGGGTCATCTTCCGGTAAGGGAGTATAGATGATTTTACTCTTGCTCCCCGAGGCTTGCAAAATTTTCTCAGCCATCTGCTGGATAGTCATTTCGATGGGATTCCCAATGTTGCACGGTTCGTTGAGATCGGACATCAGCAATCGGTAAATTCCCTCGATAAGATCTGAGACGTAGCAAAAACTTCGCGTCTGAGATCCATCACCGTAGGCAGTCAGGTCCTCGCCTGTCAGTGCCTGCTTGAGAAAGTTAGGGATGGCTCTACCGTCATTGATGCGCATGCGCGGACCATAAGTGTTGAAGATGCGCACAATTTTTGCGTCGATACCATGATAGCGATGGTAAGCCATGGTGATCGCCTCGGCGAAACGTTTTGCTTCGTCATAAACACCACGAGGTCCTACAGGATTGACATTGCCCCAGTAATCTTCTTCCTGAGGGTGAACCAGGGGGTCCCCATATACTTCCGAAGTTGAGGCGATCAAAAATACGGATTTCTTTTTCTTAGCCAGGCCGAGGGCATTATGCGTACCGAGTGAACCGACCTTCAATGTTGGAATGGGGTGCTCAAGATAATCAATGGGGCTGGCGGGTGACGCGAAATGCAGGATATAATCCACGGGCCCGTCCAGATCAATATATTCGGTAACGTTGTGGTTGATGAATTTAAACCGGTCGCTCTTGGTATGCTCTATATTGTCGAGGGACCCGGTGAGGAGGTTATCCATGCAGATAACTTCATGGCCTTTTTCCAACAAGTAATCGCATAAATGAGAACCGAGAAATCCGGCACCGCCAGTGACTAGCGTTCTAGGCATAATTTTCTCTCTTTAATAATTGGATATTTTAAGCCGGGCTTCATTAGAAAACCTATCTCCGGAAACTAATTTGTGTCCGGCTAAAAAACTTTTTGCGCTCATCCTTTTTTTACCTTCTGGTTGCAACTCGGTGATGGTAATTCTGCCGTCACGAGTTCCGACTTCGATGCCGCGATCAGAAGTACGAATAATACTACCA
>PCCT01000095.1 GCA_002731985.1 Nitrospinota bacterium
AAGTCTGCGCGAAATAGGGCAGGAAAGGGCTATTACCCGGTTGGGCGAGGGGATGGATACGGAGAAACGTCTGCTGGACCACAGGATGGATAATACGATTTCTGTGCTGGCCGGGTTTCGTAGCAAGTGTAAGGAGTTTGAGCCGGTAACGATTCGGGCAGTCGCTACCAGCGCGGTGAGGGAAGCCAGCAACCGTGAAGAGTTTGTTCGGCGTGCGAAGGAAGGGGCGGGGATAGAGATCGAAGTGATTCCCTGGGAACAAGAAGCGGGTTTGATGATAGAGGGGGTGTTGTGGAAACTGCCGGGCGCGGAAAAGCAGGTTCTCGCATTTGACATTGGCGGCGGTAGCACCGAGTTTATCCTGGCCCGGGACAGGGGAATTGTATCTTCAGCTGGAACGTTACTGGGTACGGTGCGGCTCACAGAGAAGTTTATTTCTCTGCATCCGATTGAAGAAAATGAATCCCGCGCATTGACAGCGCATCTGAGAAGCGAATTGAAAAAGGTTAAGGAAAAGCTCGCTGACTTTTTACCTGAAATGCTGGTAGGGACTGCGGGCACTGTGACTACCCTGGCCGCCATTGATGGTGATGTGTGTCCCTACGATCCTGAAAAAATCCACGGGACCACCCTCAGCAGGAGCCGGGTTGAGGAGATTCTGGAGGATTTAAAAGGGAAATCTCTCGATGAGCGTGTAGCAATGAGAACGATGGAAAAAGGGCGCGAGGATTTGATCATCGTCGGCGGCGTGCTGACACTGGAAACCATGCGCGCCTTCGATTGTGACCTGTTGACGATCAGTGAATACGGCTTGCGGGAGGGAATTGTTCTGGATACTGTGAACCGGATGCGATTAGGAAAGTAATTCCCCTCGTTCCCATGCTCTAGCGTGGGAACGTATAGGGCAGCTACAAATGTGAGGAGGCAAAGCACCCCTTTGGGGCACGGGCAATCCAGAAGCCTGAATCGCGTGAAGTGCTTAGTGCCCGTGCAACATTCAGGTTGGCCGTATTTTTTATGATAGAATTTGACATGATTATTCATTTAAGTTATGGTTTTCGTTGACCTATGACAATAAAAAAAGCTAAATCAAAAAGGAAAAATCTGGTTGCGTTGAAGAATGAAAAAACGCCTTCGGGTCGCCCCATGAAGGGCCGGGATATTATCGTTAAGGCACTGGAAAATGAAGGTGTCCAAGTAATCTTCGGCTACCCGGGTGGTACCTCAATGGAAATCCATCAGGGACTTACGTTGAGCAAACAGATTCGCATGGTACTCCCTCGCCACGAGCAAGGGGGAGCGTTTGCGGCTGGAGGCTACGCGCGTAGCACCGGCGAGGTCGGGGTGTGCATGGCGACTTCGGGTCCGGGCGCGACCAACCTTCTTACTGGAATCATGGATGCGAAGATGGATTCAATTCCTCTGATCGTCATTACGGGTCAGGTTCCTTCCACCATGTTGGGAAGCGACGCCTTCCAGGAAACGGATATCGTCGGCGCTACTTTCCCCATGGTCAAGCACAGTTACCTAGTGCAGAATATTACCGATATTCCCCAAATCATTCATGAGGCGTTCGAAATAGCCAAGTCGGGTCGGCCCGGCCCGGTTATTGTCGATATTCCAAAAAATATTCAACAGCAGGAGGCGGTTCCAGACTTCAAGGTGAAGTTTGATTGTCCCGGTTATAAACCGAACCTCACGCCTTCCATGATGCAGATTAAGAAAGCCATTCATGCTATCAAGGAAGCAAAGTGTCCTGTCATATATGCTGGAGGTGGAATCATTTCCGCTCACGCGTCGGAAGAGTTGAGGACCTTTGTAAAAAAAACGGGAATTCCCATCACAACGACGGTTATGGGGTTGGGGTCTTACCCTTCGACGGACAAGTTATCGCTCAGGATGCTTGGAATGCATGGCGCGATTTACGCGAACATAGCTATGAATCACGCCGATCTTATTATTGCGCTGGGTGTTCGTTTCGATGATCGTGTGACAGGTAAGTTGTCGGAGTTTTGCAAAGGGGCCAAATTCATCCAGGTGGATATAGATGCCTCTGAGATAAATAAAAATATCGCGATTGAAATTCCCATTCAGGGTGATGTGAGGCAGGCGCTCAAAATGTTGAATGACAGAGTTGAGCCTAAAAAGGAAATTGGTCCCTGGATCAAGAAGGTGAATAAGTGGAAAAAAGATTTTCCTCTCAAGTACGACTTACATAAGAGTGATATTGTTCCTCAGCATTTGATTACAGAAATGAGGAAACTGGCAGACAAGGACGCAATCGTGTCGGTTGGTGTTGGCCAGCATCAGATGTGGACAGCTCAGTTCTGGGATTTTAATGAACCCTTACGGTGGCTGTGTTCTTCAGGGCTTGGTGCGATGGGATTTGGTTTGCCTGCGGCCATGGGCGCCCAGGTGGCTCACCCAAACAGGCAGGTCATCAATATTGAAGGCGACGGTAGTTTCTTGATGAATATTCAGGAATTACAAACGCTCCATATCGAAAAGATTCCGGTGAAAAACGTGGTGCTGAACAATGCGCACCTTGGAATGGTAGCGCAGTGGGAGGACAGGTTTTATAAATCGCTTCGCGGGCATACGTATCTGGGAGACGCGAATTTTGCGGAAATCGCCCATGCGTTTGGTGTTAAATCGGAATGTATTCGTAAGCCCGGGGAAATATTGCCTGCGCTTAAACGTATGCTGAAGCACAAGGGTCCTTACGTTCTGGATGTTAAATACCCTTACAACGATAAGTCCCACGGGCATGTTATGCCAATGATTCCATCAAACCATACCTATCTGGATACGTTCATTGACGAAAAGCATACTTTGAGGGAATACTGGAAGAAGAAGGGGATCATTAAAGAATAGCGTCCCGCTTTTGTTGATCGTTCCGTTTACTATCTCTAGGTAATTGTGCCGCCCCGTAGCCGGGGCGTTTTTGTTTTTTCTTAGCCGTATCCATATCATAAATTCAGCGTGTTTTTCATGACAAAAGAACCTGCTTCCAGGTATCTGTTGGTCGGACCCAGTCTGTTGGCTTTTTTCCTGTTCCTGTGGCCAGTGGGTCATTCCGATTTGTCGAAGAGGGAAGCTCGAGAAGGGATTCCCGTTGTTCATATGGACAGAGGGGCCAGTTTGTGGGTTCCGAGAATCAATGATGAGCGTGTACGCACCAAGCCGCCGTTATTTTACTGGGCGGGCCTTGTTGCGTCTAAAGTGTTGGGAGGGGTGGACGAAATTTCCCTTCGCTTGCCTTCGGTTTTTGCGGGAACGGCAACGGTATTTTTGACCACGCTTCTCGGGTTCAGCTTGTTTTCTCCCGTGGTGGGATGCATGTCGGGTCTTATTCTGGCAACCAGTTGGCGTTATGCTTATCTGGCTTCGCATGCGCGAATAGATATGTTGTTCGTTTTTTTCATTACCCTGGCGTTTGTGGGTTTTTGGAAAATGATTAAGGCGGAGGATGGTGATACGAAAAAACGCGCTGGTATCTGCGTTGCGGTAGCTCTTGGTCTGGCGATTCTTACCAAGGGTCCGCTGGGAATAATATTTCCGTTGCTGGCCTGGTTTGTATTTACCTGGAGGGTAGGGCAGAAGGCCATTCCATGGTTGAGACTTATTGTTATTCCTCTAGGAATAGTCGGTGTGTGGCTGGTACTGGCATGGACAGTGGGCGGTGAGGAGTTTCAGTCCATGATCTATCAGGAAACGGTTGGCAGAGTGGCCGGCAGTGAATCGATCCAAATTCACCATAAACCGTTTTACTATTATGTGCCGCAGATGTTTTTGGGGATGGCTCCATGGAGCTTGTTTCTTCCCGTAGTGTTGTGGAGCGGATTTAAAAAGCACCGAAAAGATATTCAATGGTTGTATCTCGCCATAGCATGGGTTGCGCTTTTTATTTTCCTTTCGTTCTTTAGTGGTAAGCGAGGGGATTATTTATTACCGCTTTATCCCATGGCCGCTCTCATGATCGGATATTTTTTCTCAGAGTCATTGTCCGACTCCAGTTCGCGTTTTTCCGTGGGCCAGTCATTTCCTGTATGGATGCTTGCTGGATTGATAGGTGTTATCGCTTTTATATTAATTGTTCCGGTGCTGATAAATATTGAGCCCGATATCCATTTGGCATTTCTAAATTCACGGGATCGCTATACGATAAACCTTTTATTACTGCATGACCTTCCTTCGCGCCGAATTCTTGCGATGGGAGCGGTGATTATGGTATTTTTCGCTGTGGGGTTGATTCTGGCTCTCAGGGAAAGATCCATTTTGAAAGTATGGGTCCTTACCTCAGGCTGGACGATTTTCGTTTTGTTGCTTGCGCACGGTCCTGTCGCGAAAGTAATTAATGGGTATTCTTCTTTAAAGCCTTTCGCGGAGCAGGTGAAAAAGGCGGCTCCTTCAGGTCTGGCGCATTTTGGTGAGCCCAGAGAAGATCTGCTGTATTACCTGAATAGACCTGTCCAAGAAGCGCATGAAGCGAAAGATATAGAAAGTATAATTAATAATGCTGAGACCTTGCTTCTTGTTAAAGGGTCGCAAAGCGGTCCATTATTGGAGAAGTATTCAGGTTTGCGGGTGGTTCTTGAAACAAAAGACATGTTCCGTCAGTACCAACTGCTTGGCCCTGTTTCGGTTTCGGCAAAATATTGAACAATAATTCTGTCTGGTTCTATTGATTTTCTGGAAAAAAAATATCGAGTTGTTCCTACGGGCATTCATAGTGCTTGACGGTCTGGTGATGCTGGTCATTTTTCTGAATACCCAGTTCGGGATCGAGTTCCCCTTTCCCATGCCAGGGCGAAAACTAAATAATCCACTGGCGTTTTTACTTATCGCTTTATTTTTAATCGGTTACTTGAATCCTGTTTTTCGTGAGCAATGGTTGGGTCGACTCAAAGCCGGCATTTTGGAGAGTCCTTCCCGACTTTATATTTTTGGCGGATTGGTCCTTATTGAAATTTTTTTGCAGGTTATGTGGAATCTTTATCCGGAGGACTTTCATTGGAACCTCAATGCTGAACAAGGATACGGCACGCACTTTTCTACCATTCAGTTGTACATACTGGGAATGTTTGTCTTGATAATTGGTATGGAAAAGCACGAAAAGGAAGGATTGTTAAAAAAAGTCTGGCCATGGTATCTGGTGGCAGGCATGTATTTCTTTATCGGTCTGGATGATTGTGTTGCAATTCATGAAAACTTTATCAAGTGGTCCCAGCAGGTTGCTCCCGGGGCGGATGCGTTTCATTTTATTCATGAATGGCTTTGGTTTTACGGACCGTTCATGCTGGCGGCAGCGGCATTCCTCATGCGTTTTTTCTGGGTGGAATTTCGCCAAAACAAAGCGGTTCTTTGTATTATGTTTCTTGCTCTTATGATGTGGTTGGGCGTGTTGGTTATGGAGGGGGTTGCGAAAAACCTTATTGATCCATACTCTCTCGAAGGAAGCCGTATCGGGATCGCTGTGGAGGAAGGTTTAGAGATGTTTGGCGCAACACTGTTCCTGTTCGGATTCAGCATGTTTTACAGAACCAACAGGCCCCACTCGGTGGGGAAATGATCTGTAATAAATTATCGGTACCGCAGGTTTAAGTTGAGATACCTGATTAAGGTATCGTTGCAGGTACTGCACCCAATAGTCAGGTTTTTTGTTTGGTGCTGTATTCCAGCCATGCACGTTCAATATTTCCCTCGATCCATTCCAGTTTTTTCCAGCTCTTGTATTTTTCCCGCAGGATAGGTGCGACCGCTTCCTGAGTTTCTTTAAGAGATTTGTTGTTGTTCAACTGTTCGAGAACGAGTCCTTTCAGGTTTATCAGGTAATGTTTCATCGCAATGACGGTAGGCCTTCCGCCTATAGCTCCATGCCCGGGGATGACCGTTTCGTTTTTAAGCAGTTCCATATAGTTCAATGATTCGATCCACTCGTCGATATAAGCGTCGCCCATGTAAGGGATTTTTTCGTTGAATATCAGGTCGCCGGAAATTATGGTACGCAGTTGATCAATGTAGATGATCGTATCCCCGTCAGTGTGACCTTTCCCGTGATACAACAATTGCAATCGGTATCCGCCGAGCCAGATTTCCATTTCTTTTTCGTAAGTAACATTAGGTGGGGTGACTTCCACCTCGTCCATTCCCGGTATTTTGAATGTTTTGAAGAGGGATAAATGGTCTTGTCCAGAATTGATAAGCGTATTGCGAACATTTTTATGCGCGATAATGGTCTTGCTATCTTTGAAAACCTGATTACCGAAGGTGTGGTCGCCGTGGTAGTGGGTGTTGATCGTATAAACGATAGGCAGGTCGGTTCGCTTTCGAATTTCCGCCAGTACTTTTCTGGCTTCTGCGGGAGTGGGCCTAGTATCTATTACAATGACCCCTTCCGTGGTGATGATAAAGGTCGTGTTCGAGTCGACTCCATCGCCGTCAATAGTAGTGAATACGTTCTTCAATACTTCAATAGTTTTTGACTCGCCAGCGAAGGCCGCAGGTCCTGACAAAATAAGGAGTAGAGACAATATGAGGATAGTGGAGTGGATCCCTGCTTTAAACATAATGCGACCTTTCGATGAACGGTTTTTGTATGTGTATAAGTGAATAGTAGCATTACTCAGTCATATTCGGCAACCTGAGAACTATTCGAAATAGATTTTTGGATGCGGTACAGATATATGTTATTTTAAGGCATGGAGAACGAAAATAAAAATAAGTTTGATTTATTGATACATCTTCTTGGTGAAGGCGATGCGATGGTTTGTCTGGATGCCCGGCTTCCAGAGGTGGATGTTCCCGAGATGCACAAGGATAACTCGGCGCTCAGTCTTATTTTTAACCTGGGTTTCAAACGACCGTTTGACGTTCAGGAGGATGGGATTTATTCGACCCTTGCTTTTGGAGGGCGACCGCACGACTGTGTCATCCCTTTTGAGGCTGTGTGGGCAATATATGAGCCTGAAAACAATAAAGGACAGGTGTGGGAGGAAAGTTTCCCAAAAGATTTGCGGCTGAAGGCCGAAGCGGATGCTGAGTCTGGATCTGGGACAGGAGCCAAAGAGGGTCTAGTTTCAATCGAGCCTTCAGAGGTGGATAAGTCAAAAACTGGAACTACCCAAGCAAAAGCCTCCAAACCTCAAAAATCGGGCCGATCGCCAAAAGACCGGAGTTACCTTAGAGTAGTCAGATAGTTACAGATACAGGTTTACTTGAAATATTTGCCAGTGCAAGCTGGTTGGTGAGATATTGTGGGCTTTTAGGCAGAGAGCAAAAATTTATTTTACAACGGGGTGTGGATGGATTAAACTCTCCCTCCTTACCAAAGAGGCTTGATATTGCTGTAATCAGAACGGCGGGCGTAGCTCAGTTGGTAGAGCACTGGATTGTGGCTCCAGTGGTCGCGGGTTCAAGTCCCGTCGCTCGCCCCATTTTTTCTAAGAAGTTTAAATAGGGGATGACCTGTTGCTCACATCCAATGTGAACAATAGTTCACATCGCGCCAGATGTCATTAGTTACTTCAAAAAAATTCCTTAGGCTCTCCAGAGATGCCAGGAATAAAGCCGACCTTACCCAAAAGGAACTGGCAGAAACAGTCGAAATAACCTACTGACAGCTAATCAATTATGATGCTTGCCTTTCTTGGTTAAAAACGTTTACAATCATTCATCTGTTATTGATTTTTCGCAAAAAGTGGCAAATAGGTGGTAAATAAAAATATTTTCCCGCTATTTAAACCCCGCTTTAATTTGATAAGTCATTTAATTATAG
>PCCT01000096.1 GCA_002731985.1 Nitrospinota bacterium
AATTGGAACCTTTCGCTCACCCAAAAATTTGTAACAGGAACGGACTACGAACTCAGTTTTACGAATGATCGAAATAAAACAAACAGCGCAACGGCGGGGCTTAATCCAAGTTATACATCTGAACTTGATTTAAGCATTACACAACCTTTGCTGAAAAATTTTGGAATCGATCTAAATAAAAGAAATATTTATATTGCCAAAAACGAGGTCAATATATCTGACTATGAATTTGAAGGTAAGGTAATAGACATCATCAGCAATGTGGAAAATGTTTACTGGGACCTTGTATTCAGAATTAAAAATTTAGAAGTGAAGAAAAAATCACTTGAGCGCGCAAAAGATTTGGAACGCCGTGTAAAGGCCCAGGTATCTGTTGGCACGATGGCAGAGATTGAAACGCTCCAGGCTCAATCAGAGGTGGCTTCGCGTAACGAATCATTGCTGGTTGCTCAAAATTTAATTCAGGATACCGAGGATATTTTAAAAAATATTTTGAATATCGATTATGGATCAGATGAAGGACTCAAAGCAATACATCCCTCTGACCGTCCTGAAATGGTCATAGAGGAAATCAATCTCAATAACGCTATAAAAGAGACACTCCTCAATCGCCCGGACTATCTGGGAAAGCAAAAGGAACTTGAAAATAAAAATATTCTGGTCAAATATCGTGAAAACCAATTGTATCCGACGGTTGATCTGGTTGGAAGTCTTGGCTTAAACGGATTAAGTGGAAATGCAGTCAACGTTACCTCTGGTACTTTTCAAGGCAGGAGCAAATATGGTGGTGATTATGGGCAGGCACTATCGGACACTTTATCAACAAAATATTTCAATTGGGAAATTGGGGTCAATTTCAGCTATCCGTTAGGAAACCGATCAGCCAAAAGCCAATTATCGGCTTCACGCCTTGAAAAAGCTCAATTGATTCTGAGCATCAGGGATATTGAAAAGGGAATTATCGTAGAAGTGCGAGAAGCTGTCAGGCAGTTAAAGACAGATATTAAGAGAATTCATGCTTCGAAGGTTGCTAGAAAACTTGCTGAAGAAAAACTGAAAGCGGAAGAAAAAAAGTTTGAGGTAGGCCTGTCAACAAGTTTCAATGTTCTGAAGTTTCAAGAGGACCTTGCGGAAGAACAGAGCAATGAAATAAAAGCCTTGATTGATTATAATAAATCAAAAATTCGTTTGCGTCAGGTCATGGCGACTACATTAAAAGCTAACGATATAAAGTTAAAGCCTAAAGAGAATTCATGAAAAAGACTCTGGTTATAGTTGGGGTCATCCTTTTATTTATAGGTTTCTATCTTCTTCCGGACAACTCAAACAGCGACGAAAGCCAATCCAAGGTCGACTTCAAAACAGTGAAAACTCTGAAAGGGGATCTGATCATAAAGATTTCCACCAAAGGGGTTGTCGAACCAAATTTTCAGGTTGAAGTAAAATCCAAAGCCAGCGGCGAAGTTCTTTCATTTCCTTTTGAAGAAGGGGACCAAATCACAAAAAGTCAGGCCCTCCTTCAGTTGGACAAAAATGATGAAACAAGAAATGTCGCCAAGGCTAAGGCCGACCTGATGAGCGGTGAGGCCAGCCTGAAAAAAGCACGAACCGCCCTACTCCTTCAAAAAACCAACTACCAGACCAATTTAAAATCCGCCGAATCAGAAGTAGAAGAAGCAGAGGCTAACCTTAAGGAGTCTGGAGACAAAAAAAAAAGGCAGGCTGATCTTTACGCGCAAAAATTCACATCTCAGGAATCACGGGATAATGCGGTAACAAGCTACAAAGTAAATCAGCAAATACTGATTCAAGCGAAAACCCGCCTTCAGGCCGCGAAAGCTGCTATTCACGGTATAGCTATGAAGGAGCATGAAATTGAATTGTCACAGGCAGAAGTAAAACGGAAGCAGATTGCTCTTGATGAAGTCAATGAACGGCTTGATGAAACTGATATCTATGCACCCATTTCTGGGGTGATTATTCAAAAACTGGTAGAACAAGGCCAAATTATTTCATCCGGTATATCCAATGTCAGCGGGGGCACCACCCTGGCTGTGATTGCTGACTTGTCCAGACTGTTTATTATTGCTGATGTAGACGAAACTGATATCGGATCTATCAAAGTGGGTCTCAAGGTTAATGTAACTGCTGACGCATATTACGGTAAGAATTTCACTGGAAAAGTTTTGAGGATATCTCCCAAAGGGATCGTAGAAAACAGCATCACTGTGTTTAAAGTAAAAATAGAAATCCTTGGCAAAGGTAAAAAGATTTTAAAACCCATGATGACCGCCAATGTTGATATCATCACCAACAAGGTTAAAGACACTCTGTACATAGCCAGAGAAGCTGTGCGGCACGACGGAGACCGGACATACGCAATGATCCAGATAGATGAAATGCCCACGGAGGTACCAATTGAAGTTGGAATTCAAACACCCATTCACGCTGAAATTTTATCTGGACTGGAACCCGGACAGGAAGTCGTTGTCGGCGATTGGGAAAAGGCACTTGCCGAATTTGAGGAATCCGGTAAAAAAGGGTCCTCTTTAAGAAAAATACTTTGGTTGATCCGCTCCAAGTAGGGTGCTCTTAATGTAGCTGCTCGATTCCCGTCCCCCTTTCACTAAAGGTTATATGACGGGAGGGCGGATATCGAGCAGTTTTGAACTTGCGCATTTGACCCCTATGACTTTCAAATCCAAAAGTAATGGGGCAGCTATATTTAAATCTTTCTAGTGAATCCGTCATGATCGAGGTCAAAGAGCTCAGCAAAACCTATCAACTTGGTAAGGTCGACGTCCATGCGATGGTGGATGTGACTTTCCGTATCGATGCCGGTGAGTTTGTTGCTGTCATGGGTCCTTCGGGAAGTGGTAAATCCACTTTGATGAATTTGCTCGGTTGCCTCGACCTCCCCTCTTCAGGATCTTACTTCCTTGAAAAATTCGATATCCGGTCATTGAGCCCTAACCAACTGGCGGAAGTTCGCAATAAGCGCATCGGTTTTGTATTCCAGAACTTCAATTTGCTCCCCCGAGCATCGGCTCTGGAAAATGTGGAACTACCACTCCTTTACGGAAGGATCCAAAATTCTCACCAAATCGCTCGTGATTCCCTGGAGCGTGTTGGCCTTGCCGACCGAGCCATGCATAGGCCTAATGAATTATCTGGAGGTGAGCGTCAGCGTGTGGCCATTGCCAGGGCGATAGTCAACAATCCGGCTATTGTCCTGGCGGATGAACCCACAGGTAATCTTGATACCCGGACGGGTGATGAGATCATGAATGTTTTTTCCAGCCTCAACGATGAAGGAGCAACCATTATTCTTGTAACTCATGAGCGAGATGTGGCTTCAAGAGCTCGTCGCATCATTCAAATGAAAGATGGCAGGATGCATCAGGATATTCTCAACGAGGGGTTAATTGCTTAATGCTGATATATGACCTTTTTAAAATGGCGTTGCGTAGTCTAATAGCCAATACAATGCGTACATTTTTAACCGCTCTTGGGATGATCATCGGTGTGGCATCGGTCATTTCAATGATCTCCATTGGAGAAGGTGCGCGTCAGCAAACGTTGAGCACTATATCAAAGTTTGGTACCAACATTATAACCGTCAAACCGGGAAGAAAGAAAACACGGCATGTTTCATCAGATAGTGTACAAACTCTGCTGTTGTCAGATGCCGACGCAATAGAAGAACATGTTTCTCTTATTATTGGAGCAGCCGCGCAGGTATACCGTCCAGCTCAACTTAAATTCGGTAACAAAAATACAAATACCACTGTTCGAGGAACCGGACGCAAGTACGCTAAGTTAGCCAATTTTACCCTCGACAGTGGAAGATACTTTACTAAAGAAGAAATCATTTCAGCCCGGCGGGTTGCTGTTATAGGCGCCACTGTCGTTAAAAACCTATTTCCTGATATCAATCCTATCGGTCAGGAACTTAAAGTAGACGGCAACAACTATCTGGTAATAGGTATCACAGAAGCTAAAGGTGCATTGAGCTGGTATGACCCGGATGACCAGATATTCATTCCCGTTACTACCGCTCAAAAGCGATTGTTTGGAATGTCCTATGTTCAGTCGATCGATATTCAAGCTGACAAGATAGAGGACCTGGAACAGATTAAAAAGGAGATCGATACGTTTCTTAGAATCCGCCATGGTATCCGTGAAGGTGAGGAAAGTGATTTTCACGTTCAGAACTCCTCTCAATGGCTCAATAGCTGGGGAGACGCGGCGAAGACTTTCACCTATCTGCTGGGCGGCATTGCTGGTATTTCGCTTCTGGTGGGCGGTATTGGAATTATGAACATCATGCTGGTATCGATCACTGAACGGACCCGTGAGATAGGTATTCGTATCGCTATAGGTGCCAAGAAAAGCGAAATCATGGAACAATTCCTCATTGAATCTGTTCTCATAAGCTTTATCGGTGGAGGCATTGGAATCATGCTGGGCATTCTTATTTCACGAACCGTTTCAGAAATTGGAGGATGGGAAACAATCGTCTCTACACAATCCATCCTGCTGGCATTCGGTTTCTCCGTTGCTGTTGGTATATTTTTCGGATTTTATCCCGCTCGCAAGGCCGCCAATCTTAATCCTATCGACGCATTGAGATACGAATAAATCTCTTTCCCTTCCCAGCCCGGTTACTATATGATTTCCATCATATAACCTCCTAAAATTTTTTATATTTCTGATGAACATAATTCCCACAAGAAAAAAATTCCAGGAATGGACCGCTATCTATAAAAGAGTTCCCATCGTTGGCGAAAAACTCTTACCGCAATTGAATCTGGCAACATTATTTAGAAACTTATATTGGGATAGCCAAGAAGCTTTCCTGTTCGAAAGCGGAAAAGGCTCTAATGATACTTCCCGTTATTCCATAATGGGCACCCCTAATAATCGCTATGTAAAAATTGGCGATGAATGTTCCACCCTAAATCTTAACGGTGGTCCAGGATCAGCCACCCAGTCAGTAAGTGAAGGATGGGATGCCCTAGATTTTGACGATGATATTCCATACTTCGATCATTTGTCTCATTTCTGGGGTGGATGGGTGGGTTATATCGCCTATGAAGCTGGAGACTTGTTCGAAAATCTACCCAGAAGAAAACACAATGCTCTGGGATTGCCTGATGCTTATTTTATGCAAGTCGACAGGGTACTTATCTACGACCATATATCATGCAAATTAAAATTTATTATCGCAACTGAACAAAATTGTGATGATGCGGAATATAATCGGTGCGTTGAGGAAATTGAACTGTTCTGGAAAAAAGTAGATCCAATTCTAGAGGATAATTCCCTTAAGGAATCCATGCCCGATATAAGTACTTCCGAGGGTTTGCATTCGAACGGATTTCAATCCAATCTATCAGCAGAAGAATACAAGGATAGGGTTCGCCGTGCTCAGGTATATATCCGAGAAGGTGATATCTATCAGGCAAATATAGCTCAGCGTTTTGAAACAGAATTTGAAGGCGACCCATTAGAGCTTTACCTGAAATTGCGAGCGATCAATCCGGCACCATTCTCAGGATTTTTACGTTTCTCTGATTTCTCAATCGTCAGTTCATCCCCTGAACGACTTATAAAGATTCAAGGCGACACTCTTGAAACCAGACCTATCGCAGGAACCCGCCCCAGAGGAGACGATGCCAAAAAGGATGAATCTTTAACCAAAGAATTATTGCTCAGTGAAAAAGAACGTGCGGAACATCTCATGCTTGTCGATCTCGAAAGAAATGATATGGGACGTGTCTGTAAAACAGGATCCGTCAAAGTAACAGACCTTATGTTTCTAGAACAATATTCACATGTCAGTCATATTGTTTCCAATATTCAGGGTAAGCTTAAATCCCATGCCAGTATTCGTGATCTATTGAAGGCTCTCTTCCCAGGCGGTACAATCACCGGATGTCCTAAAATTAGATGTATGGAAATCATCCATGAATTGGAACCCTCTGCCAGAGGCCTCTATTCCGGGTCTTTTGGCTATATCGGATTTTCACGTCAGTTGGATTTAAATATAATAATCCGCACCATAATTCTCAAGGACGACAAAGCTTTTTTTCATGTGGGAGCCGGTATTGTCGCCGACTCAAATCCAGACAGAGAATATGAGGAAACATTAGCCAAGGCCGCCGCAATGATTCGCGTTTTATCCAGTCCGACAGGAGAGCATTGATGCCAGAACCAATCATATATTTAAATGGGCTTTTTTGGCCGCTCAATCAGGCAAAAGTATCTGTTCAGGACCGGGGATTTATTTATGGCGATGGTTTATTTGAAACGTTGCGAGCCTATTCAAAAAAGGTATTTCGGTTGGAAGAGCACCTTGACCGTTTAATGAAATCAACTAGCATGATATTTCTTGAATTGCCCATGACAAGAAATGAAATTCGTTCAGCTATTTACCGGACATTGGAGATTAATGGATTATCTGAATCAATCATCAGACTCACCATAACTCGTGGCGAACAGGAGCCCGGAATCAATATTAATTATGATGCGCCGCCTACCGTTGTAATCCAGGCACGACCTGTCACCTCATTACCAGAGTATGCCTATGAAAATGGTGTTTCAGTTTCTTTATTCAAGAATTGTGCTCCCAGAGTTTCGGGAATATTTAGTCAAATAAAATCATGCAACTTTCTGTCACAAATAGTATTACGCGAAAGAGCTTTGAAAGAAGACTCCTATGAAGGTATTATGCTCGATCACAATAATTGTGTTGCAGAGGGAACAACTTCCAATATTTTCATCGTAAAAAATAATCAACTGGTAACTCCTGAGTTGAATGAATATGTTCTTCCCGGTGTAACTCGGCAGGTTGTTTTTGAGCTTGCTGAGGCCAATGACATTATCTGCAAGGAGCAGGCTGTTATGGAAAATTATATCTATGAGGCTGATGAGGCTTTTATAACTAACACGGGAATAGAAATTCTACCGGTTTGTAGCGTAAACCAGCGCCAGATCGGTAATGGGGAACCGGGACCCATTACCAGGCAACTTCATGGGTTATTTCTAAAATCCTTTGTGGATTTATATTAAAAATGATAACTTACAGTTCTTTTAAACCATGTCGATTGGGAGCCAAATGAGCGATAAGGACAGATTTCAAGATTCAAACAGTGGAGTGATAACAGATTCCCAGAACGAAAAGGAATGGCTTCCGAAAGACTCATATGGTGATTTGGGGAAATGGGCGAATCTCCAGGAAGGGCTCAATTATGCTAATTTGATGAATCAGGTATACGCCGGGGGGCATTCCGATTGGCGCCTTCCCAGTAAAGAAGAGATGCTCCAGATATATGATGAAACATTAGTTCAAAAAGACTGGGAGGGAAATGAGATTCATATTGCCTCTGTTTTTCTGACAGGCTGCTCCTATTATTTATGGACAAACGAAAAAAATGAAACCGGCCAGAGCTTGCGGATTGACCTTAGAAGCGGGGACATGGAATTTATAGACCCCGGCGAAAGAGAACATCAGGCAGTTCGCCTTATACGAAGCAAAAAATAAATACTATTTTATTTCCATCCCGCCAGTTGTATAAATCGAACTGAATCCATCCCGCTTGCATTTTCATCTGAATACATCTCGCCTTCTACTCCATACTCTTCAACACCATCATTCCTGTAGGTAAGAGCCATGATATCCCCGTGTTTGGTATTGGTGAATCCGCTAAACAATGTTCCGGGGCATTCAGGGTCAAGTTTAAGAGGAAAACGACGAATTATCCGGTACTGCTTACCGGTATCATGAATATCGGCAAATAAATATTTATCACGAATGAAACAATTGATATTATCAGATTCTTCCATACCAGTAATAAAATATAAATCCCCTACCCTGACCCCATATTCAGGTCGAACAGAACCGCGCACCCATATTTTTCCATCATCATCAAAATCAGGCATAATTTTTCAATAAAGTGTTAACTTTGACTTAAAATTAAATTTATACCATAATTTAACCACATATCTAACCACACATTATAAAAGCATAAATCCTTGATTGATTCACTCGAATCCCGCTTAAAAAGCGAACTTAATATTCGTCGCAAAGAACATTTGTACAGAGAAACACGTGTGCATGATTGTGATTTGTTAAATTTATCTTCCAATGATTATTTTAACTTGCGGAACAATTCGAAAGTCTTATCTCTGGCCAACGAAACTGCTAATAAATATGGTACAGGAAGTGGTGCGTCACCCTTGTTATCAGGTTACTTACCGTGCCATGAGGAATTAGTTGAAAAGCTTCTATCCTGGAAAAAGAAAAAATACGGCATGCTTTTGAATACAGGATTCATGGCAAACCAGGCGATATTGAAGAATCTACCAAAAAAAAATGACTTAATTCTAGCGGATAAATATATACACCATTCAATGGCCCAAGCACTGAATCGTGGATCAACTAAATTCAAACGTTATAACCATTTGGATTTAGAAGAACTGGAAGAGCTCCTTATAAATAATATTAATAAATATGACACCATGTTTGTAGTTACGGAAAGCGTATTTAGCATGGATGGCGATTATCCTGATCTGAAACATTTGATTAAATTGAAAAGGAAATATCCCTTTCTCCTTATTCTTGATGAGGCCCATGGCACAGGCGTTTTGGGGGCAACAGGAGCAGGCTTGTCTGAAGAGGCTGACGTTCAGGATGAGGTGGACATAATAGTAGGTACATTTGGTAAAGCGCTGGCGGGTAATGGAGCCTATGTCCTGACAAATTCATCATCCATTATCGAATACCTAACTAATAAAGCTGGAGAATATATCTACTCAACTTTTCTTTCGCCGCATCAAGCAGGGGTAGCCTTGGCGACTATAGACATAATAATGGATGCACATAAAAAACGAGAAGCCCTTAGAGATATCTCTCAGTGGTTAAGAAATCAAATAATGAATATTGTTAAGGTTGAAACTCAATTTAATACACCTATAGTGCCCTTGCTGGTTGGTAATCCAGAGAGTGCCCTAAAGCTTCAAGAATTATGCATGAATAAGGGCATTCTGGTGGGTGCTGTGCGACCACCTACTGTGCAAGCAGACAGTTCAAGAATAAGGATATCGCTTAACTCAGAATTAACTGAAGAAAAATTGACTCCCTTCATTTCGGTATTTAAGGAGTGGGCAAAAAGATGAAAATAACTGCAGTTTCAGGATGGGCCATTCCTGCTGATTGGTTTGCTGAGCAGATAGGTAAGTATTTCAGGGGTTCCGATATCAGAGTTATATATCCAAACGATCCATTTGATGAGGATGAAGCCAAACATAAATTAAATGAAAACAAAGCCGATTTATATCTTGGGTATTCACTGGGCAGCCTCTGGCTATTCCGAAATAGACACTTTATTCCAATATCTTCAATAAAAGTCGTACTAGCACCGATCCTTGCTTTTACAAAAGAGCAGGATATGGGTGGAAAAACTACTGGTACTCAATTAAAGTATCTAATTAAAATATTGAAACAAAGTGAAGACAAAACACCCTTGGTTGATTTTTATACAAATTGCAATATTCCCTTCCCAAAAGAGCTTTTGAGAAGCCTGCCCAATCGCTCTACCTTGATAAGGGGTCTGGAATTTCTGCAATCTGTTAAGGAATATGGTAAGTCGGTACTGGATTTTAAAGTAATTATTGGAGAAAATGATATTTTTCTCGATTCAATTAAATTAAAGGAGTTGATTCCACAAATTGAGATTGTCCCAGGTGCCGGGCATGAGCCGAGTCAATTATTAGACAGATTAGCAAGCACAATTTTCATTAAATAAATATATTTGTAATTACCATGAAATTTTTAGCATTTATTTTGGGGCTGTACCAGATAACTAGCCTATATATTGTTTAACAAGTTGCTTTAACAGCTTTAATTGTGATTTAGGCTTGGGGTTGTTAAATCGCCACTCACACTCCTTCAAAAATAGAGGAAAATGAGACTTAGGAACACCATTAAATTTCCGCA
>PCCT01000097.1 GCA_002731985.1 Nitrospinota bacterium
AAAAGCGCCAGGCAATTTCAACCGGCGTTTTCTTCTGTGTCCGAAGTGGAACCCATTTCATTGACCAATCCAATCAGCGCAGAAATGGGGACCATGCGACCGAGCCTCGTTCCCGGGTTGATCCAGTCGGTGGTAAGGAATCTGGGTAAAGGGCAAAAGCAGGTAAAGATTTTCGAGTTTGGCACGGTTTTCATGCGGAGCAAGCAGGGAGAGCGAGAGGAAAAAACAGTCCTTGCTGCATTGGCCACAGGTACCTACGAAAATAGTGTGTGGAAACAGACCGGAAAAAGTTACGACTATTTCGATTTGAGAGGGGTTCTGGATTCTGTCGCCGGGCAAATGAAGTTAGGACTGATGGAGCGGCCTGTGTCGAGCAAGCCTTATATGTTGCTGGGGAAAAGCGTTGAGCTTTTAGCGGGTGATCAGGTTTGTGGATATTTTGGTGAATTGTCCCCTGGTGTTGTACGTCAGTACGAATTGCCCAAGCATTGTGTTGTGTTCGAATTAGATTTTGACAAGTTGGTAGATGCTTTGCCCAAGACAGTTCGTTTTGTTCCTCTCCCCAAGTTTCCAGAAACTTACCGGGATATATCCATATTGATCGATAAGAAGGTGGCTTCGGGAGAAGTGTCTGCCAGGATTTGTCAGACTGGAGAACCATTACTAAGAAAAGTGGAGTTGTATGATCATTTCGACGGCAAAAAAATTCAGGAGGGTAAAAAGAGTCTTACCTATGCTTTGACTTTTCAGTCGGCTGACAGGACTCTGACAGACGATGAGGTTAACCCTGTTTTTGCAAAAATTGTAGAAACCTTGTCCCGTCAGCTTGGCGCAACTTTGAGAGAATGATTTGTCGGGGTTTGCCCGGTCGCCTGCTTTTTTTGCTTGAGCCATTGTCGATTGACACTCTGTGTTACCCGATGCTAGTCTCTATATAAGAAGTTGCTTTATGTGATTCGTCCCTAATGTTGGTTCCCTGATTATGTCAATGTCTATTGAAAAAATTGAACAATTAGAAGAACTGGTTGCCTCCGCAGTGGAAGGATTGAGCAATCTTCATGCGGAAAATATGCGGTTGGAGCAAAGGGTGCGGGAACTGGAAAAAGAAAAGGAAACAGCGTTAAAAGAAAATGAGAAGGGGAAGGATTCGCTGGGAAAATTGAAGCAGTTGGAGGCCTCGCATCGGAAGCTTGAAAAAGACCGGTCCGAAGTACGCATCAAGGTTCAGAATGTCTTACAAAAAATTGAAAAAATGAATTTTGTCTGATCATTATGGCATCGAGCGAAATTAAAATTTACGGCAAGACTTATAAGGTCAAACCGGTTTCCTCTTCAGTGGACATGCAGGATGTGGCGGCACTGGTAGACGCGAAAATGAGGGAACTCTCAGGCGTAAAAGGCAAGTCATCCACCGTGGATGTGGCGGTGCTTACCGCGCTCAATCTCGGACATGAATTAATGGAGTTGAAACAAACAAGGCAAGGTGACAGTGACCAACATAGTCAGCGCATCGACGGTATGGTCCAGAAGCTTGAAGAATCGTTGGAAGCTATTAAAAGTAAAGGAGTTTCCGGTAGTTAGCCTTGTTAGCGGTGACCCTTTATGCTAGGATGCGTCAGGAAGCTAAGAATTATGCTTCCCTGTTCTGCTCGTGTAGGAATTGTATTTTTTGAGCCAACATTTTGAAAACGGGGATGACCTTCTGCCATGGTGTGCATGCCTTCTTCGGAAGGAAGCCTGAAGTGGTATACAGATTCCCCACCTGTCCTTGACAGGTTCAAAAAAATATTTTTGCACGGCATTGCGGGGGGGTTAACGAATATGTTTTTTAGGCAGGCCTTGGAATCTAATGCGAAGCGTTAATGCAGAGCAAAAGGCCTCCTTGTGTTTATTGAAGAGAAATGAGGGTGCGGGTGTATAAGATTTTTTGTGGATGGTTTTTTCAAGGGTTAGTTGCGGCCCGACTTATAAATCGAGATGATTCCAAACGAAACGAAGTGCATGGTTTTGTTTGTTACGATAAAACGGTCTTTTCATTTTACTGTAGAAACCTGGTTTCTACGGAGATTCTTTGCCGGGTTCTTCATCCTGTCGCAATTTCCCCACACCCCCGGTTTGACTGCACCGACTAGCGGTTGAGCCTGCGGTTAGTTTTTTCGCCGCGTTTTCCTTCAAAAATATTGATCAGATTTGTCTTAACTTTAGCCCATGTACTTTGTTTTAAAGGGTTAATTTGAGAGCGGGAATTGAACCTGTTTTTCCGCTGGGAGCCAGCGATGGAGCCAATGGTTTATTCAGAATCGGTGGCCAGAGCCAAAACAGCGATTCGGGAAACAATCACCCGGAAACGCGAAGTGCTTGGCGATGTCGAACGGAATGAGAAGAGCTTGAGTATTGCTCAACGTTTGTTTGATCTGGATGCGTTTAAGGAATCCAAATCGGTTTTTATATTCCTTTCTTTGCCTGATGAGGTTCAGACAGAAGCAGTGATTGAGGAATCCTTTCGCCTAGGCAAGGAAGTTTTCGTTCCCTTGATCAATGTCAGGGGAGGGTGCTTGCAGGTGGCGCGGATTCCCTCGCTGGATATAAAATTTGTTGTCGGGAAGCATGGCATCAGAGAACCGGCCCCCGAAGTTCGAGAAATTGTTTCTCCCTCGCGTATCGATTTGGTTGTTGCGCCGGGCCTGGCTTTTGATGTTCGCGGAAACCGTATTGGTTACGGTGGGGGGTATTACGATAAATTGTTAAAGGAAATTTCCAGAGACAGTATCCGGGTTGGAATCGGATATGATTTTCAATTGCTGGATTTGGTTCCGCACTCTGATTTTGACGAGCCGGTCCAATTTGTAGTTACAGAAACTCAACTGCTGAGATGCCGGAATGTGTGAGGCATTGAGGTTTAATTTATATAAGAGGTAGCAAAATGCATATATTTACAGCCGTCAAATTTAATCTTTCTACCTTGCTCATCGGGATGTTTCTTGCCGTGGTGATCGGGTATTTCATAGGATATTTTCTGCGTAAGTTGATCAGCCAATATCAGATAAAAGAAGCTGAAGCGAAGAAAATAATAATTGTTGAAGAGGCAGAGCATGAAGCTCAAAACAGATTGAAAGCCGCCTCGCATGAAGCTCAAAACAGATTGAAAGCCGCCGCTGTCGAAGCCAGAGAACAAGCCTTGGTTACCAAGACCAAGATTGAAAAAGAGGTTCAGGGTAAATGGGAAGAAGTGCGAGAGCAGGAACGAACAACACGTAAAAAAGAAGACGAGTTGAGACTCTCGTTTGAGAAGACGCGAGACCTTGAAAAAGAATTGGCACGAAAAATGGAAGCGGCGGAGAAATCTAGGCAGTCGAGTCAGGATGAACAGGCGCGTTATGATGAACTGGTTAAGCAGGAAATGGTAAAGCTTGAAAATATCAGTTCTTTCACTGCGGAAGAAGCCAAGGAAGAAATTAAAAGAAAGGTCATTGATGTAGCTCGGCTGGATGCGGCTAAGGAAGTCAAAAGAATTGAGGAATTCGCTAAAAATAACGCTGATGAAGAAGCGAGAAAAATTATCACCATGGCAGTGCAGAGACTTGCTTCCGATAGTGTGGCAGAAAGCACAATCTCTGTTGTTGAACTTCCTGACGATTCGATCAAGGGCCGCATTATCGGGCGCGAAGGAAGAAATATCCGTGCCTTGGAGCAGGCTACAGGAATTGATCTCATTATCGACGATACTCCGGGAGCAGTCGTGTTATCCGGATTCGACCCGATCCGTCGAGAAGTCGCCCGGCGCGCTTTGGAAAAGCTGACGCTTGATGGACGTATTCATCCTGGGCGCATCGAAGATGTTGTGAATAAATGTCGCAGGGAGGTCGAGCAACAGATCAAGCAAGCGGGTGAGCAGGCGGTGGTTGAGCTTGAAATGGATAACGTCAATCCCGAACTGGCCCATATGCTGGGCCGCCTCAAATACAGGACCAGTTACACACAAAATGTACTTGAGCACGTGAAGGAAGTGGCCAAGGTATGCGGATTCATGGCGGCGGAGTTAGGACTGGATGTTCAGCTTGCCAAGCGCGCCGGTCTTCTGCACGATATTGGTAAGTCCATTGACCGTCAAACGGATGGAACGCATACTCAACTGGGTGTGGATGTGGCCAACAGATTTAATGAACATAAATATGTCGTCAACGCAATTGCGGCGCATCATGAAGACGTGGAGCCTGAATCTGTTTACGCCGTTCTGGTGATAGCGGGAGATACTATTTCCGCATCACGTCCTGGAGCGCGACGCGAAATGCTGGAAACTTATGTGAAGCGTATGACCAAGTTGGAAGAGATTGGTGATTCCTTCAAGGGCGTTGAGAAAACCTATGCGATCCAGGCGGGTCGTGAGGTTCGCATCATTGTTGTTCCCGATGGAACCAGCGATACAGAGGCGAATATGCTGGCGAAGGATGTTGCCAAGCGTATAGAAAAAGAAGTGACGTATCCGGGAGAAATTAAAATCACCGTCGTTAGAGAAACCCGGTTTGTTGAGGTCGCTCGCTGATACTCAGTTATGCTCAACGTACTTTTTATTGGTGATATTGTAGGAAAGCCCGGGCGTAAGGCGCTGGGCAGGACTCTCTCGGGATTGATTGAGGAGCATTCGATTCACGTTTGTATCGGTAACGCCGAAAACGCGGCTGGTGGATTCGGTTTGACTTGCCAAGTGGCGGACGATCTGTTTGGTCTTGGATTTCACGCCCTGACATCGGGCAATCACATTTTTGATAAACGAGAAATTATAGATCATCTGGCTAAAGAACCTCGTATTTTGAGGCCAGCCAATTTTCCTGCAGAGACGCCGGGAGTAGGTCATTATCTTCATGAGATGGAAGATGGCACAAGCGTTGGTATTCTCAATCTGATGGGTCGGGTATTTGTTGATTCGATAGACTGTCCTTTCAAGAGGGCAGATGAAGAGATCAAGCGTCTGCGTGAGAAGACAAATATTATATTCGTAGACATGCATGCTGAGGTCACTTCAGAAAAGATAGCGATGGGACGCTACCTCGATGGTCAGGTGAGCGCTGTGGTCGGTACTCATACCCATGTCCAGACTGCGGATGAAGTGGTTCTACCAAACGGGACGGCTTATCTGACAGACGCGGGAATGACGGGGCCGGGTGATTCGGTCATTGGGGTAAAGACGGAGATGGCGATCAGCAAGTTCCTCTCACGACTGCCTAAACGTTTTGAGACGGCGGGTGGCGAGGGGCAGGTCAACGGTGCTGTTATCGCGATCAACAAGGAAACCGGAAAGGCCGAAGGTATCAAGCGAATTCAGATACGGCAAGAGTGACTTTTAATATCTTGAGGGGCCTCTAAGAATATCATGCTCACAAAAAAGGAATTATTAGAGGTTCCTTTAATCAAATAGCAGGGTAAGCCCTGCCAATTTTAATCATTGACTGTATGGACTCCATGGAAGAATCAAGTGATTTATTAAAACTGCGAAGGGACAAGCTCGACCAACTTCGCGCGAAAGGTGTCAACCCCTACATTAACCGGTTCAAGGTAAAAAATGATATCGGTTCGCTGATCAGCGAGTACTCTGAAAAATCCAAAGAAGAGCTGGAAGAGATTGGCTTGGAGTGTCTGGTGGGCGGGCGTATGATGACTCGGCGCGGACACGGTAAAACGACCTTTTGTCATATCAAAGACCGGGCAGGGCAAATACAGATCTACATCCGTAAGGATGGAATTGGTGAAGAGAGCTACGAGACTTTCGGTATTTTAGATATTGGGGATTTTATTGGTGTTGAAGGGAAGCTCGCAAAGACAAAAACTGGCGAGCTCACTATATTCGCGACAAAAGTCACCTTACTTTCAAAATCACTCCTGCCTCTTCCTGAAAAATGGCACGGTTTGAAGGATGTTGAGCTCAGGTATCGGCAACGATATGTTGACCTTATCGTTAATCCAGAGGTGAAGGATATTTTTGTTTATCGGAGCCGGATTATTCAGGCGCTTCGTGAGTTTCTCAACCAGAGGGAATATCTGGAAGTGGAAACACCGATGATGCAGTCTATCGCGGGTGGCGCGACAGCAAAACCATTCGAGACGCATCACAACGCTCTGGACATGGATCTGTTTCTGCGAGTGGCTCCGGAGTTATACCTCAAGCGGCTGGTTGTGGGTGGGATGGAGCGGGTTTACGAGATCAACAGAAATTTTCGCAACGAAGGAATTTCCACAGACCACAACCCAGAGTTCACCATGGTCGAGTTTTATACGGCCTATGCGGACTATAATGATCTAATGGATATGACTGAAGAGTTGTTTCGCCATATTTGCCAGACTGTGTTTGACACGATGACGTTTACTCTTACCTGTGGTAAAGATGATTCCATTCGAGATGAAACGATAGATTTTTCCCAGTCATTCGGACGCAAAACATTTAAACAGTCCTTGATGGACATCGGCAAGATAGCGGAGGAAAACATCGACGACCCTCAAAAAGCTGTCGCGTTTGCTCTGGAGCACAAGGTAGCTTTGGAAAAGAAAGACACTCACGCGAAAGTGTTGGGAAAGCTGTTCGACCATTTTGTCGAACCCAACTTAATTCAGCCCATATATATAACAGATTATCCGCTGGCTCTTTCTCCGTTGTCGAAGAAGAAAGAGGACAATCCTGAATTGGTTGAACGCTTCGAATTGTTTGTTGGTGGTAAAGAGATTGCCAACGCTTATACCGAGTTGAATGATCCTATCGACCAGAAGCAAAGGTTCGAGGAGCAGGTTTCCGAACGTCATGCGGGCGATGATGAAGCCCACATGATGGATCAGGATTTTATTCGTGCTTTGGAATACGGACTGCCCCCAACAGCCGGGGAAGGAATAGGGATCGATCGTCTGGTCATGTTGCTCACCAATTCGCAGTCGATAAGGGACGTGATCCTGTTCCCACAGTTGAAAAAAGAATCCTGACCGGGCACAATAGATTCTGGGTCGGATAGTAATTCTAACCTTGGGCCAACACTTGGCAAACCTGCAGGAATTATCCTGGCAGAGATTTGCGAGTCCTTCACGATTTTCATATTTTCGATTCTTCCATCATGTCATACGAATTTTTCGTCAGCATCCGCCACCTTAGCGCAAAAAAATCGCAGAAATTTATTTCGCTCAATACATGGATATCCATGGGCGGGGTGGGTCTGGGCGTGATGGCGCTTATTGTGGTGATCGCTGTCATGTCTGGATTTGGTAAGGACCTGCGTGATAAAATTCTGGGAACCAACTCCCATGTGGTCGTTACCAATATTAATCGAACCATGGTGGAGGACTATAAGAATATTCTCGAACAGGTTCGCGCTGTGGAAGGGGTCACAGCGGCGGCACCGTTCATAATGAATCAAGTGATGCTGATTCATGGCGACCGGGTTTCCGGGATTGTTGTGCGGGGGATAGACCCTAGGGAACAGGGAACGGTTTCTGATCTTTCAAAAAATATGATTGCGGGAACGATATTGGATTTAAAAAATAAACCACGCCCGACAAAAGATGGCAAGCCTGTAGGGAAAGTCAGTCGCGACGGTCTGATCCTCGGTAAGGAACTTTTCCGCCGGATGGGAGTGGTGACGGGCGATGTGGTCTCTATGGTTTCACCTGTTTCGCGCATAACTCCGGTTGGGCTTATTCCAAGAATGAAATTGTTCAAAGTGGTTGGCTTTTTTGAGTCGGGGATGTATGAATACGATGCCAACCTGTCTTTCATTTCCTTGAAGTCTGCGCAAAAGTTTTTTTCGATGAAGGGCGGTGTGTCTGGAATTGAAATACGGGTCGCTGATATTGAACAGGCAGGGGTTATTGCTTCGGCCATCCAGGAGAAACTGGGTTTTCCATTTTTTGTCCGTGATTGGATGCGTATGAATAAAAACTTGTTTTCTGCGCTCCAACTGGAAAAGGTCGTCATGTTCATTATTCTTATTCTCATAATTTTCGTGGCGGCGTTTAATATTGTCAGTACTTTATTTATGCTGGTCATGGAAAAAACGAAGGAAATAGCGGTTCTAAAGTCTATGGGTGCCAGTCGTGCCAGTATTATAAAAATTTTCAGCTATCAGGGGTTGGTCATTGGAGTTGTTGGAACCCTATTGGGATGCGCGGCAGGTTTCACCATTGTTCCCAACTTGAACGAGATAGTCGGGTTCATAGAATCTTTATTTGGAGTTGTCGCGTTTCCGAGCGATGTTTATTATCTTGATCGTTTACCATCTAAAATCCAGTATATGGATTCCTTTTTGATCATCATTTTTTCCATTGTGATTTGTTTTCTCGCGTCACTCTATCCAGCCTGGAGAGCATCGAGACTCGATCCGGTTGACGGTTTGCGTTATGAATAATTCCAACTCACAGGAATTAGCGGTTCCATGTTTGCTCGATGCGGTGGACTTGCACAAGAGCTACAAGACTTCCAAACAAGTCCTCAATGTGTTGTCGGGGACTCACCTCAAATTGAATACCGGCGAGATGCTTGGTGTTATAGGGGCATCGGGTGTTGGGAAAAGTACTTTACTGCACGTCCTTGGTGGACTGGACCGGCCTGAATCTGGGAAGGTTCTTTTTCGTGGTGAAGACATTTTCGCTAAAGGAAATGGATACCTTGATAAATTTCGTAACCAGAGTGTCGGTTTCGTGTTCCAGTTTTTTAATTTATTGTCTGACTTCACTGCGCTGGAGAACGCGATGTTTCCGGCCCTGATTGCAAGAGTCGATGAAAAGGAATCTCGTGATCGAGCGGAGCAACTTCTGGTTCAGATGGGACTCAAGGACCGTCTGCTTCATAAACCCAGCGAACTTTCTGGTGGCGAAAGCCAACGTGTAGCATTGGCCAGAGGACTTATAAATAAGCCAGATCTTTTGCTAGCGGATGAGCCGACCGGAAACCTGGACAAAAAGGCAAGTGATTCCCTGATAGAGTTGATCCAGTCGCTGAATAGTGAACATCAGCAAACGGTGGTGATTGTAACTCACAGCCAGCGAATCGCATCGAAAATGGACCGTGTGATGGAACTTACAGGCGGTCTTATTAATCCGGTAGAAAAGAGCCTTATTATTTGACAGACATTCCTGCTGAGCAAGGGGACGAAAGTTAACAAAATATTTTGAAAGGTGAAACTATGAACCTGGGTGATATCGCGGAAAAAATCGGCGGGAAGGTGATAGGTGACGCTTCATTAGAGATTACCGATGTGCGGCATATCGAATCTGCCGAAGAAGGGCACCTCACCTTTTTAACAGGTAAGAAATTCCTCGACAAACTTAAGCAGTCAAAAGCATCTGCTGTTCTGGTCGATAGTGAGCAGGAAGTGGAGATTAGTCAGGTCATCACTCCGGGGCCTATGCTGGCTTTTGCCCGATTGCTGGATCAATTTCATCCTCAATCGAGACCCAAGCCGGGGATTCATCCTTCGGTTATTCTTGGAGAAAATGTGGTATTGGGCAAGCGAGTTACACTGTCTGCGCTGGTTTGCGTGGGAGACAATGTTCAGATCGATGACGATACAGTAGTTTATCCTAGTGCGGTGATTGGCAGTGATTGTTCGCTTGGGAAGAATACGGTGATTCATTCCAATGTTACGCTGTATAACAACTCAGTTATAGGAAACCACGTTATCCTTCATGCAGGAGTGGTGGTGGGTGCCGATGGTTTTGGTTATACGCTTGATGAAAAAGGCAGGCACGTTAAAATCAACCAGATTGGAAATGTTGTGATTGAGGATAACGTGGAAGTTGGCGCCAATTCGTGTATAGATCGAGCCGCGATGGGAACAACTCTGATAAAAGAAGGAACTAAAATAGATAACCTGGTACAGGTTGCGCATAATTGTACCATCGGCGAGCATAGTATTTTGGTTGCGCAAGTGGGAATTGCCGGAAGTTGCGAGCTTGGACATCATGTTGTCCTAGCAGGGCAGGCGGGCGTTTCCGACCATGTGAAGGTGGGTGACCAGGTGACAGTGGTTAGTAAATCTGCCGTATTGCGTGATCTTGAGGGGCACAGCGCTTATGGGGGAATTCCGGCCGTTCCTTTGAATATCTGGAAACGGAGCATCACTGTTTTGCCTAAGCTTCCCGATCTGGCCCGGAAAATACGTGATCTGGAAAGCCGTCTGAACGACATTGAAAAGAAGAAGAGTGAGGAGTAATATAGAACTACAGGTTGTAGCTTTCTTTTGAATTAACGATGGGTGTGTTTTTTTATGTTAGTTAATAGATGGGTGGCCCTGTGGCTACCCTTTTTTTACATAAGTCTTGTCGCGGCTTCGACCGTTCCAATGACCGGTGATCAATTAGAAAAATATATCGCCCGAAAGCTCAAGCGAAATG
>PCCT01000098.1 GCA_002731985.1 Nitrospinota bacterium
CCCAAACCTGAAACACACAAAAATCTCATGCTGAAACCTGAACTTTTACGAATCGAAAATCACCTCGGCGCTCTGATGGGAGAAAGAAATCCTCACAGTTCTCCCGAATCTCTCAAGCGTTGTGCCGATTATATCGCGGATCAGTTTCGCCGCTCTCAACTGACGGTCCAGGAAGAGCAGGTTCCTTTTGAAGCCGGGGCATCAGACAATATTCTGGGATATAAAAAGGGGACTGCCGGTGACCTCGATCCGTTTGTCCTTGCCGCGCATTATGATACGGTTGAAGGGTCGCCCGGCGCTGATGACAACGCAAGCGCTGTGGCGGCTCTACTGGAAACAGCCCATTGCCTGCAATCTGTTCCTCTCAAAACACCTCTGGTATTCGCCGCCTTCACGCTGGAGGAATACGGATTCCTTGGAAGCCATCACCACATCGTAGAAGCTAAAAAAAATAACAAAGGATTCTGCGGGATGATCTCTCTGGAAATGGTGGGCTATCGGGACAGTACACCCGGGTCGCAAAGTTATCCGGTTTATGTGGACCCCACCCGCTATCCGGACACAGGCGATTTTATAGCGGTGGTTGGCAACGAACCTTCGTCAAAACTGGCTCACCAGATAACTGAGGGAATGCGTGACTCTGAACCCGCCCTGCCAATAGAACAACTCATCGTACCCGGACAGGGTGATGAGTTTACTGAAGTTCGTTTGAGCGACCATTCTCCTTTTTGGGAACATGGCATTCCCGCTATCATGATTACCGATACCGCGTTCTTCAGAAACCCAAATTACCATCAGGCCTCTGATACACTGGACACGCTCGACCTGGATTTCATCCGCGATACGACAGAGGCGGTGGTCGGGTTTCTAAAACGCCATCTGACTTGAACAGTTACTTATGAAACAAGACTCAGAATAGGAAAACACCCCTGACGTTGTCACGCATTCTCAAGACACCGATAAATATCCAACGTATCGATCTTAGCCTGTTGCACGGAGTGAGCCTCAACAAACTCGGGCGGGGAACGAATAGCTCTATCATCAGCATTGACCGTGTCGTTCTCGATTATGACCTCACCCAACTCATGCGGGGTGAGCTTGTCATTAACCAAATCATCGTTGACCAACCTGCCGTTCACGCCATTTCAAAAAACGGGACATGGAATTTTCAACCTCTGCTGGAACTCGGTGGAGCCGACGGATCTCCAAAAAAGCAGGACGATAAACCAGCGAATACTCCTCCCATCCCGTTCGCGATTAATTAAAAAAACTGGCGATAAAAAGTATCTCGCTCAATCTTGATATGGGCGGTCAAGTGACAAAAAAAATTCCTGTCACCAACTTGCACGAGGTCTTATTAAACATGATGATTCCCTAAAAACATTAGACGGCATGTACACATAAAGATTAATACGAATTTAAGTTAAAATCACATATATAATTTAGTCGTACGAAAACACCTGCAATCCGGTCAGTTAAGGATCATTATAATGAAGCCAGGAAAACAAATCCCTTGTCCTGGCAAAATGCACACCAAGTTTTCTTTCAAAAATATCAGCAAAAATTTTTCTCTCAATCTTATCCTTCTAGGGTATATTGACATTGTATATGCAGTTTGTTAGCGTAGCTCGATCAGCACTAGAATTAATAACTACTGGAAAAAACGATGCCTTGGGACGACTTACACGAATCTAAAGGACCTGGTGAACGGGGTGGCGGAGGTCAGGGCGGGGGACCGACCAACAAACCCCCCTTTGATATCCCTCAAATCAAGGTCCCAAAATTTAAACCTTCCATATTCTGGATAATAGTCGGACTGCTGTTACTGGTCTGGATTATTCCGGGAACGTTTTACTTTGTTGAACCGGACGAAGAAGGGGTCGTTGTGACCTTCGGGGATTTTTCCCGAATCACCACACCCGGAATGCATTTCAAATTCCCTTCTCCCATCGAACATGTGAGCACTCCAAAAGTAAAAAAAATCCGTCGCGCGGAGATCGGATTCCGCACGGTACAGGGCGGGTCTTTGCAAAAGGTTCCTGCTGAATCACTTATGCTCACAGGTGACCAGAATATAATCGACATCAATCTCGTTGTTCAATACAGGGTGATGGATTCAGTGTCTTACCTGTTCAATGTCAGGCGGGTGCACAAGCTGGTCCGGAACGTTTCTGAAACAGTCATTCGCGGAATAGTCGGTAGCAGAAAGATTGACGAGGCGTTGACAACAGGTAAAGCGGTAATTCAATTGAATGCTCAGGAACAAATTCAGAAACTGCTGGACAAACATAAGTCTGGCATCCAGATCGTGACCATCCAATTGCAGGATGTCCACCCACCTGAACAAGTGGCAGCAGCGTTTAAAGACGTTGTGTCTGCGCGCGAAGATAAAGAGCGAATGATCAATGAAGCACAGGGATATCGTAACGCGGTGATTCCCGAGGCTCGTGGGCAGGCCGCTCAAATCGTCAGGGCTTCTGAAGCCTATCGCCAGGAAAAGATCAGTCAAGCTGAGGGTGATGCCCAACGATTCATGTCGCAATATAACGAATATATAAAAGCGCCGAGCATTACTCGAAAACGGCTTTATCTGGATACTATGGAAGAAGTTCTGCCTTCCATGCAAAAATTTATAATGGGAAACAATAAACAGGGCGTTCTGCCGATTCTTCCGTTGAAACCGGGAGCACTTGACAGCGTAACCGGGCGATAATCGATCATGAAACAAAATGGACTTATTATAGGGTTGGTACTGGTCGCTTCAATCATGTCGACCTCGATATTCACTGTGCACCTGACACAAACGGCTGTTCTGCTCGAACTGCAAAAGCCTAAGGAAATTATTACCGAACCTGGATTGTATTTCAAAATTCCGGTCATGCAAAAGGTTCGTTTTTTTTCCAAGCAACTGCTGGATAACGATTCACCGCCTACCGAAGTCATCACGCGGGATAAAAAGAACCTGCTGATTGATAATTTTTCTTTGTATCGCATTACCGATCCATTGAAGTTTCTGGAAACAGTGCGCTCTGAAAACGGTGCCCGTGCCCGACTCGATGATATCGTCTACTCTGAACTTCGCGTTGAGATAGGTACTCACGACCTCCACGATATCGTTACCGAAAACAGGGAAACAATTATGGACAAGGTGACAAGGGAAGCGAACAAAAAAGCCGCCGAGTATGGAATTGAAATGGCCGATGTCCGGATTAAGCGGATTGACCTGCCGCCGGAAATCGCAAATTCAATCTTCAACCGCATGCGCACAGAGCGTCAGCGTATCGCGATGGAATACCGGTCGGAAGGAAAAGAAGAATCCACCAAGATTCGCGCGGAAACAGACAAGGAAAAAACAATCCTTATTGCTGAAGCCTACAAGCAGGAACAAACCGTTCGTGGTGAAGGCGATGGACAAGCAACGAAGATATACGCGGAAGCATTTGAAAGAGATCCTAAGTTTTATTCCTTCATTCGTTCCATGGAGGCTTACAAAAAATCTTTAAAATCAGATACCACCATCCTTTTATCTGAAGATTCTGAATTCTTGAGATTCCTGAATAAAAAATAAAAACGATCACTGGACGACCCTGTCCTTATGCGCCCTTGCTATTTTGATCAACCGGGGGTTCAAGCCGGACCCTGCCATTTACCCAGTTTATACTCATTATGAGAATTCTGATCGTTGGAGCGGGCATCGTTGGCACTAACCTGGCCCAAGAGCTTTCCCAGGAAGGCCATGACATCGCCATCATTGACGAAGATCCTGAAAAAATTCGCCGTATCTCAGATACGCTGGATGTAATGTCGGTCCGCGGCAATGCCTGCCTGCCTAGTGTCCTGATGAAAGCCGGAATCCGCAATATGGAGATGGTGATCGCCGTCACCAACAAGGACGAGATCAACATGATGGTCTGTTTCCTAGCCTCCAAGTTCAAGATCCAAAAGCGATTCGCCCGCCTTCGCAGTATGGAATTCACAGGACCCGGTCAGGTCTTCCCGTCGGAAGAATTGTTCATTGACCACGCGATTAATCCGGGAGAAATCATTATTGACACGGTCATTAAACTCCTGGAAACACCGGGAGCGGTGAACGTGGCGGAGTTTGCTCAAGGCAGGGTATTATTGCGCGAATTTGATCTTCCGGAAAATGCTCCCCTGACGGGGAAAAGCATTAAGGAACTTGCCAGTATCTCGGATCTGGACTTAATCCTCATCGTTGCTATCGTACGCGGGGGGAAACTCATCATCCCCAAACCGGAAGATATTCTGCAAACAGGCGATAGAATTTACACGATGGTGTATAAAGAATTCCTGCCGTTTTTATTGCCAATGCTAAATAAGACTGTCGATGCGGTAGAAAAAATTGTCATCTTCTCAGCCAACCGTGTATCAATCAACCTCGCCAAGGAATTAGAGGAAATCGTAAAGGACGTATGCATTATTGAACCATCGCGCGATGCCGCACATAAAGCTGTTGACACGCTCAGAAAAACCCTGGTGCATCATGGCACTGGAACCGATCTCAACCTGTTCAATGATATCAATATGAAGGATGCCGACTTTTTCATGGCACTTTCCGATGATGACGAAAATAATATCCTGGCGGCTCTTCTGGCAAAAAAATACGGCGCGAAACGCGCACTGGTAATCACCAACGATCCTGAATACCTGCCTATCCTGGATTCCATCGGTATGGACATCACGATTAACCCGCGACTGATCACCGTCAGTGCGATTCTAAAACATTTGCGCAAGGGTGGCGTGATTTCGGTATTCAAGCTCATCGAAAACGCGGAGGTGATGGAACTGGTCGTGGATGCCAACTCAACCATTGCTGGAAACAAAATCTCCAAGTTGAAGTTCCCTAAAGATGCCATCATCGGGGCCGTCCTTCGCCAGGATGAAATGATGGTGCCCGACGATGAACTCACTATTCTGGAAGGCGACTCTGTCATTGTCGTTGCTTTGAGTTCGGCAATCGACAAAATCGAAAAACTTTTCGGACGAAAAAGACACTTTTTCCGCTTCTGATGAATATCCTTGCGATTTTCAACGTAGTTGGAGTTCTCCTCCTCCTCCTTTCAGGACTACTCGTCCTGCCCATAGGTATATCGTTTTACTACGACTACCAGTCCCTGCCTGGATTCATGACAGAGACACAAGCGTTTACCCTGACCCTTGTGGTGTCATTTTTGATCGGCCTGACGTTGTGGAAAATTCTGCCATCGGGTGTCGAAAAACTGAGAGACAGGGAAGGGTTTGCGATTGTCGCGTTATCGTGGATAGCCGTCGCATTGGCTGGCGCTTTCCCCTATTACCTGTCAGGGGCTTGTCCCGATTTCATAGATGCCTTCTTTGAAAGTATGAGTGGGTTCACCACTACAGGGGCGACGATCCTCACGGATATCGATTCGTTGCCGCGCGGAGTTCTTTTCTGGAGAAGCCTGACTCAGTGGTTGGGAGGAATGGGAATCATTCTACTTTCCATGGCGATTTTTCCCGCACTGGGAATTGGTAGCGCACATTTGTTCAAGGCCGAGGTCCCTGGCGGTGTCACCGTGGAGCGCATGCAACCCCGACTCGCGGAAACAGCAAAAATTTTA
The DNA here is from genome assembly GCA_002731985.1 of Nitrospinota bacterium. GTDB lineage: Bacteria > Nitrospinota > Nitrospinia > Nitrospinales > VA-1 > Nitromaritima. The sequence continues at coordinate 5,604 of PCCT01000098.1, forward strand.
TGGAAAACCTATGTCGTATTGACCGTATTTGAGTTAATTCTCCTGACATTAGGGGGGGTGGCGTTTTTCGATGCTCTTTGCCACAGCCTTTCCACTGTCGCTACAGGCGGATTTTCCACTCACAACGCGAGCATCGGCTATTTTAACAGCGGCTATGTGGAATCCATCTCCATCCTGTTCATGTTTCTTGGCGGGATCAGCTTTGCTCTCCATTACCAACTGATCAACGGAAATTTCGCGACCGTGTTCAAAAATCCTGAATTGCGTTTTTACAGCACGATGATTGTCATCGGCATTGCCTTGGCAACCTGGGGACTCGCCTCCTCCAGACCAGACCTGACTTTGGACGAATCGTTTCGCAAGGCCGCATTCAATATTGTTTCCATCAATACGACTTCTGGTTTCGTAACGGACGATTTCAATGCCTGGCCCAATTTTCTAAGAATATTTATGCTGGTGATCATGATGGTCGGCGGCTGTTCCGGTTCAACCAGCGGATCGTTAAAAGCAATCCGCTTTATCATCCTGTTCAAAATCATCCGCAGGGAACTGAAAAAGCTGGTCCATCCTCGAGCGATCTTTCATGTGAAAGTAGCTGGGAAATCTGTCAAACCCGATGACCTGACTAATGTGGTCGCCCTCACCTGTTTTTTTATGGGATTCGCAACCTTGGGCTGTATCCTTCTGTCCCTGATGGGAGTCGATCTGCCCACTGCGATATCTGCATCAATAGCTTGCCTTTTCAATATCGGCCCCGGATTGGGCCAAGTGGGAGCCATGGGAACTTATGCCGATATCCCATTCATGGGCAAAGGTATCCTCATTACTTTCATGCTAATGGGAAGGTTGGAAATATTTGGTATCATGCTGCTTTTCCTGCCCATGGCGTGGCGTAAATAAGATTTGATTTTACACATAGATTGTCTTAAGATTCCCGGGTTCCCGGTATAGGTGTATAGGTTGCCTGGCATTTAGGTTGTTAGATTCAACCCTGCCGATGCACCGGTACCTGTGTGGTCAAGCGAGTTTAAAGCTCAATCCAACCAACTCCCCATTTGGGGAATGCTATTAAGGGTTCCGAAATATGGATACATCCAGCACGCCACTAAAAGTTACCGAGGTTGCATTAAGAGACGCTCATCAGTCCCTCCTGGCCACTCGAATGCGTACCGAGGACATGTTACCGATCGGTGAAAAACTCGATCAGGTCGGCTTTTTCTCCCTGGAAATGTGGGGAGGAGCCACATTTGACTCTTGTCTACGCTTTCTCAATGAAGACCCCTGGGAAAGAGTCCTTAAACTTAAAAAAGTCATCCCCAACACGCCTTTTCAAATGCTGTTACGAGGGCAAAACTGCGTCGGATACAGGCATTATGCAGATGATGTCGTTGAGCGTTTCGTTAAAAAATCGTGCGACGTGGGAATCAATATATTCCGAGTATTCGATGCTCTCAATGACTTGAGAAATATCGAAACAGCGGTGAAGACGGTTAAAAAGTGCGGCGAAACGGTTGAAGGTTGTATCAGCTACACGGTAAGCCCCGTCCACAATCTTGACCTTTATGTAAAGATGGCCCGCGATTTAGTGGATATGGGGTCAGACATCATCTGCATCAAGGACATGGCTGGGTTGCTCACGCCCCATACAACCAAAACGTTGATTAGTGGAATTAAAAAAGAAATTGACCTGCCAATTCATTTGCACACACACGCCACCACCGGTCTGGTAGGAATGAATCTGCAAAGCGCTATAGATGCCGGAGTAGACATGGTGGATACCGCCATCTCCAGCCTTTCGATGGGAACATCGCACTACGCAACCGAGTGTATTGTCGCCGCTCAAAAAGGATTGCCCAGGGACACCGGGCTTGATTTGGGCCTGCTGGAAGAAATCTCAATTTACTTTCGTGACGTGAGGAAAAATTACGCGGCTTTCGAGAGTGACTTCAAAGGCGTCGACATCAACATTCTCAAATCGCAAATTCCCGGAGGAATGATTTCCAATATGGAAAACCAGTTGAAGGAGCAAAATGCTCTGGACAAGCTTGGAGATGTTCTGTTGGAAGTTCCCCGCGTACGAAAAGACATGGGCTATCCTCCACTGGTTACACCTACCAGCCAAATCGTAGGCTCACAAGCCACTTTGAATGTATTGACCGGTGAACGATATAAATTGATTACCAAAGAAACCCGCGAATGCGTTCTTGGCAAATACGGAAAACTGCCGGCAACGCTTGATCCTCACTTACTTGCGAAGGTTGTGGAAAAAGGAGAGGTGATCGATTGCCGACCCGCCGACCTTCTTGAACCTGAATGGGAACAGGTAGTCAAAGAATGCGAAGGCAAGTGCACTTCAGAAGAAGACATGCTTTCATACGCTCTCTTTCCCAAAGTTGCCTTACAGTTTTTTGATAACCGCGCTAAAGGAATCGTCCCGGCTGATCCGGCAGCACCCGCCGCACAACCTACGGCCCCTGCGGCTCAGGCCGCGGCTCCCGCGACAGGGGGCAGTGCAACGTATACGATCAATGTCAACGGACAGGCCTTTTCTGTACAAGTGAGTGTTGGCGGTGCTCCACAGCAGGCAGTAGCCGCCCCGGCAACATCTGCGGCACCTGCGCCGGCTCCTGCCGCTCCAGCTCCCGCAGGTGGTGGAACGACTGTGACCTCGCCGCTTCCAGGATCGGTTTTCTCTCTAAAAGTGGCAGTGGGTGATCAGGTCAGTGAAGGTGATGTTGTTATAATTATGGAGTCCATGAAAATGGAAACCGAAATTCATGCCACTGCAAATGGTTCAATAAGTTCCATCCAGGTCCAGGAAGGACAAAACGTAAAAACAGATGATCCTTTACTGGTTATCGGCTAGATTCTAATCCCAACGACTCATGGAACTCACTTTCGGCGACGCCGCATCTAAAATTGTAGGATCAACTGGGTTCTCAAGCCTCACGCTTGGACACGGGGTGATGATTGTAGTTGCCTGCGTCATGCTGTATCTCGCTATCTGGAAAAAATTTGAGCCGCTTCTTCTGTTGCCGATAGGGTTTGGTTGCCTTCTCGCCAACCTCCCGCACAGCATGATGATGAGTACGGATGTTGACGGACTTTTAAATTTCTTTTACCAGGGTGTTAAGCACGAAATATTACCTCCTCTGATTTTCCTCGGAGTAGGAGCACTTACAGACTTTGGGCCCTTGCTGGCTAATCCCTCAACGCTTCTACTGGGTGCCGCCGCACAGATAGGTGTTTACACAACGCTGGTCGGAGCGGTTTTTTTAGGATTCGATCTCAAGGAAGCGAGCGCCATAGGAATTATTGGAGGCGCCGACGGGCCAACATCTATTTTCATTGCCAGCAAACTGGCGCCCCATCTTCTGGCACCCATAGCTGTGGCGGCGTATTCTTACATGTCACTAGTCCCCCTGATTCAACCCCCGATCATGCGCTGGCTGACCACGCCCGAAGAAAGAAAAATCAAGATGGAGCAGTTGAAACCGATATCGCAGACGGTGAAAATCATTTTCCCTGTCGTTGTGACCATCGTCTGCTGTCTGATGCTTCCAGGAGTCACCCCTCTACTTGGAATGCTGATGCTGGGGAATCTCTTTCGCGAATCGGGAGTCACCGCCAGGCTTCACGAAACTTCGGAAACTCACTTGATCAATATCGTCACTATTTTGCTTGCGCTTGCGGTAGGTTCCTCCATGACTGCCGATTCTTTTCTGAGATTGGAAACAATTAAAATCATCGTCCTTGGTTTGCTCGCTTTTTGCATGGCAACGGCAGGTGGGGTTATTTTCGCAAAAATCTTATGTAAACTTTCAGGTGGTAAAGTCAATCCGTTAATCGGTTCGGCGGGAGTATCGGCAGTTCCCATGGCGGCTCGTGTTTCGCAAAAGGTAGGAGCGGAAGAAGACCGGTCAAATTTCCTGCTCATGCACGCAATGGGACCCAATGTGGCAGGAGTAATAGGAAGCGCGGTTGCCGCTGGCGTATTCATATCACTTTTTGGCGATGTGACTGGCGGTGGTGGTGCAGATCATGCCCAGGTGGTAACAGAAGCAATCTCTAACATCGTCGCTTTACCTTAATTACGTTATGAACTCAACAGTACTCACATCTCTGATCGTCTCCTGCATCGCCATGGCGGTGATTTTTATTGTACTGGTCATCCTTATTTACACCATCAAATTACTGGTGCACCTGATACCTTATGTAGAACCACCCGCGCCTAAAGCAAAGGCCAAGACCGCCTCACCAGCAAGTGGTGGCACCTCTCCTGCAATTGTGGCGGCCATCACAGCGGCAATGGCAACACACCTGGGAAAATCTCCGCAGGAATTCCACATCACGCAAATCAACCCAAAATAAATTTTTCCACTTCCTACCTTACTTCACATATAGGGAAATTTTTGCGCTGGTAACTGGCACGGGGAATAAAGAAAGTTTTTATATATTTTGTAGTTGCCCAATTCATTGGGCAACTACAAATCACATGAAGCTCTCTTTAGAAAAGAAGGGCCCAAGATGAGGGAGGAAAGCTCGATTAGTTAGTAGCTTTTTCCGCGCCTACCTTTGCGGGTAAAGTCAGAATTTCACCTGGCGTTTGCAAGATACCTTGAAAGAGCCCCATTACTTTTTTCCCCAGCGAGGTAAAAGGAATAGCAGACACTTCGGGATCATCAAACGGTCCTTTTACAGTGTAATAAGTTTTGATCAAACTACCTTCATCGCCTGCAGTGAGAATTTTACCGACAACAGGGATCTTGGTAAGAAATTTATCCAGACCAGGCATGGGGGCAACCCCAACCACGGTATCCATCTCACGTTTGTTTAAATCGAATTTCCCGACGATGGAGGTCCTGCGTTGATCGGTTTCGTATATAAAGTTTTCCGTTTCGGCGATGCCGCCAACGTGGGTGAAATCGCCGGAAATACCCACATAATTGGACGGACCCTCATCAACTTCTGCATTGTTTTTATCTGCAACAGGTACTTGCAAACCAAACAGGCTGAAGGCTCCTGCTTTTAATTTCCCTTTGTCTATTGTCCCCTTATCTAGGCGGATGGATACTTTACCACTCAACGTGCGAATGTTTTCTGACAAATTTCTGCCACGGCTTTTAACACTTAAATCCAGCTTCTTAACTCTCCCGGTCAACCCATCCTTAAAATGATCGCCAAACATCGCAAGCAACTCTCCCGCTTCAATATCATTGGCCTCCAACTGAGTTTCAAAACGAATGGCCTCAGGATCTTTAACTGAAAATTTACCGCTTCCCTTGATTGGATTTTTGGAACCCACCTGGAATCCGTCAAATATAATTTCTCGATCCTTCAAGAAAAATTTTCCAGACACATCGCTCAACGTCATCCACTTATAACTCAATTGCTCCAAGTCTACACTCACCTTACTCGTCCCTTTTGAGATCAAGCGCAATTTTTCGAGGAGGTCTCTAAAATTCATCTCTACTCCATTGTCATCTGTATCCGGCGGAATCAACTCATCAACAATCAGTGTTTTTCCTGTCAATTTCAAAACCAGTTCAGGATGTTCTCCATTCTTGCACACGCCACTGAATGCGAGTTTCGAATGTCCCGATGCCAGTTGCCCTGAACGCACATCATAAGTATTGCCTGAAAACCGAACATCGGCGCTGAAAGTTATAGGGCTTACCCGGTCCTCTAATTTAAAAACAAGATTCTTCAAAACAGCAGAGCCTTCGACCCATGAATCTTCAACGTTATTCAAGTTGCCTCGTCCTGAAATATCAAAATCTATTTTCCCGGCACGGTTGTTCTTTAGAACGGCCACAACCGATGCCATGGTGTTGGTTCTTAGCCCTGATGCGCTTAACTTAATGGAATACTCTGGATCGACTAAACTTTTGATCTTTGCCTTCCCAGTGACCGTACTGTCATCCAGAACGAATTTCAAATGGTCGACTACGATACCTTCCTTAGGGGAATAAGCCCCACCCATTTCCATTAGGTTGGGAATATTTTCCTTTTTATAAACCTCGTCTTGAAATTTATAGCTTGTCCGTGTTAGGTTCAGTTTATTTTTAAACTTAAAGGAATTCCGGTCTCCAGTAAGAGTAATTACTGAGCTCAGTGGACCTGAAAATTTTAAATCCTGCAGGTAAGGAATATCTTTTAAGTCATCCTGAGTCCAATCAGCCGATGTTGCACTCAAATCGAAATCCACAAGCGATCCTGATTTGGGAACCAACTCCCCATCCACTTGAATAGGTGAATTGCCATACCACCCGCCAACTTTCGTCAAGGCTATGCGCCCATCCCCAAAAGAGATGCCACCAGTCAGCTTGAGCAATGGCTGGAACCCTGATGGATGTTTCACGGAAACATTTTTCAATTCTATCTTTCCCCAGTCCTTTTCCTGCTCCGGATGGTTAAAGTCAATAAAGTTCCGGTAATTCACTTCCACATCACCTTCTCCAAATTCTGCTTGCTTGAGCACTGTAAACAGAGGCCCGCTGAAATCAATATCCGCGATCACGCCGGGAAGTTCAGCCGCGTTTAACCTATAAACCGCTTTCATTTTGCGGACAGTACTTTCCTCCTGCCGCAGAATTTCTCCCTGCATATTGGAAAACGAACTTTTACCAAATTCGCCTGACAGATTCTTGAATGCAACTATGGGGACTGGTGCCTTAGCGGGTTTCTGCTTTTCCTTGGGCACATGGTGATAAAGAATTTCACCATTAAAATTTTTGACTCGCGATTTCAATTCTGCTTCATAAAAAGAAGCGTTCTTCATGGTAAGGGCACCGGTTATGGAAATTTTATCCGGCTCCTCCAAAGGTCCTTGAATATTGACTTTCAGCAACCCCTTGCCAGAAAAACCCTGATAGTCGTCAAGAATATTTTCAAATGATTCTCCAGCGAGAGCTTTCTTTAAAGCGCGATTTAATTTTTCAAGCGTTAATTCATTTTCAACTGAAAGGTCGGCCACAGGATTATTCATCACGTTGCGGACTGTCCCTTTTACGTTGGTAATGGGGAAGTCTTTATACCGTGCTTTCAAAATCTTAAAGGACCCATCACCATTCTGATATTTCAAGGAACCCGTTACTTTTTTAAGCGGAGGCAAGGGAGAACGCCAGTCG
>PCCT01000099.1 GCA_002731985.1 Nitrospinota bacterium
CTCATCGATATTGAAAACAGGTTTTCCTGACAACTCACCCAGGCAAGGTCCTCCGAGGCCGTCACCTCAAAATGCGAAAGTTTTATTTCCAGGTCCTGCCCCGCAGAAAAAATTTTATTCCAGCTTTCGATGACAGGCTCATATCCACTCAAAACATCCCAGCCGGGGTGAATGCACTGCGAAGCGGGGTCATTCAGCCAGACATCCCCCATGAGACCCAGGTCATTCTTATTAAAAGCATCATAAAACTTCTGATTCGTTTCCAATGCCATGCGTTCATTCAACATAAGTCACCATCATACAGAGAAATTAATTATGACTTTTTCAACAGGTACTCGATAGCTTCAAACGTTTCCTCAGACTCCCAGTTTTTAGCGCCATCCACCCGTGCAACAACCCGGCCATCGCGGTCAATCACATAAGTGAAGGGAATCGTCATCGAAGGATAAAGCCGTTCCACCTCACCCTTAGTATCCAGTAAAACAGGAAAAGAAAGTCCATACTCCTCGACAAAGGATTTTATTTTAGCATCCGCGTTCTTGTCGATAGTTATCGCAAGAACCGTCATCCCTTCCGAACGGTAACGACGATAGAGGTTCTCAAACGATGGCATCTCCACCCGGCAAGGAGCACACCAGGTTGCCCAGAAATTCAGTACCACCACCTGCCCCCGGTATTTTTCCAGGCTTTCGCGGTTTCCCTTCAAATTCCGTAAAGAAAAACCGGGTGCCAGATATCCAACATCAGCTTTTTCCTGATCAAAATTCTTATGGGTTTTTACGTCATCTACAGAAATTGGAGCTTCTATAAAATGTTCGAAGAAAAACAGGATGGCCCCAACAAAAAGAACGGCGAAAAGAAGGACGTACTTTTTAACGGGAATATAAGTGGTCTTTTTTAAGTTGCTCGACTTCATCTCTCATCTTCTCAACTTGAATCCTCTGCCCCATAAACACAAAATAAAGCAGAGTGAATGCGCCCAGTGAAATCATCAGTGTAGCCACCATGGAAGGATCCATTCCCTTACCCAACCCCTCCTCCGATATCATCTTGGGTTGGGGGTGAACGGAGTTCCACCAGAGGACAGAAAAGTGAATGAACGGAATATCGAGAAAACCAACAATGCCAAGAACCGCCGCTAAACGGGCACGCATGGAACCCGCATCGGCCTGAGCACGAAGCATCAGATAAGACACATAGATGAGCCATAATATAAGTGTGGATGTCAGGCGAGCATCCCACATCCACCAAACGCCCCATATAGGTCGCGCCCAGATCGGCCCGGTGATCAAAACCAGAGAACAAAAAATCACACCAATTTCTGCGGAAGCCAGAGCGTAAATATCCCATTCCCTTTCCTTTTTCCACAAAAACAAAATACTACTGAGAAAAACAATAAAGAAAGAAAAGAACGCCAACCATGCCGCAGGAATATGAAAATACATGATACGCTGTACCGCGCCCTCAGTCTGTTCCGTTGGCACATAAATAAAAATAGCTACCATCGACGCTAAAAACGCGACGACAGTAAGCCAGATTAGAATCGGGCTATCCTGTTTTTTTTCGTCACTCACCTTTAGTTCCCTTTTCAACAGCCTCTTTAATAAGGTCCAGATCATTTTGTAAGGACCGCTGATGCTTTTTTATACGGAACAGGTAATAGAAAACCCCGCCCCACACAAACAAATTGGCCGCAAATAAATATCCCATATTATTCATTCAACTCACTCCTCCAAAACAAAATCGATCGTCATGATGGAAACCGCAATATATATAACATCGAAACACAAGGTCAAACTCACCCAGTTCATCATGTCCGACAAGGGCTCACCAGACAGCACCTGCCCCGTCATCTGCACAGACCCGATAACAATTGGAACCATCAGCGGGTACAGCAGGATGGGTAACATGATATCACGCGTTTTGAGATTCACCGACAAAGAAGAAAGAAGCGTCCCTATCGCGCAAAACCCGAGCGTCCCGACTAAAATCACATAAAGCAACGGTAATAGATGCTGGATCAGATCTATATTAAAGAAGATCATAAAAAGAGGCAGCATAAACGCCTCCATAATCAACAAAAACACAAAGTTGCTGACTAGCTTACCAAAATAAAGCGCCGTCCTATCCAAAGGCGCGAGAAGCAATCCCTGAAGACAGCCATTCTCCTTTTCCAGCATGAATGAACGGTTGAGTCCAATCGTTCCCGCAAATAAAAATGCCACCCACAACACACCGGGTCCAATTTCCCTCGCCCCGACAATACTGAGATTAACTGAAAAAACAAAAATAATGATCACGAGAAGCGCAAAGATAAACATCGAACTGAACAACTCGCGCGTCTTCAACTCCGTAATAAAGTCCTTCCAGACAATTGCCGCAACTTGATTAAAGTATTCATTCATAGCGCTGGCAAATCCCCCGACTCACATCTCACCGTTCCAACGTTTCAGTATAAAGATTTTCAAAATTCTCCCGGTCAACGCTATCAATCGACTCCAGCATTGCAAACCGTCCTTTGCACTGTATCGCCACCCGGTCACACATTTCAAGTCCGCAAGACATATCATGCGTGGTCATAATAAGAGTTCTTTTACCCGTGTGCAACTCATGCAAGTGATCCTTGAGCACGTTCGTTGCCTGCAGGTCCAGCCCGGTAAAAGGTTCATCAAGAAATAAAACCGATGGGTCATGCAAAGTTGCCCTGGCGATCGTCAACCGTTGTTGCATTCCCCGGGAAAAAGTCCGTACCCGGTCATGCCTGCGTAATTGGAGTCCGACCTCTTTGATGGCCTGATTAGCCGTGTCCTCAGGATCGTCCAAACCATAGAGCTTCCCGTAAAACAAAAGATTTTCCAAAGCTGTCAGGTCCGGATACAAACAAGTCGCATGAGAGATAACTCCGATTTCTTTTCTCAACCGCACATCCCCGCCCAGTACATCGAAACCCGCCACAGTAGCTGACCCTGAAGTGGGCCGGGTGAGACCAGAAAGAATCTTGATCAAAGTCGTCTTACCCGCTCCATTCGGACCGAATATAGTAAGAAACTCCCCCTTGTATAAATCGAAACTAATTCCGTTCACAGCCCGCAGGTATCCAAAATCTTTCTGGATGTCTCGAACCTTAACAACGGGATCAGATGAAACAGGGTGGGTTTGCTCGCTCATGCGGAATACCATCGCAGGCCAAAGGCTCTTGCCGATGAAAAATAGGTGGCCTTTTGTAGCCACCTGAAATAATCGCTACTGTTTATCAGCTGTTTACTCAAAGGAAATTCCGCTAAGCAAGAAGCAAATTTTTCGCGGACGACTTACCGCTTTTCCTCTTATCCTTTTCCAAGGTATCGATCTTTTCAAGGATGGCCATTGCCTCCCCTTCAAGTTTATTCCGCAAGGATTCGTAATCCTCATTCGATACCTTGTCAGTCTGAAGATCTGCTTCCAATTCCTTGATCGCCAGCAAAACCTCTTCCTTGCGTACCAGAAGATGTTTGAACGCTTCCTCAACAGGATCAACCTCAGAGAAAGGACGAGTCTTAGGCAATTTACCGAATAGTGGAATGCCCACAGCAACCATAATCCCGGCAATCAGGAGCAGTTCAATGAAATGAATAAAACTCATACTTATGTTTCCAATTGATTCAGTTCATCCTGCAACCGGTGGGAATATTTAGTGGAACCTGCGGCATCATCAGGCTTGTCGGTATCCACGTCAGCCGCCCCGTCGACCTCATTATCTGGCATTTTTTTCCCAGTCCAAACGTTGAGAAGCCTGCGTAATCCGAGTCCTCCAACCAGAATCGCTCCAAATGGAATTATCCAGGCTGTAAGATTGAACCCTTTTTTAGTAGGAGCAGAAAGTATCGTTTCACCATGCTCCTCAACCTGTTGTTTAACAATTTGCTCAACGGTCAAGCCCGACTCAAGCATTTTGGAAAATTTCTTACGCGTTTTATCCGATGTGGAGCAAGTGCAGTTTTCGAGAACCTTGCCGCACTTGTCGTCGCACTTACACATCAAAGCGTTTTCCAGGTCAGCCAATAGGGCGCCTGCACTGGCCGACCCTGTATTAGAGAAGGCCATAAACAATACCACAACAAGAACCAGAACTGTTTTTTGAACACGACTTATCATGCTCACTCCTGTGCTGGAGAAAATACAATCTCCTGGCGTTTCAAGCGTTCCAACCGACGACGCTGTTCCAGCCTGTCCGGCCACGCACAGACCATCGTCCCCAGAGCGATAACCCATCCGCCCATCCACAACCAACTCACCATCGGGTTGTAATAAACTTTTATCGTTGCCGAATCATCTTCCGAAAAATCCGCAAGAATCACATAGAGATCACTGGCCAGAGTAGACCTCACATCCACCTCCGATACCGGCTGTGTTTGTCCCTTGTAGAATTCTTTTTCCGGCCTTGCTGTCCAGATACGTCTTCCATCTTTTTCGACCGCCAGTTGCGCGATGATGCGAGTCTTAACCGAAGTGGCCTGTACTGCGGCGATTTTTTCATACCGCAACATATAATCACTGATCTCGATCGTGTCACCTATCTTCATACGCTTTTCGATATGCGTTCCATAGGATTGTGACGCGGCGATGCCCGCGTATATCATCACCACCCCGATATGTACGACATACCCTCCATAACGCCTCTTGTTATGCCAGATCATGGAACCCAAAGCGCCCACCGTAGTTTCCTCATGCGATTGGCTTCGCGCCATAGTTCCCTTGAAAAATTCCAGGAGAATCGACGACGTCACAAACATGCAAAGAATAAACGCGATGAAAGTATAAATTTCTGACCTGTTGGATAATGGGAGTATGGGATATAAAACCGCTCCCCCGACCAACGCCACTGCCACAGGTTTGTGAAAATTCTTTTTCAAGTTAGACCATGTTGCCCTTCGCCATGCAATGACAGGACCAATACCAATCAACGCCAACAGAGCCAGGCCGATAGGAACGTTGACCTGGTTGTAAAAAGGCGGCCCCACAGTGATCTTAATCCCACGCACCGCTTCAGAAATGATCGGAAAAATCGTTCCCCAGAACGTTGCGAATCCGATTCCAAGAAGCAACAAGTTATTGAACAGAAAACTCGCCTCGCGTGAAAGAAACGAATCCAGTTCATTTTTACTTTTCAGCAATGGCAAACGCCAAACAATCATCACCGAACAAACAGCAATTATGAAAAAGAGGAAACCCAGAAAATAATACCCCAGTGTCGCCTCGTCAAAAGTGTGAACCGACTGGATGAGTCCGCTTCGAGTAATAAACGTTCCAAAAATAGTCATCACAAAAGTGAGAAGGACAAGAGACATATTCCACACCTTCATCATGTCTTTCTTTTCCTGGATCATGACCGAATGCAAATAAGCTGTCGCGATAATGAGCGGCATGAAGGCGGCATTCTCCACCGGATCCCATGCCCAGTATCCTCCCCACCCCAACTCGACATAAGCCCAGCTTGCTCCAAACAAATTCCCCATGCACAGAAAAAACCATGACACAACTGTCCACTTGCGAGTCAAACGAATCCAGGAATCATCCAGGCTTTTCGTAATGAGCCCTGCCATCGCATAAGCAAACGGAACGGTGAACCCGACATACCCCAAGTATAAAGTGGGCGGATGGATAACCATCCAATAATTTTGCAAGAGCGGATTCAGCCCACGTCCATCTGCTGGTGGTAATGGAATGCGCTCAAACGGATTGGTGGAGAAATTAAGCAGAAAAAGAAAAAAAACGGTGACTCCCAACAAAACAGCCATTGCGTAGGGAACAACAATCAAGCTTTTCTTACGGTTCTGGAAATGCACCACCAGCGTGTAGGTCGAAAGAAGAAGAGTCCAGAACAAAAGCGAACCTTTTTGCCCTCCCCAGAACGAACTGAACTTGTAGAAATAATCCAGTTCAATATTGGAATACGCATACACGTACTGCAAGCTGAAGTCGTTTGTGAAAAGAGCTTTCCAGAGAGCAATAGAAGAGATCATCACACAAGCCCATGTGATGAGCGGAATCTTATCCGCACTCAAGTAAAGGTCGATCCGGTTGCCGCGTGCCGACATGACATAAGCCACCGTCCCATAGAGAGCCGTGGCCAGTGCCACCATTAAAGTAAATTCACCTATATCGTTCATAACTTCCTTAACCTCATTCAACTCTCATCAGGCAACACTCCTCCCTAATGAATACAGGAGCACCTTTACGCTGTGAGAATAATGAGGGAATTAAATTGTTGTCTTAGGCAAGGAATCAACACTCTTAAGGCCCGGTCCCGGCTTTGACTTGTAATCGGGAATATTTCCCGGGTGCATTTTACCGGCTTCCTTCTCCGCCTCATATTTCGAAGGACAACTGGTCAACAGTGTATTGGCATGGAACACGCCCTGCTTATCCAGCATCCCTTCGACAACCACCTCCCCGCCGTCCTGAAACATATCCGGCGTCACCCCCTGATAAACAACATTCAGGTTGCTACTTTTTTCCTCAATAGCGAACTGGACATTAAGATAATCGTTGGGGTCTCTTTCAATAGAACCCGCGACCACATTACCTTTGACCTTTAGTCCCGTTCCCTGATAGGAGATTTTCTGTTCCATCAGTTCGCTGACTGTGAAAAAATACGTGGAAGTGCTGTTGATTCCCGTTGCAATGAGATAGCCGATAGCTCCTACAATCAATAGCGAGCCAAGAGCAAATTTGACTTTTTTATGGTTCATAGTGTTATAAAATCCAATAGTACGTATTAAATGAAACCTTTGTAGTAACAGCCTTTGGAACTGTTTTCATACTATCACTGGAAATTTGACCTTGTCAAAACAAATCCTTCCAATCCAGAAAGATGAAATAGACTCCGGAAAACCCAGAAGGACGCATGCGCTACTAGTTTGTTGGAATTTTACGCCTAAACAATAAGAGGTACCAATATATCGCACCTATTAGCCCCTCTCTTTCATTCACCTAAAAGGATCTCGAAATCATCATTTTCTCCACAAATATTTGATTTTTAGTCAATTATCCTGATATCGAGTTTTTTCTCCTGCATCAATTTCCGCCAAGTCGAATTTCGTTCATTTCTACCCTGTTTTTGCCCCCTAAAACCGCCCTCAAAGTGTCGCGTTGTGGAGTCCTTAAATTTCAAGCAGATACTACTTAACTGTTTATATTTTTTTGCTTTTCTCTATTGA
>PCCT01000100.1 GCA_002731985.1 Nitrospinota bacterium
AACTCCTCACGTTAGGATGAACAAAAACTCTCCTTTAAACCAGTGCTATATCTGTTCCATAGGTGCTGACGGGGTACACAGCAGCACCCACTAAGAGAGTGATTATTAAGAATACATATGGGGGTTCTAGAGGTCTTTTTAAACTCTAAAGGGTTTGAAGTTCATACTTATTATGATCATATATATATGATTTATATATATATTATCTTCCTTTATTTCACTCCTTGTTCTTACAATAGTTTGGAGGGATACTAAGCCTAGAAGTCTTAAACTTATTCGGTTTTTAGTCCTCGAATAGCTCCCAATTGATTCGAAAATAGGATTAATACAATGAATATGGTTAAGAATCTTTCAGCTTTATTCTTCTTTACTTTTCTGGCCGTTGGATTTGCTGGAGGTGTAAAAGCTCAAGAATATTCAGTATTGCTAGAACGCGATGGCTTTAGTGTGATGATCTACTATCATGGCTCAGTGACCGATATAGATATAGAGTACATAAATTATACTAGTGACGGTATCCTAGAAAATATTATATCTGACATAAACTCGAATCGAGGGGTGGCCATAAATTTTGGGGTTTACTCAGGACGAAGTAGGAGCAGCGGAGGCTCGTCCGATGACCATATTGAAGATGCCTTTCTGGCGGGAGTAGTTAGCCAAGAAGAACCCACTTTAAAAGTCCTATTCATATCAGAAACTATGTCTAAAAAATTAGAGGATAGTCTAGCAAGACAGCGATCTTCTTATTTAAGTTTGGAGGGTGATGAATTTGGTACGCTTGCTAGATGGACGAGCTTTGGTAATGCCGATGGCTTAGCGTGGCTGGCACAGAAAAACTTGGATACTTTCTGCAGCTTAGTAAGCGACGCCGAAAAGTTGGAAGGTATCGGTTGGAAAAATAGAGAATTAGAGGGCAAATCAACGAGACAAGTAATAGAAACAGCTGGTTTTCAGGATTGTGAGTAGTCATTCGTAGATTTCGGCTCTAGATTCTATTTCTTACGTTTAGAATTCAACGGCAGCATTTTCTTTAATTTCATAGTCACCAAAACCGAAAATGTCAGCCTCAATTGCATCAACTATGGGGCGGATCATTTGAAGTGTTTTCTGCACATATTCCTCAGTCTGGTCTTTCTTTTTGTGATTTAACAACCTACTAATTTGATCAGTGGAAAAATCATGTTCCGCAGCAATCGTAGCCGCTGTCCTTCTAAGGTCGTGCGCACTAAAGGCTATACCAGTCGCGTTAGAGATATTTTTAATAGCGTTAGACATTGAAGCTGCCTTTCCACTCCTGCCAGAGAAAAGCCATTCTGAGTCACTTAAATTTCTCTTAAACAATCTTTCTAAACCAGGCGTAATAGGCAGAGTATGATCCCGGTTATTTTTGGTATCTGTCACGGTATAGGTAGACTTGGTTATATTCTCGCGTCTCAGGAGTCTTGCTTCGTCAAACCTCAACCCCGATACCATCAACAAGAAAACAAAATCAGCTTCCTTTGGTTTTATCTTTCCATCGTACTGGTCATGGGAACTGATAGTAAGTTCTTGGTAGAGATTCTCTCGCTCTGAACGCATTAAAAATCGCATTCTTGGCTTGAGGATGGTTCTCATACGTTTGTCTTTTAGCACGGCAACAGGATTACCATTGGGAAGTACGCGATTACCGTCTTCATCAACATCGTTCAAGTAGGTGTTTAAAATCGCATTCAGATAACGTGTGGCCTTTTGAGCCTCAGCTAACCCTCTAGGATTGGCTTTTTCAGGCCGGTTTGAACGCTTTGCTATACGGTTTCGAATTGCATTATATTTTTTGACTACATCGTCACGGGTAATTTCTTTTATTGGCAGCATAAACCAATCACCAAAGCATCTCACCATCACTTGCTGATAAGACTTTTTCGTACTTGGCTTTAAATCAGCTCTTAGTTCCATGTAGGAATGGTAAGCCTGCTCAAGATTTATGCCCTTGTTACTTTCAGCTCTTAATTCAGCTTTGCGTTTTTGGTTAGGGTTAATGCCTGAAGCTAGTAGCGCCAAATTCTCTTTCGCTAAACGCCTAGCTTCTCTGACGTTGATTACGTTTACCCTTCCTAACGTAACAGTTACAGGTTTATTTATTCCACGTTGTTTCGCCTTAACGACCCAAACATCATTAGTTTTGAGCTGCTTGCTGTACAAGCCCTTAACTTGGTTATCAGGTTTAAACATTGAAAAGTATCTGTAGGTAGTCTATGGGTAGTCTAGCACAGATATATTAGGCTGGCTTATATTATAAAATATTTATAAATACTCTATAACTAGTTGATATATATATTATATTATGGTACCCGGGGCCGGAATTGAACCGGCACGATCGCAATGATCGAGGGATTTTAAGTCCCTTGTGTCTACCAATTTCACCACCCGGGCAAATCTGAAAACTTCTGTTCTTGCCGCCCCTACCTGCACGCATTGAGAAACCAGTGCGTCGCACTGGAGTCTACCAATTTTTTCCGGCTGCCAATCGTAGATTGGCATCGTTCGGCTCACACAAAGCTAGCTCTTTGCACACTACTTTCGACTCACCCACCCGGGCTAGTCGAGGGGGCCTAACTTCGGAAATTCGAAAATGGAGGCTGGGGTCGGAATCGAACCGGCGTACACGGAGTTGCAGTCCGCTGCATGACCACTCTGCCACCCAGCCATAACCTGGTATTCAGCGAGGGCGAACTATAGCAAAACCCGTACAAATCGGCATGTGTTTATGGCTTGAATTTTTTTGCCATCTGGCGAGGCCCGAGGCCCGAATCACGACTACTGGTAGCGACCAGCAGGCCTGAAGAGAGGTTTGGAGAAATTGGAGCGGGAAACGAGACTCGAACTCGCGACCCCGACCTTGGCAAGGTCGTGCTCTACCAACTGAGCTATTCCCGCTTGAAGATTTCTATTATGTGCAGCTTCCCTATTGTTTGGCAACGAGTGCCAGGACGTAGTCTGGGGCCTGCAAAAAAGAGGCGCCTATTCTAATGCCTAAGCCTGGGGAGTCAAGCTGTGCCTTGTGCGGACTTCCCTGTTTCAGCTTTCGTCCTGCAAACTATTCCAGGCGTTTCTGAAGTAGTGAAACATCGAATACACACTGAGCAGGGCTGCAAGCTGAATCAGTACGAACGCGATCTGCCAGGCCCAGCTGGGGTAAGCGGGTATGTACAACAACAGCCCAATGATGGCGATCATCTGCACGGTGGTCTTGAGTTTGCCGGAGAAAGCCACCGCCACTACCTCTCGCTGGCCTTTGGTGGCCATCCATTCACGTAGCGCTGAGATGAGTAACTCCCGGGTAATAATGACTGCTGTGGCCAATAACAGGCTTGGGTAGGCGGCAACCAGCGCTATAAGCACGATAGCCACCAGCAGTTTATCGGCTACCGGGTCCAGGAAGGCCCCGAATTTTGAGGTCTGGTTCAGGCAGCGCGCCAGGAAGCCGTCCAGCCAGTCACTGAGACTGGCGATTGTAAATAGTAATGCCGCCCAGAAATTGGCATTCGGCAGGCCCGAGAAAAAGCACAGGATTACCAGAGGAATCAACAGTATGCGTAGGTAAGAAACCAGATTTGGCCAATTCATGAGTGGAAACTGCGTCGTGTTTAGTTACGTAATATCATAGGCTTATGTCTAAAACATAATGCCATGACCGCCCCGTGCCGCACAAGCCGGCAGCACAGCCCGGATATCAATTGTTGTGTAGAGTCGCATATATGTTTTCGGCCAACTTCTTGCTTATCCCAGTGACTTTTGCGATTTCCGCTTCGCTGGCCTTGTTGATTTCCTGCTGGCCTCCAAAGTGCTGCAGCAGCGCCCGGCGCCGTTTCGGACCCAGTCCCGGTATTTGCTCCAGCGTCGACTGTTTGCGTGCCTTGCTGCGGCGTTGCCGGTGTCCTGTTATGGCGAATCGGTGTGCCTCATCCCTGACCTGTTGCAGTAGGTGCAAGGCTGGAGAGGTCGTCGGAATGGCTATTTCCCGAGTGCCCCTCGCCGTTCTGAGAAACAGGGTTTCCTGGCCGGCGCGCCGGCTGATCCCCTTGGCGATGCCCAGCAGGCGTATTTCCGGCAACTGGAACTTTTCCATGACCTTCTCAGCCTGACTGAGTTGCCCCTTGCCGCCATCGATGAGCAGAATATCCGGTAGTTTGCCCTCGCCCTTGCTGAGCCGTGTGAAGCGCCGGTCCAGCACTTGCTCCATGGCGGCATAATCGTCCCCGGGCTGGATATTGCGGATATTGAAACGTCGATAATCGCTTTTCACGGCACCGTTCTCATCGAACACCACGCAGGAGGCCACCGTGCCTTCCCCACCTGTATGGCTGATATCGAAGCATTCGATGCGGTTTGCCAGTGATTCTAGTTTAAGTATTTCCTGTAACTGTATGAATCTTTTGAGGGTGTTCTGCTTATTACTGATATGTGCCTGGAGTGATTCGCTGGCATTGGTGGCAGCCAGTTGCACCCATTTAGCCCGGTGCCCTCTGACTCGCATAGAGAGCTTTATTTTGCGGCCCGCCACGTAACTCATGGCTTGCTGCAACTCATCCGCTGCTTCGAGTACTCCCGGCACGATGATCTCATTGGGGATCGAGGCAGACTTGTCATCCCCCAGGTAGGCCTGGGAAATAAAGGCAGCCAGCAGATCCAGCGACGAACTCGCCAGACGGTAGCGAGGATAAAAGCTCTTACTGCCGATGATGCGACCTGCCCTCACGTAGATCACATGAACACAGGCATAAGAGTGTTGCAGTTCGGCGGCGATCACATCGGCATCGCTGCCTTGATTGGCGACATATTGCTGCTCCTGGATGCGCCGCAGGTCGATGATTTGATCACGCAACAGCGCCGCCTTCTCGAAATCCTCTTCCGCTGCGGCTTGCTGCATGGTGCCGGTGAGCTCTCGCGTCAGCAAGTCGCTCTTGCCGCGCAGAAAAAGCGTGGAGAAGTGCACGTGAGAGGCATACTCCTGCTTCGAGATATGGTCTACACAGGGAGCTGTACAACGATCGATCTGGTACTGCAGACAGGGTCGGGAGCGGTTCTTGAAATAGCTATCCTCGCATTGCCTCACGCGAAACACCTTCTGCAACACCTGCAGCGTCTCACGTGTGGCGTGAGCACTGGGATAAGGGCCGAAGAATCGACCCGGGCGCTTGCGGCTTCCCCTGTAGAACGACAATCGCGGAAATTCATCAGACTCGGTAAGGAGGATGTAGGGGTAGGATTTGTCGTCTCGCAGCTGGATGTTGTACGTCGGGCGATGGGTCTTGATGAGGCTCTGCTCCAGCAGCAGTGCTTCGGTTTCGCTGTTGGTGATCGTCACTTCAATAGCGGCGATCTTCTCTACCATGGCCATAGTCTTAGCGGCCAGCCCCGAGGAACGGAAATAACTCCCTACCCGATTCTTCAGATTGCGCGCCTTGCCCACATACAACACGCCTCCCCCGGCATCCAGCATGCGGTAAACGCCGGGTCTACTGCTCAGGTTAGCGAGGGCATGCTTGTAGTCGAAGCTGGCAGGGTCTTGCTTTGGCATAATCCGCACAAGTGCCACCGGGAGGCAGCCGCTAGTCTAGGGCTCAAGGGTAGTAGCGGGAAGAGTATCGGAAGCGGCAGGAGGCCTCAACCGGCAAAGTGTGAGAAACGAGGCAACTCGTCCAGTTCTCTGGCATCGCCTGCCAGGCCATCCTTGACGGCAAGGATAGTCAGCTCTACATCGCTGTGGATGCCCAGTTTTTCGAAAATGCGGTAGCGATAGCTATACACGGTTTTAGGGCTGAGGCTGAGATACTCAGCTATCCGGCTAACCTTCTTACCGTCGGTTAGCATCTGCGCAATTTGCATCTCCCGGCGCGACAATTTGTCAAACAGAGAACCTCCGTTCTTATTGAATGGATCCACTGCCATCTGCGTGGCCACATCAGGCGTCACATAGCGCTGGCCGGATTGCACCATCCGGATGGCTTTGCACAGCTCATCTACGCTGACATTCTTGGTAAGAAAAGACCGTGCGCCAGCACGCAGCATCTGCGAAGGGATTGCTCCGGACACTACCGCCGAGATAGCGATGATTTTCAGATCGGGATACATCGCGAGAAGCCTGTGAGTCGCTTCGATGCCGCCGATTCCGGGCATTCGCGCATCCATAATGACAATATCCGGCATATGCATCGTAATGAATTCTATGGCTTTCTCACCGCTACTCGCCTCACCGATGACCAGCAAATCCGGTTCATCAACGAGAATGCGTGTCACGCCGGCGCGCACCAGCGCATGGTCGTCTACGATAAGGATTGATATTTTTTCCGAATGCATTGAACTCACTCTATTTTCGATTGCTGCCGGTGCCGCTGAGTAGAACACACATGTCCCACTAAATTAGCGATACTGGCATTAGTAGCATTGCGTAACGGCTGAGTTCAAATTTTGTTGAATAAAACGCGAACTGGTTCACATTCCTGGTCTTAATCACGGCGATTCGGGCTGGCGATGCAAACTCAGAGGATTCCTAGATCACTTGCACTTCCAACTCCAGGGCGATGCCGAAGCGTTGCAGGATTGAACTGCTCATTTCTTGAGCGAGAAGCAAGATGTCCTCTCCTGAGGCCTGCCCCGGATTCACCAGCACCAACGCGTGTGCTTCTGATACCGCCGCACTGCCGCGCTGCCTGCCCTTCCAGCCTGCCTGCTCCAGCAACCAGGCGGCAGGAATCTTCACCAACTCATTGTCGTCTGTGTCAAATGAAGGCACATCGGGGTGCTCAGCCTGTAGCGCCTGGAATTTTTGCAGGGAAACCAGGGGATTCTTGAAGAAGCTGCCGGCATTGCCCTCGATGGTCGGGTCCGGGAGCTTGCTGCGCCGAATCAGGCAGATCATGTCGAATACCTGCTGTGGGGTGGGATTATCGGTGTCCAGGGCGTCTCGCAGCGCCCGGTAGCCGACATTCGGCCGCCACTCGGTAGATAATTGCAGGGTGATATCGGTAATAATGAAGTGGCGTCCACGGGGCTGCTTGAACATACTATCCCGATAGCCGAATTCACAGGCACTGTTCTCGAAGCAGTGCCACTGGCCGGTGCGGGTATCCAGCGCGTTCAACTGCACCAGGAATTGCTCCAGTTCTACCCCGTAGGCACCGATGTTCTGGATCGGTGCTGCGCCCACAGTTCCCGGTATAAGTGCAAGATTTTCAAGGCCATGGAAGCCTTTTTTAAGGCATTGTATAACAAATTCATGCCAGTTCTCACCGCAGGCCACCTTGACCAGGCCTGTGTCGTTGAGCCAGTCGATGCCTGGCCAATCCATTAGTAGTATCAGCCCGGAAAAGCCTTTCGAAAACAGTAGATTAGTGCCGCCGCCCAGGACCAGCACAGGCAGGTGATGCTGCTTCGAGTAGTCCAGTGCTGCACGCAGGTCTGCCGCGCCGGTAATCCTCGCGAAATGGGCCGCGGTGGCCGCAATCCCGAAGCTGTTATAAGGCCCCAGGTCGACCTGCTGTTCAATTTCCAGTCGTGTGGTTTCCACCGAGACTAATCCGCAGCCTGGGCCGAGAAATGCTGCGCCTTAATGTGTTGCAGCAGCTGATCACAGGCTTCTTCGACGAGGTCCAGGACCTGCTCAAAGCCCTGCGAACCACTGTAATAGGGATCTGGTACAGACTCATTCTCGGCAGTGGCGTACTGCAGCAATAACTGCAACTTCCTCTGGTGGGCATCGGGGCAACTGTTTTTCAATTCCCGCAGATTGGTACGGTCCATGGCGAGGATATAGTCATACATCTCGAAATCCTCCGGGCTCACCTGTCGCGCCCGCAATCCATCAATTCGATAGCCGCGACTGGCGGCTGCCTGCACGGCGCGTGCATCGGGAGATTCACCGATATGCCAATCGCCGGTTCCTGCAGAATCGACTAGAATATTATCTTCTAACCCATTGCTTTGTATCAATTTGTAAAACACGCCATGAGCAGTAGGTGAGCGGCAAATGTTGCCCAGACACACCATGAGTACCTGGATTGTGGTGGCATTAGGCTGAGTTGTCATCGCGTACTGGCCCTAGCGGGATGCCAGCAAGGCACGCACCGCCTCCAGATCTCGTTGCGTATCTATGCCCCCAGGAATCTGCTCGGTTGAAATCGCAACATGAATTCGAATGCCGTTGTACAGCGCCCGGAGTTGTTCCAGCTTTTCGGAGATTTCCAGCTCTGACGCGGGCCATTTCACGAACCGGTTCAACACCGCTACGCGATAAGCGTAGATGCCAACATGGCGAAAACAGTTCTTGGCCGAAGCGCTGGCCTGGTGAGGGATGATCGCTCTACTGAAATACAGCGCCAGGCCATCCTTATCCATAACCACCTTGACGGCATGAGGGTCTGCAATCTCTTCCTGAGCGGTGATGACCTCACATAAGGTAGCAATACCCACTTGCGGATGTTGCTGCAGGTTGTCGGCGACCTGATTAATGGCAACCGGCGGCAGCAACGGCTCGTCGGCTTGTACATTCACCAGCACCTGCTCATCGGTCAACTTGAGTTGCTGCGCTACTTCCTGAATCCTGTCCGTTCCCGAGCGGTGTTCCGCCGAGGTCATGAATACGCTGGCACCAAAATCCTCCGCGACTTGCTTGATGCGTTCGTCATCGGTGGCGATATAGACCTGTTCTGCCCCACTGGCCATGGCCTGCTCATAGGTATGCTGCAGCATCGGCTTGCCGGCGATATCCAACAGCGGTTTGCCGGGAAGTCGGTTCGCTGCATAGCGGGCTGGAATGACAACCGAGAAGGGCATCAGTACTTTTCTCGCTCTTCCAAGCTTAGTTTTCTCGCCTCGTTTGCCAGCATTACCGGCACATCGTCTCTGATTGGATAGGCGAGCGCGTCGCCTTTACAGATGAGTTCATTGGCAGTCCTGTCATAGTGGAGCTCCCCCTTACAGGTGGGGCAAACCAAAATACTCAGGAGTTTCTTGTCCAGCATCGATTTTTCCTGCTTAGCTTGAGCTGTCTTTCGCCAGTACTTTTATCTTGCTTACAAAATCATTAAGGAATTCAGCAGGCAGTACAAGCTCAGTGGATAAATACCAGTAATTATTGCGCGCGAAAGATCGACATTTTACCGCATCCTTTTCCGTCATGACGACAGGTTGATGCTCATCAATTCCCCGAGACTGGAAGTCCTCGTCAGTGAACAAATGGTGATCCGGGAAGCTGAATGGTTGCATGGGGTAAGGTAACTTTTCAAGCAGGTCATAAAACCGCTGAGGATTGCCGATCGCCGATACGGCCTGTAGCGTATTACCTATATTAAACGGTGCGCCGCCAAAGGGTCGTTTTTCACCAGTGACCAGGTTGATTAGGAATTTTGGTTCAAGCCGCATCGGGATAGCACCACTCAAGTTATCCAGTGGGGCCGAATCTGCACCGTTGACTACGACGAAATCCACCTGCTTAAGGCGACTTATGGGCTCGCGTAAGGGACCGGCCGGAAGGCACATGCCATTGCCAAACAGTCGTTGCCCATCGATAACACAAACCTCGAGCTGCCGAGCTAGACGATAGTGCTGCAATCCATCATCGCTTAGTACGACATCGACATCTGATTTAGCAAGCAGATGTTCGAGAGCCGCCACCCGGTCCGGATCAATAACCAGTGGACAACCGGTTTTCTCCACCAGCAATAAGGCTTCATCTCCACATTCGGCAACTTTGCAGTTAGTGGCGACTAACAAGGGGTAACTGGCACTCTTACCGCCATAACCCCTGCTAATGATGCCCGGTGTCAAACCATTTGCCCGTAACTGATTTGCCAGTGTGGCCAGCAATGGCGTCTTGCCGGTGCCTCCTACGGCGATATTACCGATTATAACAACCGCTATCTGTCTAGACGGCGGTCGACGATTTCGCTCTTGTTGCCTGCGACGCAGTCTTGCGAGTAACTGAAACACGACTGAAACTAGCCACAACAAAATTAACCATCTCGACTTCTTATACCATGCTAACTCAAGAAAGTTCATTCAGGATTCGCCGACCCGTTCTCCGAGAATTGAATTTTATGAAGCCTGGCATACTGACCTTTCCCGGCAAGCAGTTCTGCGTGAGTACCAGACTCTACAATGCGCCCCCGCTCCATCACCAGGATTAAGTCCGCATTCTCGATGGTCGACAGCCGATGCGCAATCACAAAGGTAGTGCGCCCCTGAATCAAGGTTTGCAGTGCTGCCTGGATGTGCTGTTCTGATTCGGAATCCAGGGCCGAAGTTGCCTCATCGAAAATAAGAATGGGAGTGTCTTTCAATAATGCTCGGGCAATGGCGATGCGTTGCCGCTGCCCTCCTGATAACAGGCTGGCATCATCGCCAACCTGGGAGTCCAATCCATCGGGAAGCTGCTCAATAAATTCCATGGCATGCGCGTTAGTTGCTGCCTCAAGAATCTTGTCGCGATCCTGCTGCTCGTCACCATCTCCATAGGCGATGTTCTCAGCGACCGTCCCATTAAAAAGCACGACCTGCTGTGTCACCAGCGAAATATGGTGGCGCAAGTTCTCCAGCTTGAATTGCTTTATAGAAGTGCCATCGAGGCTAATCTCACCTTCGACATAATCATAGAAACGCGGTATCAGACTGACCAACGTGGATTTGCCACTTCCTGATTTACCAACCAGGGCGATTGTTTGGCCAGGTTCAGCATTGAAGCTTATATTGTCCAAAGCTACCGCCTTATCGTGGTAAGCGAAGTTAACATGCTTGAACTCAATGTGTCCTCTAGCCCGCCCTATGCAATGAGTACCCACATCTATTTCTGCCTGTTCATCCAATAGCGAGAAGATACTGAAAGCCGCGGACATACCTCGTTGTATAACAGAATTCACCTGGGTCAACTGGCGAATCGGTTTAGCCAGCATTGCAGCAGCACTGAGAAAGGCTACAAAATTCCCCGAAGTCTTATCGACAAAAAATCCCGGCGACATCGCCAACCATACCAGCAAGGCCAAAGCCATGCTGACGATCAATTGCACTAAGGGCGTACTGGCACTTCGGGTCAACACCATCTTCATGTTCTGGCGCCGGTTTCGTTCGCTTGCAGCTGATAATTTGTTACTAACAAAATCTTCTGCACTGAAGGTACGAACAACGCGATGCCCCTTTATCGTCTCGTTGGTAATCTGGGTGACCTCACCCATAGAATCCTGGATTTGTGTGCTATAGCGCCTGAATCGTTTTGATGCCAGTGAGACGATCTTCCCAACTAGAGGTGCGATAATCAGAAACGTCAGGCTAAGCTGCCAGTCGATGATCATTATAAAAATAATCAATCCAATGACTGTTAGCCCTTCCCTGAATATGACAGCGACTGCATTGCTTGCTGCACCGGCAATTTGGCTAACATCATAGGTAAGTTTGGAAACTAACTTGCCGGAGGTGCTCTTATCAAAATAGGCGGCCGGCAATTCAACGAGATGATCAATTAGCTCACAGCGAAGCTTATGCATGATGTGGTTGGCCAGAAGCGCAATAGAATAACTTCCCATGAAGCCACCGATGCCGCGCACCAGCACAATGACTATGCACAACAGTGGGCTGAGTATTCTGAGTTCTTCATAATTCTCGCTATTAATAGCATCCACAGTCCAGCCGAGCCACCAGGTTGACCAGGGGGCTGTCACCGCAAAAATGATATATCCGAGCAAACTGCACAGAAAGATTAATCTATAATCGTGCACATAGCGAAACAGGCGCTTGTAAAGCGGCCAGCCCTGATAGCTTGGATCTATATGCTTATTTTTTGCCATGGGGGGATTAGTTGGGAGCGATTGCTGGCTGCTCAACTTCCTCGGGTCGCTGTGTAGCGATACTCAGTCGTGTAAAACCAGACTGTCCGATTGCACCCATCGCGGTGACAACAGACTGGTGACTCGCTTCTGCATCGGCTATCAATAGAATTGGCAAATTTAAATCTCCCCCGGATTCCAATTCCAAACCTCGCATCAGTGTTTCTATTCTACCATTTACCAAAGCCCGTCCATTGATGGCATAAGTGCCTTCACGTGCAACGACTATCTCGAGTTGAGTGGGCTGACTCTCTGTCAGTTCCGCATCGGCTTGCGGCAGGTTTGCCAGCAGTCGAGTCTCTCGAGAGAAGGTCGTGGTAACCATGAAAAAAATCAATAACAGGAACACCACATCAATAAGCGGCGTGATATTGATGGCTAATTCTTCCCGGGCGGTTCGCTTGAACTTCAATTCAATTGCCTAAGCTGCTGTCAGTCTGAAGTCTGTTCATCCCTACTTCACCTCAACCTCGCGGTCGCTGTGCAACGCATCGACCAGTTTGATGGATTCCAGCTCGAGATTCAGCACCAGCGATTCGACTCTTCGCATGAAGAAGCGATGCGCTATATAGGTTGGAATGGCGACAGTTAAACCGGCGGCGGTCGTTATCAGGGCCTCGGAAATCCCTCCAGCCAGGGCGTTAGCATTGCCAGTACCCTGTAGCATGATCTCACTGAATACCCGAATCATACCGACTACCGTACCCAATAACCCCAACAGCGGCGTAATCGCGGCAATCGTTCCGAGCGTACTCAGATAGCGTTCTATGTCATGTATGACCTTTGCTGCCGCCTGCTCGATACCGTCAATCATGGCTTGTCTGCCGTATTTCGAGCTGAGCAAACCCGCCGCCAGTATCTGACCGAGGGGTGAAGACAATCTAAGCTCACGCAATTTTGTGGAGTCGAGCTGATTGTTCTTCAGCCAGGTCCAGACTTGGGCTAAAACGTATTTTGGAGTGATGCGGGCAGCACTCAGTGTCCAAAACCTTTCGATAACGATAGCGATGGCCACAATGGAACATAGGATAATTGGCAACATGAGCCAACCCCCTGCACTGACAATTTCAACCACGCGTTTCCTCCGTTCAATCGGCACGATAGGTTACCATAACCGCGCACTACCGCTGTAATACTGAACCACTGGAATAAGACTAGCCCGCTGTAGTACAAGTATCGGCACTAATTGATTTTAACTGACTAGCGCCAATAGCGCGGATATTGCTTTCGATAGCTCACGACACGGGGGTTTCGGACACCTGGCAACAGGTGAAAACTGAGCATACCGGTCTGAAAAGTGGTCAGTGTTTCTGTGCCAAATTCAGTGTAGCGGGACACGATACTTTCCGCAGGATGACCGAAACTATTCCGGTAGCCCGTGGAAAAAACCACAAATGTGGGTTGTAGCCGCTTGATGAAGGCGTAGCTCGAGGAGCTGGTACTGCCATGATGAGGCGCCAGCACGATATCACTCTGCAGTTCCTCCCCGTAGCGCAGCGCCAGAGCACGTTCGACCGGGGCCTCGATATCACCCGGTAGCATGATGCTGTGTTCACCGAGGCGACTTGCAGTACACAGGAATTGTTATTGGCGCTCATGGGCTTTGCCGTGGGATGCAGAAAACTGAATGCCACCCCGTCCTATGTCCAACTCTGGCCGGCAACACAGAATTCGGCGCCCTGTTGAAAATCCGTCACAGATTCGCTGCCATAGCGCCGGCCAACCGGCAGCGCCGCCATGATTCCAGGGATGCCACCCGCGTGGTCGGTGTCGCCATGGCTGACTATCAATGCATCGAGACTCTCTATATCGAGATGCTTTAGCACTGGCACCACCACCGATCTCCCCAGGTTAGACTCGGCATCTTCACCGGCGCCGGTATCTTAAACCAACGCATGATTGGGGGTTTGCAGAATCACCGCCAAACCCTGATCGACATCCAGCACATGCAGCCACAATGATGGAGCATCCACGGGGGACGTAGCCGGCAGGAAGACCGACAACAATAGCGGCAGCGCCAAGTAGCGGTAGGTTCTGCTTACTGGCAGCAGCAGTACCAGCACACCGAGGATGGCTGCCAGCAAGGTCGGAGTATTCAAAGAAGTCAGCTGCAATAGAGCCCACTGACCCCCTGCGGCGACCAGCTGCTCCATAATCCCGAACAGCAAATTCAGAATGTGGTCCACCCATTGCAGTAGTAGTGTTACCACCTGCGGCAGCGGATACGCCAACAGCAAGGCAAGCAAACAGAGTGGCACCACCACAAATCCTACCAAGGGGATTGCCAGCATATTGATCAATGGAGCCATCAGGCTGACCTGCTGCGTCCAGAAAATCAGGGGGACCAGCAGACCCAGAAAAATGATTAGCTGTGGCTTAACAAACCTCTGCAACAACCTGACTGAGTGCTGAGAGTTAACTTCAAAGTCCCGGATTGGCGGATTACTAGTTACGCAACACAATAAGACTCCAACAGCAACAAATGAGATCCAGAAGCCCGCCGTCATTGCGGCCAATGGATTCAATGTCAGAATACAGCTCAATGCCACAATGAAACGCAACGACACCGGGCTTGGCCGCTGGCTCAAGTAAGCAGACATGAAGATGACAATCATGATAAAGGCGCGCTGCGTGGGTAGCGTAAAACCTGCCAGAAGGGCGTACAGCAGCGCCGCGCAAGCGGCAAGTTTCTGGCGAGGCAGCCTGCCGCTCACACCCGGACTTAACCAGAGAAGCGCACTCACCAACC
>PCCT01000101.1 GCA_002731985.1 Nitrospinota bacterium
CATGAATTTCACAGCAAGATTAAAAAATGATCCTCGATTTTATTGGGAAGTAATCCTTCTCGCCTGCATGTACGGGGCCTATGCGGTCGTCAATATCTGTCGGGCCACGGTCATTATTGCGAGTCCGGCCATGCTAGATGACCCAACGCTGGAACTCGACAAAACCGCATGGGGAGCTATTCTCGGATGGGGCACTGCCGGAACCATCATAGGAAAACTGGCGACGGGAATCATGGCTGACCGGTTGGGCGGACGCAAAGTATTTCTCTTTTCTCTCGGACTTTGCATGCTTGCGACTGGGATGTTTGGCTTCATGTCCAAGGCTTTTTTCTTCTCTGTGGCGTTTTTTGTTGCCATGTTTGCGAAAGCCGGTGCCTGGCCGTCCATGGCAAACCTCACCGGGGTCTGGTTTCAAAAATCATGGCGCGGAAGAGCTTGGGGCATTATCTCCTCAAGCTCGATGTCGAGTTGGATTTTTGCGTCACTCGCGTTGGGCAGTCTTTTGCTGGTCATGTCCTGGCGTTGGGTCATCGCCTCATCCGCAGTCATGACGGGCGCCTTTGCCATACTCTTATATTTCTACCTCCGGCAGTATCCCACCGATGTCGGATTGGAAGCCATCCCCTCGGTCGATGGCGATGACGATAGCAATCATCCGCAACAACCTCACCATCTCGATAACGCCACTGCTGGGGAAGCCTTGTTAAACTTTTTACTGTGTCCCAGGTTCTGGCTCATCTG
This sequence comes from Nitrospinota bacterium, assembly GCA_002731985.1. Classification (GTDB taxonomy): domain Bacteria; phylum Nitrospinota; class Nitrospinia; order Nitrospinales; family VA-1; genus Nitromaritima. The sequence continues at coordinate 742 of PCCT01000101.1, forward strand.
TCTTAGCATCATGAGCATGAACATTCTCATGGTGTTCCAGAGCTTCATGCCTTTGTATCTGAAAGAGACATTCGACCTTTCTTCCGGCATGGCGGGAATTTCGTCCTCGGTATTTCCCATCGGTTCCATGTTTTCGGTGCTCGTTGGGGGATTCATCTTCGACAACCTCACAAAGAAAAAGCGCATCTATGTGCTCGGCGGCATGATGGTGCTGGCCACAACCAGCATTCTCATATTGTATTTACTTAACAGTCCGGAGATGCCGGGAAACGGAACGCTTTGGGTTGCCCTGTCGGCCATCATGATGTTCGGTTTGATGATCACCCCCTGTTATCTGATTCCGATGAATGTGTTTTCTGTAGACTTCGGTGGTAAGCATTGTGGATTTCTGGTGTGCCTCATCGATGTTGCCGGTTATCTCGCATCCATGGCATTTGAGTTTCTGGGCGGCGAGATTGCGGACCGGGTGAATGGCTGGCAACAGTTTCTCAACGTCATGCTCAACTTCTCTATCATAGGAACCATCACCCTGACCCTTTTCCTAACTATGGATCACCGCTCGCTTAGGAAACCAGGATAATGCCCTGGTCAATATAGTGATAGAATAATATTACGTCCAAAAAAATAGCTGCTAGAAAACCTATGCGTATCACACTTGGGGATAAAATTTTAGTTGCGGCGTTGTTTGTTCTGAACGGGTGGTTGTTCATGAACTGGGGGGTCGGATTCGATCGGGGCAACTGGGTGGTTATTCAGGTCGATCAGAAGGAAGTTGCTCGTCTGGCTCTTGATACAGACCAGATCACACATGTTAAAGGCCCGCTTGGCCTGACTGAGGTTGAGGTCAAGCAGGGACAGGCGCGCATTGTTCGTTCTCCGTGTAAAAATAAGGTTTGCATCAAGTCGGGTTACATCCGTTACGCTGACCGGCTAGCGGCCTGCATTCCCAATCGGGTCGTGGTTCGTATTGTTGGGGAATTGCATCGTGGTGTCGATGCTGTGGTAGGTTAACTGCTCAGCGTAGGGCCAATAAAAACCCACTAGCCGTGGAGGCAATAAAAACCCGCTTGTCAGAATATTTAACAAGATGTTCTAAATCCCCCCAACCCCCTTCGAGGAAGGGGGAGCTTCAATGAACCCCTCTTTTTAAAGAGGCCTGTCCAGAGCGAAGCGTGGGAGGCTGGGGTGATTTTGCTTTCTGACGGATTATGCTATCTAACAACATATTCTTTCTGTGACCAACGGTGAAACAAAAAACTTACTTTCTATATCTTTGGATAATTTTCATTACCGCCTCCTCCGCATTCGCAGAAACCCCACCCATCCATCATGAGTTGACGGTCACGCTTCTTCCGTCGCAATCGATTGCCAGGTTCCATGATGTTGTTACGATTCCAAAAAGTATCGCCAAGTCCATTCCCGGATTTAATTTAAATAAAAATTCAAAAACCGAACAAATAAAAATCTCCGGCAATAAAGTTTCTGTTGATGTTTCTGCTGATGGATTCATCAATCTCGATCTGACGGAATATTCTGTAGAAGAGGTGCCCGGCCCGTTCAAACTAACATTTGAATATTCCCTTCCTTTGCCAATTTCTAATGACGATAAGGAAACACTTTTCATCTCTGGTGCGGACTTTTTCTATCCACAGCCTGCAATGGAAAGCACGCCACCGGCTGGCCAGGTCACTTTCCAATTGAACGTTTACACGCCATCTGGTTTAAGAGCTGTGAGTCAGGGAGAAAAAATTAAGGACGTTGTAGAAAACGGAAACAGAACTGTCGTATGGAAGGAAGAGAAACCGCAGGAAGAAATCCTGCTCGTTGCCGACCGCTACCACGTGTTCTCGGAGCGTCATGGATCTATCGCGCTCTATGCTTATCTTCGTGACGATGACAAGGCTCTGGCTGAACGGTATTTTTTAGCAACACGCACTTACCTCGATTTATACTCCAAACTACTTGCCCCCTACCCCTATAAAAAATTTGCCCTGGTGGAAAACTCCCAGCAGACCGGATATGGAATGCCTTCGTTCACATTGCTTGGATCACGCGTTATCCGTTTCCCATTCATCCTGCACACTTCCTACCCTCACGAAATTCTCCACAACTGGTTTGGCAACGGAGTTTACATCGACCCGCATTCCGGAAACTGGGCTGAAGGTTTGACCACTTATCTTGCAGACCATCTTTTGCCTGAACAAAAGGGAAAGGGCGACCACTACCGGTTCCAGGAACTGATGAAGTACTCCAGCTATGTTAACGCAACGAACGATTTCCCGCTGGCGGAATTCAAAGGACGCGACAGCATGGCTTCACAAGCTGTAGGCTACGGCAAAACGCTGATGGCCCTTCACATGCTCCGCCTTGAGGTGGGCGATAAGCTCTTCATTAAAGCGTTACGCGACTTTTATAATCGCAACCAATTCCAATATGCAGGATTCGAAGACCTGCGAATTTCATTTGAGCGGGTTAGCCAACGCGACTTGAAAGAATTCTTCGATCAATGGACCCGGCGTAAAGGTGCGCCGCAACTTAAACTCTCCTCGGCCTCGCACAGCAAACAAAACGGCGAGCACCTGCTGAAACTGAAAATCCAGCAAACGCAAGCTGATCCCGTTTTCAAGATAAAACTTCCCGTCGCTGTGTGGATCAAGGATCGAGAAGAACCCTTGCTGAAAATTCTGGCCATTACGAAAAAGGAACAAACTATCGTCCTTCCCTTGGCCACCGAACCACTCAAGGTACAGTTGGACCCTTACCATGAAGTGTTTCGCTGGTTGAATCCAGGCGAGGTGCCCCCCAGCATCGGGCAGACGTATGGTTCGGAAACGCAAACGCCGATTCTTCCGGCAAATACAATTGCTAACGACGGCGGTTACTTAAAATTTGCACAATCGGTGAAAACCGCCCTTCCTTCATCAGGAAATTTCCTTGGCGACAATATGAAAACTCCGCTTCCAGCTGGGAGTCTATGGATATTTGGTAAGGACAAAAAGCTTTCTGATCAACTCAAGGTCCAACTCGATCACTACGGCGTGAAAATTAATGCGCAAGGCATGACCATCGACAGCAAAACCTTCCCATGGGGAAACCACAGTTTTGTAATTACCCTCAACCGCCCGGACTCTGATGGCGATACAGTCACCTGGTTAATCACTTCGTCTGGAAAAAGCATTCCCGGGCTGATCCGCAAATTGCCTCATTATGGGAAGTATGGGTACCTCGTGTTCCAGGGCGACGCGCCGGATAACGTTGCTAAAGGCGCCTGGCCTTCCAGCGGAGCAGGGCTCCACCACACTTTCAAAACTGGCACCTATTCCCTGCGTCCACAACTGTCATTGATCAATAAATAGGACGGTTAATAGAAGAATTGATTTTTGCCAACGTGAAACACCGCCTAGTAATTTATAAATTACTAGACAAATCTCCTCCAATAAATCACACGTTCAAGATTGCTTTTGCCTCTCCGAAAACCTCACATAAACTGTAAAAATCCATCCAAAGTGTTTACGAAAGGATAAATTCTCACCTCCTAAAATCCTTCCCCTCCTGCTACCGAGGTGCAAGGGTGCTATATAAAAAAGGAACGAATCCGGCTTCATCCATTCCTATCGAAACAGACAGGCGGGTCGGTTGGGCAAAGGAATCGCCCTGCACATGCTCGAACGTGACGGTGAAGGAACCGTAGTTAAAGGATTTGCCCTGTAGGATTTTATACACTTTGTATCCGCGCCCATCCAGAGAAAGAATTTCCTGTTTCAGGTTGGACGGAATTTCAAGGTTCATACCTGCCCCCCCCCTCGCTAACAGAATCCACCTGCAAAGAATAAACTCCGGCAAACCCGGATGAGGATATTCCAACAGGCAGATAGTCCCTGGCAATTTCAGCGACCTTTTCCCTATAAGAAAGCTCCACCGCTTGTTCATCAACCGTTGTTATCGCCTGCGGCAATCGGGTCCGACGGGTTCGCGATCCGTCCCGGGTTCCGTCCCCTTCTATAAAATGGTCAATCACCACCGCAGAAGCGCCAGATTCAGCAATCCGCTGAAAAAAAACATCAGGATCTATCAGCGGGTACAGCGGTGACATACAAACCACTGTAGTGATTCCCCGAGAAGTAAACTCATTGACCAGCCTGATCCGTTCATCCACAGAACATGGCGGAGGCGGGAGCCCCGGCAGACTGTCCCGATCGCCTTCAATGGAAAGATGAACCCGCAAATTGCATTTTAGGGAAAGGGAAATGATGCGGTCCATATCATCTGCTATTCTTGAACTGTGCGTTTGCAGAATCAGCACATCCGGTGTTTCCTCCAGCATCGCATCAAGCACTTTGCGGGTGACGCGAAATTTTTGTTCTATCGGTTGCCAGGGATCGGTGGAACTGGAAAAGAAAATAGAAAACGCCATTCCCCTTCGGGCGGCCCAGCGCCTTTCAGCTTGTACGGTATTGAGATAAACTTCGTCGGCATTTACTTTCACATCGACGAATCGCCCCCACTCCCGCCCGCGGTTGAGCCATTGGTTAAAACGGACGTAACATCCTTCTCCACAGGAAGAATTTCCATACCCGCATCCTATATACGGATTCAACGAATGCGAAGACACATTCTTCAGGTAGCCTGTGGCACGTGTGAGAATAGAAGTGCAATGAGTTTCAGTTATTTCCATCGGTTTCTTCAAAATCAGAAAATTTCTTTTTTCTCTTAATTATATTAGAATAAGACCAATGCTGAAAGAGTGCTTTCTACCGTCACTTGCAAAACCTGACAACACATATCCTTCCAAAGGCTTGGCAGGTTAGGGGATATATATTCATATGAAGTTTTAGAATTAATGAGACAACCTTGAACTTTCTCACAAAACAATCAGATACCTTTTTAATCGGACTGGGGGCTTTAGTCACCGCTGGAATATTATTACTGGACATAGCTCTTCCTCTAGGAGTCGCGGATGGAGTTCTATATGTCGCGCTGGTTCTCATAGCCCTTTTCGCGAAAAACAAAAAGTTTATCTATATTGGAGCAATTACAGGAACTTCGCTGACGATTGCCGGTTATTTCCTGTCCCCGCCCGGTGGTGAATTGTGGCAGGTAATCGCCAACCGGTCGATTGGAATATTTACTATCTGGATGACGGCCATACTCTGCCTTTTACAACATGGTCATTCAGAAAAAATGGAAACCGTCCACCAGGAACTTGAGGATAGCGTTCAGCGGCGAACCGCTGATCTGATTAAATCCAAATCTGACCTGGAGAGAGAATCAACCTACGTTCAACTGCATAAGGAAATAGCTGTCGCTGCAAATGAAACACGCGCGCTGAAAGATACTCTTAAGGTCTGTCTCCAAAGAATCTGCGCTCATGCCGGCTGGCCTGTGGGGCACGCATACTTACCAGCAGATCAAACATCCAATTGGTTGGAACCTACCAAAGTATGGTATCTGGAAGATCCCGACCGCTTCGATACCTTCCTTAAGATATCGGAGGCTACTCCCCTAGGGCCTGGCGTGGGCCTCCCCGGCCGCGTCTTTGCCAGTGGAAAACCTGCGTGGATTATAGATGTAACCAAGGACTCTAATTTTCCACGGGCTCAACTGGCAGAGGACATAGGGGTCAAAGCGGGGTTCGCATTTCCCCTTTTAAGTGGGGAACGGGTACTTGGCGTTATGGAATTTTTCGCAACCCAGTCGGCCGAACCAGACCGCGATATGATGGAAGTCATGGAGAAGGTTGGAATTCAACTGGGTCGAGCCGTTGAACGGCAATGGGCCGAAGAAGAAATCCAAAGCTCCAACGAACGGTTGCGCAAATTGTACCGTCGACTGGAGATGGTTCGTGAAGAAGAACGCACACGTGTTGCACGAGAAGTTCACGATGAATTAGCACAAATCCTGACCGCCCTTAAGCTGGAGCTTTCCCTACTCGATAAAAAACTAGTCGTTGCCAACCCGCCCTTAAGTAATGATACACGAATGATGTTGGAACTGATCAACAACTCCATCCAGGCTGTGAAAAAGATCGCTATGGATTTGAGGCCCCCTATTCTGGATGACCTGGGGCTCCATGAAGCGATTGAATGGCAGGGCCAGGAATTTGAAAAACGTACCGGTATCCACTTTAAGTTTGAAACCAGCAAAGATAGTGTGGAACTGGACATTGATCGATCCACTACTATTTTTCGCATTTTCCAGGAAACCTTGACCAATGTTATTCGGCATGCCAATGCCAAAAACATAATTGTTCAATTGACAGGAAAAGATAATACCCTTACCCTTAGTGTAAAAGATGATGGTATAGGAATTAGCCCAGAACAAGTTTCAGACATAAGGTCGCTCGGCCTACTTGGCATACGGGAAAGAGCTTTAGTTTGGAACGGAAATGTGGACATCCTTGGGGTTCACAACCAAGGCACAACGGTAACCATAGATATTCAACGGAACTAAAATGAAAACCGTACAAAAAGAATCAATTAGATTAGTTATTGCCGATGACCACCCGCTGTTTAGACGCGGACTTAAAAACGCTATTGCGGAAACAGGTGATATCAAAGTGGCTTGCGAAGCAAACAATGGTGATGAGCTGCTGTCTCTTATAAAAGAAAATAAGTTCGATATGGTCCTTTTAGATATAGCCATGCCGGGCAAAAGCGGGCTTGATTTACTAAAGCAACTCAAAAGCGAGTATCCCAAGCTCCCTATACTCGTACTCAGCGTTTATCCCGAAGAACAATATGCAGTGCGGTTTATTAAAGCAGGGGCCTCCGGCTATCTTACAAAAGAGAGCGCCTCGGAAAAGTTGGTCGAAGCGATTCGTAAAGTGGCAGATGGTGGAAAATATGCCAGCCAAATGATCACCGAAAAACTAGCTTTCGATTTTTCTAACTCAGAAAAACCGCTTCATGAAACGCTATCCGACCGCGAGTATCAGGTATTCGGGATGATATCCGTCGGTAAATCCCTCACAGAAATAGGGAAAGACCTCTCCCTCAGCGTTAAAACAATCAGTACACACCGGACGCGCATCCTCGAAAAAATGAAAATGAAAAAAAATGCGGAGCTGATTCATTACGCAATCACCCAAAATCTTCTCTAGCCAGACATATCTCACAAGGGACAATCTTTAATCTCCCCAGTTTAAAGAAAAATTTTCGCCTCTTGCCAACCTCCCCCTCGACATAAAAACCACTAGGAAAAACCCTACACGGTATAGGCTCTATACTTATCATTTTTTCAGAGCTTTACTGATACCAAGCCACTGCTCAATCCTCTAGACTTCACAATTGTTGCATTACCGTATAAACAAATTTGGAAGCTTGACGAGCTATTTAATGGCTTATTAAATCGGGTTTTCACAATGAGGACAAACAGTGTTATCGAAACCAGTTATACAGAATAAAGGTCGTAAGCCACAAAACATTTGGC
>PCCT01000102.1 GCA_002731985.1 Nitrospinota bacterium
ATTAAATATTCTACGCTAGCCACAAGATCCCTTTCTTTACCGTATCAGGCGGTGAATGCTAAATTGTCAGGTTTAAACGGGAGTTATTATATCACAAACTGGATTGACACAAGCGACCTTGGGGGGATGGTTAACTGGTCCAATATCGCAGGATAAATAACAAGGCAATCAGGTAAAGACACCAATGGACCTCCCTGGCTTTGCCGCTGAAAACTTTAATCAGGGGATAAGAGATGAATCCCAGCGCCATGCCATCGGCGATACTATAGGTAAGAGGCATTCCGATAACGATCAGATAAGATGGAAGAGCCTCATCCCATTGCTTCCAGTTGATATGAGACAAGTTTCCCGCCATAAGGCATCCTACGATGATAAGAACCGGTGCGGTGATGGGATAAAATATAGTTCCGTCAACGACGTAGCCTCCGCCAATCATCTTTGCAAGCGGAGCAAAAAATAGCGCCAGTAAAAACAGACACGCGGTCACCACACTGGCCAACCCGGTGCGCCCGCCTTCGGCGATTCCGGCAGAGCTTTCGATATAGCAGGTAACCGTAGACGTTCCAAAAGCGGCTCCAGCCGTGGTCGCGACCGCATCCGGCATCAGTGCTCGATTTGCGCGTGGAAGTTTTCCATACTTCATGAATCCCCCTTGCTGTCCAATCCCAACCAGAGTCCCCGCCGTATCAAACAGATCAACAAACACAAATACCCCGACAATCGTCAGCACTCCCAGATCCAAAGCGGCGGCGAGATCCATTTTCAATAAAGTAGGAGCCAAGTCCGGCGGAGAAGATACCAGACCAGAAAACTCCACCAGACCAAAAGGAAGACCCAATAGGCTCATGACCGCCATGCCAATGAAAATCGCTCCAGTCACCCGGCGTTGCAAAAGTACAGCGATCAACAAAACCCCGCACAGGGTAAACACAGCAGGCAGGCTTTTAAGGTTTCCCAGCTGAACCAAAGCTCCCGGATGATCGGTAACCCATCCGCCCTGAACTAATCCGATAAAACTAATAAAAATACCGATACCAGCGGCGATTCCATTTTTCAGATATTCGGGAATAACGTTTATGATCAGTTCGCGAAATCGAAATAGCGTGAGGAGGATGAGTATCACGCCGGATATGAATACCGCGCCTAAAGCCGTTTCCCATGGAATTCCCTGGCCTAGGACTACGGTGTAGGTGAAGTAAAAATTGATACCCATACCCGGTGCCAGAACGATGGGGTAGTTGGCCCACAATCCCATGATAAGGCAACCCACAGCCGATGCCAGACAGGTGGCAGTCATCACCGCGCCAAAATCCATCCCGGCATTCGACAACACCGCAGGCTGAACGAAGATAATATAGGACGTGGTAAGAAAGGCCACGATCCCTGCCCGCACCTCGGTCACAGCATCGGAATCGTTTTCCTGCAACCGGAATAAACGTTCAAGGATGTCTGAGAGGCCTGTCATTTAGGATAATCAGGGGATTAGAAAGCGATTTTATTTCAGGAATTGTGATTCCACCAAAACAACTTCTTCATCACGGGATGTCACCTGCCCATTAACCCGCGCATCCTGCAAGGATTTAAACACGTCTTGAAAAACTGGACCCGGCTCCATCCCCATACCTATCAGGTCTTCGCCGGTGAGTTCTGTCTTCGCTGACGCGCAATACTGATTGAAATAAAGCGTCGCGTGTTTGTTCACTTGTTCATTGGAACAAACCGCAAGCAAAAGGATCACCGCTTCAGTCGACAGTTCCGACAAGACATCATACACTTCGCTTGGTTTAAGCTCTCGCCCGCCGTTAAATTCATGCTTTGCTTGTATAAAATGTTCCCTGTCCGCGCGCATTCGAATTCTTATTTTCATAGGAATGTGAAGACGCTCCATGGCCTTTTCAAACGCCGCGTTTTTCATAACGATAAACAACGCATGAAAATAAACGAACCATGCCTCAGGTTTTTTCGACATGGGGACCATTTTCGCCCAAGTCAATACGCCATCTATTTTTTCCAGAACAAGTTTATGAGAATCATCCTCTGCTATATCGGGGGCGATTAAATAAAGCAGGGAAAGCTCCCGCATCCGGTCAAGACACTTCACAGGGTCAGACTCTAGCAAAAGAAGCTTAAGCTCGTTCATGAGGCGTGTCCCGCTCAACTGATTGACCAGATTGTTCTTGATCGCGCTCTTCATAAAAGCTCTTGTTTGACGACCGATACGGAAATTAAATCTCTGCTCAAAACGGATGGCGCGAAAAATACGGCACGGATCTTCTATAAAACTCAAATTATGAAGAACGCGAATAGAGCCCTCTTTCAAATCCATTGCACCATTGAAATAATCGATCAGGCAAAATGCCCCCTGTCCGTTTAACTTGACAGCCATACTATTGATAGTGAAATCACGGCGAAAAAGATCCGACTTAACAGAACTGCGCTCCACTTTTGGCAGGGCACCCGGATGCGAATAATATTCCATCCTTGCCGTCGCCACATCAATACGGGACCGATCCTTCAACAAAACCACCGAAGTGCCAAACTTGGCATGGCTCTTTGCTCGCCCATTAAATTCCCGGGCCAGAGTTTTGGCAAAGGCAATGCCATCTCCTTCCACGACAAGGTCAATATCAAGATTCTGGATGTTGAGCAATAAGTCCCGAACAAACCCGCCCACAACATAAACATCCACCTTCTCACGGTCAGCAATTTGAGCGATTGAATCCAGCAGAGCCATCACCTCTTTTTGCAATCGCTCCTTCAAGAGGCTCTTCACATTTTTCATGGAACCACTTTTCCCATCGAACAAACGTTGCGTATCAAATTCGTTTGAGACTATATCCCGGTGAAGCACCCTGAGCAAATCCCCCCGACTGATAATGCCTGCCAGATTTTTTGAATCCGGGTCGACCACCGGAACCAGCTTTTGTTTTTCCTCAATTACAATAGGAGCAATCGATTTAAAATAAGCGTCGGGTGTAGTGACCGAAAACTCACAAACCATAAAATCTTTTACCCTGGCATTCTTCATTTTATGATGAATCGCCTTTTCAACTATCTGGCGTGTGATCAAGCCCACGGGCTTTTCATCAGCCAACACAGGAAGCGTATTTAGATTGAACCGTGTGAGCGTTTTTTCAACGGACAAAAGACTCTCATCCTCTGTAGCCGACTGAACCGGAAAATGCATGATGTCTCTAACCCGGTGCAAAGGTTGCAAGCTATCCTGAAGGAGTTCAAATAGCTTTTCCCGAACCTGAACTAGGGTCTGCTCTTTGATACTTGCTGAAGCGGCGCAACTGTGGCCCCCACCGCCCAGACGACGCGCCACTTCCGCGACATTAACTTCGTCACAACGGCTTCGGGCAATCATATAAACTCCCTGATCGAGTCTTACCAAGGCAAACAGGGCCTTCAAGTTTTCCAGATCCATCACCTGAGAAACAACATACGACACATCCTCCACATAGAAATCCTCAGAAGCGGTGGTCATCGTTACCTCCACTCCGTTGATATTATGCGATTCAATATTCGAGACCAGTTGGTTGAGAATTCCAATCTGTTGCGGATTCAGCCGAGGTTGTACGAATCGCGCTACGGTATCCATGTTCGCGCCAGAGGCGACAAGTTTTCCTGCTGCCGCAAAATCTTCCGGCGTTGTCGATACGGAAAACAACGATTGCGTGTCCTGAAAAATCCCAAGAACCATGAGCGTGCTCTCTTCGGGCGTCAGCGAAATATTTTTCTCTTCAAGAATTTCGCAAAGAAGAGTCGTACTCGCCCCTCTTTTTCGGATAGTACACTGAGCCTCCGCAAAAACATCCGCGACTTCCTCTGGATGGTGATCGTAGATATGCACATCCATATCCGGCTTATCCAGTAGTGATTGAAATATGCCGATTCGCCTGGGGTCGTGAGTATCCACAATGATGAGCTGGCTGACCTCATCGAGATCAATGTCCTTGATACGGGAGATGCCGAAGGAAGGAGGAAACTGCTTCAGGTATTCATTGACGGCTTTTTCAGCCGAGCCGGAAAAAACCAGCCTTGCAGACGGATAAAGTTTGCGAGCGGCCACCATCGAGGCCAGACAGTCAAAGTCCGCATTCAAATGAGTAGTAATGACCTGCATAATCGCACCTGTTTGGGGTATCTGGGTTATCTGGTAGAAAATATTCGTCCTTTTCCAGTCCCTCACGTTTTTCTATTACTTCAATCTTTTTATTTATTTCGTCCAATTCTGGATCACCGCTACCAAAATAAATTCTAGAGCGGACTATTTATTGTCCGTTGGGTCTAAAATCGATACCCAGAACGATTCGGGACACACTCCTCTCATGATTGTGGCTGAATCGGGAAAAACTGATATGGTTAAATTAATCCTGGCTAAAATTGACAGCATGAAAACCTAGGTAAAAGACCGGAAATCGGCACTAAAACTGGCAAGAAAAAAGAACCATATTGAAATTATGTTTTTGCTGGGGGGCTTGCCTCAAACAGCTTCGCCCGGTCCAACGCGGTCATAACGGTTAATTGAGGACTTGCTCATGAAAGTAAACACGAACTACCTAAAAAGTGCTAGACATTCAATTGCCACCTGAACAATGAGTACATCGAGCTTTATGGATGATATTTTGAGATTGGCTTCCAGTCCTGAGTTAATTCTTTTGCGCTGCCTATTTGCAGGGTAGTCATTCTGCTCTCAATTTCATCTCTAACTGGAACCGCATCTTCCTCCCCATGATCAATAGCAAGGCTTAGCCACATATGGGCTAACACGACATCTTGATAAATCCCTTTCCCCTCCATGTAGATGAGACCCAATTTTGCCTGTCCCAAGGCGTTGCCTTGATCTGCCGCTAATTTCAACAACCTGTAAGCTTCTTTATGGTTTGGAGATGTCCCCTCTCCCGTCAAATACATGGTTGCCAGGCTGACCTGAGCCTTGGCATTGCCCTTTTCAGCGGCAAGCGTGAACCATTTAACAGCTTCCTCAAAATTCTTGGAAGTTCCCTGCCCATGATAATGGAGGGTTCCCAGTAAGTATTGAGCCGAAGCATTTCCATCATTAGCCAGTGGTGTTATTTTTTCCAAAGCAAGTTGATAAGAACCGTTGCTATAGGCATCGATACCCTTCTGCAAATTGCCGGTGATACAGGAGGATAAAAACAAAAGGATGACTGACAATAAGGCGCTAAAAAGTAATTTTATCATTAGCTATCTCTCCTCCCATTTCAACGTCAACTGATAAAACATTTCTGGTTCTTTAATCTCAGAGAATCAACTGTTCCCGCCTTGCACCTTGATCTGTGTCTTGAAGGAAAGCTCCTTCGGGAGATTGCATATTTTATTATTACATGCCCGAAACACGATGGCTCCTTTTATTTCATGAGGACCTGGAGCAAAAAGTTCTGTCGCACGATACTCACGGTGAAATTCTACAATTTGCTCGTGGGTCTTCACGACCATCCCCAAGGCTCCGTCCCATACGATATTCGGTGTCGGTTCTACCCATGGCCCCTGTGGAACAAATGAACCTGAATGAAGAGTGATTTCTGTCGCCAGCGATTCCTCATGCGGCCCTCTGGCGTCAAGGGAATAGATATGCCAACCTTCGCTCACCTCTATTTTGACATGTAAGGCAAACTTGCCATCTGGATCGATGCTTTCAGGATCACTTATTGCCGTCAATTTAAAATGAACTGACGAACCTGAGTCTTTTTGAAATTCCTGAAATGACGGAACGGCTCGGACTATGGATGTCGAAAAAAAAACGACCATCAACAAAAAAAGGCCAACTCCTATAGCGAGGCTTGGAATATAAGCGGAAATTCTTGAGAGAAATGCCTTCAAAAAACACATGAGGACTTACCGGACCAGATTGGCCTCAGCGCGAAGAATGGAAAGATATTTTTCGACGACTTTTTTGAATTTTTCTAATGATACCGCGCCGGATAACAACTCACCGTATACAGTCCGGGTATCGGGATCGTAGGTTCCTAGAATAAACGTGGGGGTTCCCCTGATACCCAGCTTCATCCCCTCGCTCAGGTCGTTGAGGACCCTGTCTTTATATTTTCTTTCCTTGAGACAGGTTTGAAACCGTCGTATATTTTTAACTCCGGCTTTCTTGGCAAACTGGTGGAGGTTTGTCCTTGAAACCGGGTCACTGTTATCATAGAGGAGTCTTTGCAATTCCCAAAATTTCCCTTGGTCACGTGCACATTCGACTGACTCAGCCATATACTTTGCTTCCTTGTGAAATTCCAGAGGAAAGTGCCGATAACCGAATTGAACCTCTTTACTGTACTGCTCACGCAACTGGTCCAGGGTAGCCTGTACCCTTTTGCAAAACGGACATTGAAAATCTGAATACTCCAGGAGGAAAACTCTTCGTGAGGACGGGTCGCCTTCATCAGACCAGAGCATCGCTGTGCTGATCTGAGCCTTCAACCTGAATTCCAGTGGGGCCTTGAGGTAAACCTTAGCCCACCCTTTATTGATTGCCAACTGATATCGTTCATCCACATAAGCCCTGGCATATACTTTCTCCAGATACACTGTGATCTCATCCCGCATTTTTTCCAGCGTACCCATCTCCTTGATGCCGGGAGTATTTGCATAAAAGCGAGCAACATCATCCTTACTTGGCAAAGGCGCATCCGTTAATTTCAACTCGGGGTGGTTTTTAACTAATTTATCGAGAATTTTTTCTTTCAGCGCTTGCGACTGCATCTGATACAGCTGGACCATCGCTTCGTGAATCTGGGCATTCTTCACATCTTCAAGAATGACAGGTTCATCGTCAACAATCGCTACAACAGGATTGTTGGTGTAGGGACGGAGTTCGTTTGATTCAGCAGCTACCAGAGAAGGAAAAACTCCCATAAGAGAAACCAAAACTGATATTCCCAGAAACCTTGCAAAATGTAATGGAAGAAACTGCATGGAAGTAAAACCTTTTAGTAGGAGGACGCATTGCACAAACCAACTCTCATCGTGAATGATCAATCCTTCATGGTTGATGGCTGATATGCGCTTTGTTACTCTAATTATCCCTAATTTGGGAATAATTTCGCAATACATTGTTTAGATAAATACGACTAATTATTCAGTCCCTCAGCCGGCTTTTACTTCTTCCGGATTCAAAAACTTATTACAGTTATCAGCCAATGCCAAAAAAGCCTTGGCCG
>PCCT01000103.1 GCA_002731985.1 Nitrospinota bacterium
TTCAGAGGATGAATTGCGTAGGCGAGTTCAAGAAGTGATCACGGAACTTGGCATTGCAGAGATGAAAGACCTCGGAAGAGTGATGAAAGTAATTATTCCTGAATTTAAAGGACGTGCGGACAACGGGCAAATAAAGAACTTGGTTGCCGAATGTCTGGGTCAATAACAAGTACCATCTACCAGCAGAAGCGAATCCGACAGTACCCGATAAGATAAGAACAAAATTCCGGCAGGGGATTACGAGTAACACGGTATTCGTACTACACGCCTGACACCAGCGACTAAGGGCTTTCTTGAAACACTATATCCCTGACAATTTGATCGAAGAAATCCGCTCACGAAGCGATATTCTGGAAGTCGTGTCGGCGAATCTTCTTCTGAAAAAGAGCGGACAAAACTACAAAGGACTTTGCCCGTTTCACTCAGAAAAAACTCCATCATTCACAGTCAGTCCCGAAAAACAGATCTACCATTGTTTCGGTTGCGGTGCGGGCGGTAATGTTTTCAAATTTATTATGGAAATGGAAGACCTGCCCTTTCTGGACGTGGTCAAGAAACTGGCCAGCAAATGTGGCGTTGAGTTGCCAAATCCTAAATCCGGCCAATCCAATGCCAGGCAAAGTGAGCGGGAAATGCTCCTGAGCATCAACGAAAAAGCACGAGCCTACTTCACCCGATTACTCAAGGATGACGAGGGAGGTCGGTCAGCAAGGGAGTATCTGAAATCCAGAAGTTTCTATGACGAAAAATTACTAGCCGAGTACGGAATTGGCTGGGCCGCTCCAGGATGGAAAGATATCCTGACCTATCTGCAGAATCAGGGGAAATGCTCCCGAAAAGACCTGCTACGAGCAGGACTCATCAAACAAAAAGAAGGGGCGGAAGAAGGAAACTGTTATGACCGATTTCGTGGGCGAATTATGTTCCCCTTCAAGGACATTCATGGTAGCCTGATTGCTTTTGCCGGAAGGGTCATCGGCGAAGGCGAACCCAAATATCTTAACTCGCCGGAAACGCCCCTATACATTAAAGGGAAACATTTATTCGGACTCGATCGGGCAAGAGAAGCGATTCGAAAACAAAACCGTGTACTTATTATGGAGGGCTATTTTGATCAAATGCGTGCCCACCAACACGGCATCAGAAATACAGTAGCAACTTGCGGCACGGCCCTGACTCCGGCACAGGCTACACTGCTTAAAAATCACACAAGCAGGACAACTCTGATTTTTGACAGCGACTCGGCGGGGCAAGCGGCAACGGAAAGAGGATTTGGTGTGCTTCTGGAGGAAGGTTTGGGTGTCGAAGTACTATCGCTACCCAAAGGACACGATCCGGATTCATACATTCAGCAATTTGGGCCTGAAAAGTTTTTAGAAGAATTGAAGAACGCCAGGCCATTTGTCGAATCTTACATTATAAATACGATTGAAAGTGGAGATATATCCACTCCAGCGGGAAAGATGGAAGTCGTCAACAGTGTTCTCCCTCTTCTGACTCGTATAAAAAATACCGTTGAACGTTCCGAGTGGGTACGTGTTCTGACTGAACGGGCGGGGTTAGATGATCAGGCCATTCTTGCGGAGTTGAAAAACGCAATAAAGCAAGACAGAAATATTGCCAGACAACCTGCAAAAACATCTGAACGAGCAGGCAAGCAAAACCCGGAACTATATATAGTTCATTTGATGTTGGCCGATAAAAGGCTAGCACTCCAAATAAAAGAAGAAGTCCCGGTCGACAAGTTTGAAGACCCAAGCCTTCGTCAGATCGTTGAGTTATTTTACCAGCTGATTGATGAAGGGTGCGAATTGAGAGTTGACTTGGCCATTGACCGTGTGGAAGAGCCAACGACAAAAACCCTGTTGAGTAAAATTGGATTAGAGCCGATTCCATTCGATGACAAGGAGCGATCCACAAATGATTGCATTCTGGCAATAAACAAAAGATCGCTTGACCAAAAAATCGAGGCCCTCATAAAACAGAGGGACGAAGCATTTGAAGCTAGAGACTCCGAACGTTCCAAACAATTGCAGGATCAATTACGCGAATTACGCATGGAATTAATTCCGGGACAAGTCCCGGCCTGAATAAAGAGATCTCATAACATCATTTAAAATGACTACACCCTTAGGAGAAGCCCCTACGATGTCCAATCTGGAAAAAATTACCCAAGTCAGTGAAATCAATCAGCTGATCTCGCAAGGCAAGCAAAAAGGTTACCTAACCTATGAGGAAGTGAACGATGTGCTACCTTCTGACGTTGTTGCTCCAGAACAAATTGACGACTTGATGCACCTGTTCGGCGAAAACGAGATTCATATCGTAGACTCCGCCTCGAAGGGAGAAAAGCTCGTCTCGAATAAGGAAGGTAATTCGCCGGGAAAAGGAGCTAATGCCGCCGAAGAGGGAACCGCTCCCGCTAAAAGTGAAAGTGTCTCCATAGATGACCCAGTTCGCATGTACCTGAGAGAAATGGGAACGATTTCCCTGCTCACACGTGAAGGAGAGGTCACCATTGCCAAAAAAATAGAAGCTGGCCAAAACGAAGTCATTTCAGCGGTCGCCAACTGCTCTGTCACAATCAATGAAATAGTGGACATCGGCGATCAAACGAAAAAAGGTGCCGTCAGTGTATTTGATGTTGTGGTAGTTGGAGAGCCCGAAGAGAAGAAAGCTGAAATTGAAAAAGGAGAAACCAAAAAGTTTCTTAAAAACATTCGCGATCTTAAAATTCAAAGCGACAAACTCCAAAAAACACAAAAACGTCTAAAGACCAAGCTAACAGAGAAAATGATGGCGAAAGTCGAAAAGGAAGAAATTGCACAAAAAATTCTTCTCGAAGGCGCCATCCGCAAAATCAGTCTGGACCCTGATGTGATGGACGGAATCATTGAGCAAATTTATGAGATCGCCGCTGCTATTCGTTCTGTAGGAAAACAAGAGCGGGACCTTGAACGACAATGGGGAATGACCTTAGCTGATGTCAAAAAAAAAGCTGGCAACTGGACCAAACAAAAAAGTGTAAAATTACCCCGTGGTAAAACCATTACCAAGAAGCAATACGACAATTACATGAAACTGGTTCAACCCGGACGCAGAAAAATTAAGAAGATTGAAGCTAAGACAAACACATCTAAAGAGCACCTACTCGCAACGGTCCGCTGCATAGCTCGTGGCAGACTCAAAGAGAAAACCGCCAAACGAGAATTGGCTGAAGCGAACCTGAGATTGGTGGTCAGTATCGCCAAAAAATATACCAATCGTGGACTGCAATTTCTCGACCTGATTCAGGAAGGCAATATAGGCCTTATGAAAGCCGTCGATAAATTTGAATACCGCCGTGGATACAAGTTCAGTACTTACGCTACGTGGTGGATTCGACAAGCTATCACCCGCGCTATCGCTGACCAGGCCCGGACCATACGAATCCCGGTTCATATGATTGAAACAATCAACAAGCTCATCCGTGTATCTCGACACCTGGTTCAGGAACTCGGACGCGAACCCAGCCCCGAGGAAATCGCAAAGAAGATGATTCTGCCAATTGACAAGGTACGCAAGGTTTTGAAGATTGCCAAAGAGCCTATCTCATTGGAAACGCCAATAGGCGAAGAGGAGAACAGCCATCTCGGGGATTTCATTGAAGACAAAAAAATCCTTTCCCCAATTGATTCCGTAGTTAAAAAGAACCTTAAAGAGCAAACGTTAAAAGTTCTTTCGACACTGGCTTCAAGAGAAGAAAAAGTTCTCCGCAAACGCTTTGGCATTGGCCTCGACTCCGAGCACACACTTGAAGAAGTCGGACAGGATTTTGCTGTTACCCGTGAGCGAATACGGCAAATTGAAGCCAAGGCCTTGCGCAAACTAAGACATCCTAGCCGAAGCAAAAAACTGCGCAGTTTTGTAGAAAGTTGATACTCTTGGGCCTATAGCTCAGTTGGTAGAGCCCCCGGCTCATAACCGGGTGGTCAGAGGTTCGAATCCTCTTGGGCCCATCAAAATATAGAGGGCTTACAGACTCTTCCTGTAAGCCTTTTTTTTGATGAAAACTAATTATTAATTCTACGTTCAAAAAACATCAATCACCTCATCACACCAACGAATCACCAATCAACAAACCATGAGCACCTCGAACAATCTGAAGTATGGTCTGGACAAAGCAACCATTGAGTCACTCAAGCTTTCTTTCGAAAACCACCTTAAATACACTCTGGTAGGCGACAAGTTTTCAGCGACAAAACTTGACCATTTCATGAGCCTTGCCCTCTCAGTTCGCGACAGGCTTGTGGAAAAATGGCTCCACACTCAACAATCTTATTACGAAAATAACGTAAAAAGAGTGTACTACTTTTCAATGGAGTTTTTAATCGGGAGACTTCTGACAAACAACCTGATCAACATTGGAGTTTATAATGAATACAAAAAAGCCCTTGAAGTGTTAGGGTTTGATATTCATGAATTGGAGGAAACGGAAATAGAGGCCGGGCTGGGCAATGGCGGATTAGGGAGGTTAGCGGCTTGTTATCTCGACTCGATTGCCACTCTTGGAATTCCCGGTTATGGCTATGGGATTCGATACGAATTTGGAATATTTTACCAAAAGATACTACGCGGATATCAGGTTGAAACTGCGGACAACTGGTTGCGCGTTGGAAATCCGTGGGAAATTCCGCGTCCGCATTCCCTCTTTCCGGTAAGGTTTTACGGTCGCATTGAAACCATCAAAAACTCTCAGGGAGAAAACGAATACAAATGGGTGGAGACTGAAGATGTAATGGCCATGGCCTATGACATGCCCATTCCCGGATTTAATAATAAAACCGTTAACAACTTAAGATTATGGAGTGCCCGATCAAGCCGTGAATTAGAGTTGGAGCATTTTCAGACCGGAGATTATTTTCAGGCGGTCCAGAACAAACACGAAAGCGAAATCATCTCCAAGGTCCTTTACCCTGCTGACCAAAATGCACTGGGCAAGGAACTGAGATTCAAACAGGAATATTTTTTCATTTCAGCTTCGCTACAGGATATTATCCGCCGTTATAAAAAGGGTCACTCCAATTTTGACCAGTTCAGCGATAAAGTTGCCATTCAATTAAACGACACGCACCCTTCACTCGCAATCGCTGAGTTAATGAGAATTCTCGTCGATGAAGAGTCTATCCCCTGGAATAAAGCCTGGGAAATAACGGTTAAAACATTTGCTTTTACAAACCACACCATCCTGCCGGAAGCTATGGAAAAGTGGCCGGTAGATACCTTCGGACGGGTATTGCCGCGGCATCTTGGAATTATTTTTCAAATCAACGAACGTTTTTTGAAAGAAGTACAGTCCCGTTACCCTAATGACATAAGTCGCTTGAGCAGAATGTCTCTTATTGAGGAGAATCATACAAAGTATATTCGAATGGCAAATTTATCCATCGTAGGGAGTCATTCCGTTAATGGCGTAGCGGAGCTACATTCAAACATCCTTAAAGAAACTGTTTTTAAAGATTTCCATGAAATGTTTCCAGGGAAATTCAACAACAAAACTAATGGAATCACTCAAAGGCGGTGGCTCAAATCGTGCAACCCCGAGCTATCCGATTTGATCACAGAATATATTGGCGATTCATGGGTAACCAATTTATCAGAATTAAACAAACTGATGGAACATATTGACGACCCGCAACTCCTTGTCCGCTGGAAAAAGATCAAGAAAAGAAATAAACAGCGACTGGCAAATCATCTCCAGAAGAATTTTGGACTATCTCTTAACGCGAACACCATGCTGGAAGTTCATGTTAAACGTATTCATGAGTACAAACGACAAACCCTGAACATCCTGCACATCATCGCGCTCTATAACCAAATAAAGCAAAACCCTGAATCCGTCAAAGTTCCGAGAACGGTGTTGTTTTCAGGAAAAGCCGCGCCAGGGTACGCAATGGCAAAACTCATCATTAAATTTATTACCAGCGTCGGACAGACAATCAATGAAGACCCAAGTGTACAGGGAAAACTTAAAGTATTATTTATCCCCAATTACTCTGTCACTCAGGCAGAAAATATCATTCCGGCCGCTGATCTTTCTGATCAAATTTCAACCGCAGGAATGGAGGCCTCAGGAACGGGGAATATGAAACTGGCTCTAAATGGAGCGTTAACAGTGGGAACCCTTGACGGAGCAAATGTTGAAATTATGCAGGAGGTCGGGGAGGAAAATATATTTATCTTTGGATTAAAATCCGATGAAGTCCAAAGCTTGAAACAGGCCGGCACTAATCCAAGAAAAATCTATTTGCAAAATCCTGAATTGAAAACGGTTCTGGATATGATCCAGCAAGGCTATTTCTCGCCAACTCAGGTTAATTTATTTCACCCTATCCTGGAAAACTTCCTCGACCACGGTGACCACTACATGGTCCTTGCGGATTTCCAATCCTTTTGTGATATCCAGGAAAAAATTAATGAGGCGTTTCAAGATTCCGACGCATGGGCACGAAAATCTATAATTAACGTGGCAAAAATGGGTAAGTTTTCAAGTGATCGCTCCATCTCGGAATACGCAAAGGACATCTGGCAAGTACCCACCAATCAGGAAAAACAGCCCTAACCTCTTCCGAATTTCCTGGTCAGCTCATTAAGTTTATCGGCTAAATCGCTAGGCCAATCACCTTCTGACAAGCGCCACTCCCAATTCCCTTCTGGCGTTCCAGGGTAATTCAAACGACCCTCTTTTCCCAAATTCAAGACATCCTGCATTGGAAGAATGGCCGTATTCGCTGGCGACATCATGGACAGTTGAATCATTTCATCAGAAACCGTAACCGAGCTGACCTGACGACCAAGAAATGCCTCAAGCTTTTCACGTGCCTCTCGAGAAATCTCGTTATCAAACCATCCTCTTATCGTATTGCAATCATGCGTTCCAGTATAAGCCACACAATTTTTTATGTGGTTTGGAGGAGCGTAAGGGGTATTCTCAAAATCGCCCTCGAATGCAAAAATGAGGGGTTTCATACCAGGAAAACCAAACGCTTCCATCAAAAACTTCACATCAGGAGTGATATAGCCCAAGTCCTCAGCGACGATGGGAAGCGATTTAAATTGATCCACTAGCAAAGAAAATAATTCGTGGCCAGGAGTCTCCTGCCATTGCCCTTTCTCGGCGGTTGGTTCATCGACCGGGATCTCCCATACCGCGGCAAAACCACGAAAGTGATCAATTCGCACCAAATCAAAATAACTTAAATTAAATCTTATTCTATCGACCCACCATTTAAACTTTGTGTCCCGCAACACGTCCCAGTTGTAAACGGGGTTACCCCACCGTTGACCAGTCTCACTAAAATTATCAGGTGGAACACCAGCTACCACATAGGGTAGACGATCATGATCGAGTTTGAATATTTCAGGGTTCGACCATACATCAGCACTGTCATAATTCACATAAAACGAAATATCTCCAAATATAAAAATGTCCCTCTCCTGACAATATTTTTTTAACTCCCTCCATTGCTGGAACAAAAGAAACTGAATAAATTTTTCTTTCCTCACCCTTTCACCAACATCATCCGAAAGAGAATTCATTGCATCATTCAAACGGTACCGGAATACCTCCGGCCACTCATTCCATGGACACCCACCAAATTGATCCTTGAGCGCCATGAACAAAGCGTAGTTTTCCAGCCACCAGGAATTATCTGCACAGAACTGGAGATACATATCATTTTCACCAGAGACCTTAAATTGCACGTACCCCTTGTCCAATAACTTATTTTTATAGTCAGCAACTTTTTGATAATCAACAGAACCGGCGGGGAAATCAGGGGTCGGATGCAAGTCACACTCGTTGACAAACCCATCACGAGCCATGAAATCTGGACTTATAAAAAAAGGGTTAAACGCAAAAGCGGATGGACTACTATACGGAGAATTACCAACGGAGGTTGGGTTGATGGGAAGGATCTGCCATATTTTCTGACCCGAATCTTTAAGAAAGTCTGCAAA
>PCCT01000104.1 GCA_002731985.1 Nitrospinota bacterium
CATGGCAGAGTTGTCCATGGGCGGATTATTACGTCGCGCTACAATATCTTCTGCCAGAACACGACCCAAAGCATCGTTAATCGATATTTTCTCAGTGCCCTGAACTTCAATTTTTCCGAGAATGATTTCCCGGGCTTCGTCTACCTTGATCAAACTCATGATGGTTCTTTCTCCTGTTCTCGCTTGCTTCGTGCCACTTCGTAGTCATCCGGAGTGTTGATGTTCATAAAATTTGAGCGGTCTTCTTCATTGACCTTTACTTCCTTGAATGGAAGTTCGCCTATGATTCTTGATAAAGACAAGTCTCGTCTGGACATGGCCTCATAAAGTGGGACTATGAATTTTGGTTCGTAAATAGCGCACATGGGCTCGTAACCCAGGCGGCCTTTTTGCACGTAACAGGTTCCGTATCGTAACGGATCCCGCTGTTGAAAAATGATATCGAAATCTTCTGCCTGTATAAAGGGCATGTCACATGCGGTGATCATCCATGCTTTGTCCGGGAATTTTCCCATCAGCGTTGCCAGCCCTCCCACCGGACCCAGTTGGATATGTTCGTCGTTTATGCGCTCGGCATTTTTGATCTCGCCCAATGAACTCATGTCCAGATCGGCGCGTGAGGAAAGAAATACTTTGTCGCAAAACTTGTTCAATATATCCGACGCTATCTCCGTTCCAGAAATCCCGTTGTAGGCGAGGGAAAACTTTGGTTTCCCCATGCGCTTGCTTTGTCCACCAACAAACACAGCTCCATATAGCGGGCTGGCGCAACTCTTGAAGTGACCGTTGACGAAATCAAAAATCTTTTCAATCTCATCCCTGTGAAACAGAGGAATGCCTCGTTCGACATATTGTTCCGTCGCCCCTGTTCCCTGATGGACAATAGCACGAATACCCTTGCTGTCAGCGGCGATGGGCAGTTTGCCTTCAGCGTCAAGAAATACAATTTTGTCGAATGGGGACTGCTTGTATCCTTCGATCAGGATACAATCGCACTGCTCCAAAGCATGAGTGATAGTGCGTTGCTTGAAGGCGTTATCTGCCAGAACTCCAAAGTGGGCGGGATCATTGATCGCTACAATTCCCGCTCCTGCGTCACGGACACGCGCAGTGTCCTTGCCCGCCTTGTCCATTTTGAACCGGTGCGAGTCGTGCTTGTAGTAACCCACGCGAATATTTTCCTCGCGGAAGCGGGCCGCAAGCCGCTCGACCAAAGTGGTCTTGCCTACGCCTGAAAACCCGGCAAAACACAAAAACGGGGTTTTAAACTGTTCCCAATAACCGTCCATTAGACCTGTAAAAAAATCAATCGGACTCCAAAGGCTTCCGCACAGTGCGAAACCCCGGCCCGAATTAGATAAATAGTTAAAAAATATGGTATTAGCTATTATTTCTCATCACCGCCCCGCTGTCAACCGTTTATGCAGGCCGATATTCAGTGAAAAATAGGCCAGCTTTCAGGGAAACCTTCACCGGCACTTTGAGAATAATTGTAACATTATGGCGTTGCATTTTATATTGCAACGTATCTTAAGAGGGAAATATTGTTTCTGGTAATGGGGGTATATTAGCTAAGTCATTATAAAAATGTGGCTTAATGTTAAGTTTGTCAAGTGGCACCAAACTTGAAATAAGAACGACTCATCAGGATTAACCTGTATTGTCACTTAATAAACCCAGGAGGATGTATGAAACTGAAAAGAATATTTAAAGCGGTTGCTTTTGTTTTCCCCATGGTATCTCTTGCGATCGGATTCCCCCAGTCGGCTAACGCTGAAGTTGCACAATTGACCAAAGCGCCAAATGTTCCAAAGGCTCTTAACCGGAGCAAGGCTACAACAGTGGTCGTAAAACTTGAAGCTAAAGAATATGTAGGAGATATCGCGGATGGAAAGAAATACCACTTCTGGAGTTTTGGCGGAAGCGTTCCGGGTCCCATGGCTCGCGTCAGTGTAGGCGATTCTGTTGAGTTTCATTTGTCGAACGCTAAATCAAATTCCCAGCCTCACAACATTGATATACATGCTGTGAATGGACCAGGCGGCGGTGCGGCTGTCAACACGGTGGCTCCAGGTGAGACCAAGGTATTCACCTTCAAGGCGCTTAATCCGGGGCTCTACATTTACCATTGTGCCGCAGGTGCTATTGTAGATCACATATCCAATGGCATGTACGGTCTCTTTCTGGTTGAGCCGAAGGGTGGGTTGTCGAAGGTGGATAAGGAGTTCTATGTTTTTCAGAGTGAATTCTTCACCGATGGCGATAAGGGTGAGACCGGATTCGACATCAGCAAAGGTTTGGCAGAACATCCCGACCATGTGGTCTTCAATGGCCGGGCAGGAGCGTTGATGGGTGATAACGTTCTGAAAGTCAAGGCAGGTGACAATGTACGAATATATTTTGGCAACATCGGTCCCAACGCAATTTCATCGTTTCACATCATCGGTGAAATTTTTGACAAGGTGTATCTGGAAGGAGCTTTGGGTGGTACCGTGAACCGCAACGTGCAGACGACACTCGTTCCATCTGCTGGCGCAGTTGTCGTTGATATGAAAATGGACGTTCCTGGAACCTACACCATGGTGGACCACAGTATCTTTCGAGTGGCCAAAGGGGCCATCGGTCAGATCGTGGTCGAAGGTTCTGCCAATCCAAAAGTTTTCAGAGCCGGTAAGTAACCTGCTTTGGGAAGTTAGAAGTTTGAAAAACCAGCGAGTAATCTGTGTCATTGAATCGGGGGCTTCGGCTCCCGATTTTTTGTTTTTAAGTGCTGTGGACCAGAGAAAAGGCTACCCCCTCCCCGGCCCCTAACCAAATAGCACCTTACGGCTTTAAAAAGGGGGAGCAGATAATTCCCCCTTTTACAAAGGAGGTTAGGGGGGGGTAGAAACGATGAACTTTAGCTCGAAAAGCTGGGTTTTAAAAGGTGATTTTCAGCGAGGGGCGATGTTGAACTCTTTCATCTTTCGCCACAAAGTGATGCGATGAAGATCGAGCAGTTGGGCCGCCTGGGTTTGGTTGTAGCCAGTTTTGGAAAGGACTTCGAGCACAGACTCCCGAGTCAGTTGCTTTCGTTTTTTTCGTATTGTCTGAGCGGGTTGTGAGTGCGTGAGGTAAGCTGGAAAATCTTTCGGTTTGATCGTTTCGCTGTCGCATCTAACGCACGCGTGTTCGATGGCATTTTCCAGTTCCCGCACATTCCCCGGCCAGTGATAATCCATCAGCCTTCCCAACGCAGAGTCTGTTGCTTTACGGATTTTTTTGCGATGGAGTCCTTTCCAGTTATCTATAAAATGTTGTGTGAGATAGGGGATATCTCCCTTGCGGGTGCGTAATGGAGGCAGTTGGACAGGAATGACGTTGAGCCGGTAATAGAGGTCTTCTCTGAACCGGCCTTCCCGCACTTCGTTTAGCAGATCTTTGTTAGTCGCGGCAATGATTCGTATGTCCACCTTACGAGTGACATTGGCTCCTACCCGTTCGATTTCTTTTTCCTGTAAGACGCGTAACAGTTTAACTTGTACCTTAGGTAGCAGGTCGCCAATTTCATCCAGGAAAATAGTTCCTCCGCAAGCTTCCTCAAAGCGGCCCATCCTGTCGCCGGATGCTCCGGTGAACGCGCCTTTTACATGGCCGAACAATTCGCTCTCTAAAAGATATTCTGAAAACGCCGAGCAGTTGACTTTAATGAGTTTGTTGTCCGCTCGCGGGCTTTCATGATGAATGGCCCGGGCCACCAGTTCCTTACCTGTACCGCTTTCGCCGTTGAGAAGAACCGTGGAATCGTAGACAGCGATATTGCGAATTGCGTCGAACAATTCGCCCATCATCGGGCTTTTGCCGATGATGTTGCGAAACGAATTCGATTCTTTCAACTCCTGCTTGAGCCGGTCGATTTCGGTAACGTCTGTCAACGCGACCAGAACTTCCAGGCTCCCGTCTTTCTCTTTTCTGAGAAGCCCAGCCTGGAAAGTGCCATGGCCTCTGCTTCCATCCTTGCGGATGAAAGGCGACTTAAACTGCACGTTTCCTTTGGTTGCATTCTCCTTAACGGTCATGCACAACGAGCAGTTGTTGAGGCATAGACTCTTATCAAACAGAGTCACGCATTGTTGTTCGAGCACATCATCTCTCTTGTGTCCGGTAATTTTTTCCGCCGCGTCGTTGAAATACTTGATCTTCATGTTCTGGTCGTAAATGAATACCGCTTCGTTCAGGACATTGAAGATATTATTAAGATAATTTCCGGATGTTTTTGCCATAGTGTGGTCTCAAGGAAACTTGCTAACCGTAAAAGAGTCGTTGCTAGTATATGGGTTTATATAATACCTCTATGGTTATTGCAATTTAATAATGCAACAACCTTGCGGAAAGTTTTAAAGAGATTGAGTTATATGCGCTTAAGCAAAAAATTAAATGGGATAGAAGGGTCTGCGGCTTGGCCTGATGTTGCAATTTAAAAAGCGTCAATGGGGGAACTCTAAAAATAGCAACGATTGAATCGCCTCTGTCATTCTTCACTTTGTTTAGAATGACAGAGTTTGGTAATACACTGCTCGGAACAAACGAATTTTTAAAAGTTTTCAGACATTTAGAGGTTTTTCAAACTCTCAAGCATTTGCGAAGCTTTATCGCGATGGAAGGATCGGGCTCCGAACCGGGATTGCTCGTAATAGTCGGTGATTTTTTTCACCACGTTCAATGTTTCCTGTGGCAGGGGAGGAGGGGGGTCGATAAATTCCCGATGGGTCCATTGCGTTTTTTTCATGATTCCCTGTCGTTCAAGCCTGTCGAGCATTTTTTGATAAAGTTGACCGCCCAATGACACACGGTTCCTGTTCCAGAACGGGAATTCCCAGTCAATTCGACTCTTGATCAATGTGATGACCAGCGCTAATCCGCCTGCAATTAGCAAAATGGCCCAGGGGTGTTGTTTAAAATAAGCGGTGGTTTTTATCCATGCAACGCGGCTCATAATTTCAATTTTTTGTTTCATTTCGCGTCCGCTTGAGCCAAAGAAATTGATGAGCTGAATCTGGTCGTGCGCAGAATACCTTATGACATATCTCTGCCAGTAAAACTGCATGAGATCAAGGTAGAGTCCGGTCCGGTCGAGTGATGAACCCTGGATCGCGCCGGAGGTTTAAGGGGAATGATTTTTTTCAATTCAAGGTACAAACAGATTCCAAGCACCAGAATCAAAAAAAGTCCGGTCTGCCCGTTAGAATTTCGCCAAAGATCAGGCAAGAGAGACCCATCACAGCCATGAGATAATGGAGCAGGATGAATCCTGGCTGCAAAGACCATCTTGTCAGGCCGCCCCACCGATAGCGGATTCCGGAGTTCATAACGAAACTCCCTCAATCGGCAGGGTTATTTTTAATTGGCTTCGTTTGACAATCATTTAGCTATTATTTACAATAATTTTTCTCTTCACTATTTTAAGCCAGTTTGACTGTGGGAGGACACATATTTAAATCGACTCCCACTCCATTGACCCTATAAAGGAAAATAAATAATGAAAGCTTTGACCCGGAACCTGATGGCCGTTTTGTTGAGTGTACTATTGTTTGCAGCCGTAGTGTCTGCGGAAGAAATCGCAGTGCTCGAAACTCATTTTGGGAAAATTGAGATCGGATTTTTGGCGGACAAAGCGCCTGGTCATGTGAAGAACTTCAAGGATTTAACCAGAAAAGGGTTTTATGACGGGACAAGCTTTCACCGGGTGATTCCCGGGTTCATGATTCAGGGAGGCGACTCTTTTTCTAAAACAGAGCCGGGTAACAAGATGAAACATGGAATGGGCGGACCGGGCTACAGCATCAAAGCCGAGTTCAATGACACCAAACACCAAAGAGGCGTTCTTTCCATGGCGCGTTCGAGTGACCCCGATAGTGCGGGATCGCAGTTTTTTATCGTTGTGAAGGACTCGTTTTTTCTGGATGGAAAGTACACCGCTTTTGGCAAAGTTCTTTCGGGAATGGATGTGGTAGACAAAATAGTCAACTCTCCCCGTGATCGACGGGATAATCCCGATACACGTGTCGAAATGAAAATTAAAATTATCAATCGCTGATTTGTTATCTAATAAAATTTAGTTTTTATATTATTAGGAGTTTTAGTTATGTCTAATGAGATCGCAGTGCTCGAAACGTCTCTCGGAAAAATCGAGTTCGAGTTTTTAGAAGATCTGGCCCCGGGGCATGTGAAAAGTTTTAAGGACCTGGCCAATGAGGATTTTTACAACGGCACCACATTTCACCGGGTAATTCCAGGATTCATGATTCAAGGCGGCGACCCCAACACCAA
Source organism: Nitrospinota bacterium (assembly GCA_002731985.1). GTDB lineage: Bacteria > Nitrospinota > Nitrospinia > Nitrospinales > VA-1 > Nitromaritima. The sequence goes on from PCCT01000104.1 coordinate 6,310, forward strand.
AGGGGATGATCGCTCGACACACGGTATGGGTGGGCCAGGCCGCACTATCAAAGCAGAGTTCAACGATGAACCTCACGATCGAGGAATTGTATCCATGGCGCGTTCCCAGGACCCGGACAGCGCGGGATCGCAATTTTTTGTCGTGGTAAAAGATTCACATTTTCTCGATGGTCAATACACAGTGTTTGGCAAGGTGGTTTCGGGAATGGATGTGGCGGATAAAATTGTCAACTCCCCAAAGGATGACAGGGACAATCCACTCGAACGTATCGAAATGAAAGTAACCATTGAATCCCGCTGAAAGCAGGATCACATAGAGAGGTTGGAAAATATAACACTATGGAACAGGAATACAAACTCAGCATTTTTGACATTATGCAAGACTCGACCCCAGCGGGTCGTACTTCGGAAGACGGGTCCCCGGCTGGGGACACGATCCGAAAACTTATTCTGGATAATTGGGAGAAGTACGAGAAACTGAGTATTTACTTCGATGGCATTGTGCAGATGACGCGACCCTTTTGCGACGAAGCCTTCGCCAAGATTCTTGAAGTACGTACTCTTGAGGAATTCAACGAGAAGCTCTTTTTCCCGGATTCCAATGACCGTATCGTTAAACAATTGAACGATGCGCTTAAAATCAGGATGAAAATCATCAAAGCCAAAAAAGAGCGTGAGGATATGCAGGCGTGACGAGCCTGCTTTTTTGTTTATTCTCCTGAGAGCCTATTTTGTTTTGGTAATCTTTGAGACCTCTTCGACCACCGCTTGGGCGAAGGCTTCAGCTACTGAACTATCCTTGCCCATTACAATCCTTTCATAAGTGATCATGTCTTCGTTACTTAGAATGGCTTTGCCTTCCTCAAGAATTTTGAGGAACGGTTTTTTCGCTTTGCTTTCCTCGACAGGGACTTCCATGTTTTCCACCAGGCTCGCTTCGGCAAGGCATCCTATTCCTTGGCCTATAGCGGCTACTACGAACTCGCTTTTGTAACGGTCAACCAGCAGTAGGCGGGTTATTTTATCTTTCCAGAGGTAGTTGCGAGCGCCACTGCCGCCCACCACCACAACTCCCTGGAAAACAGCCTTGATTTGTCGTGTTCCCGTGCCTCCAGTGACGTAGCTGTCTCCGGTGATCCCTTCCATCGAATCGACAATCAGGCGGTCAGGCATGCGCCGTCCTGTTTTCATTCCCACCGCTTCCTTCATTTTTCCCGAAGCGACAATGATATTGGCATCCTCGCTCTTGAAAATTTCATACGGAACTTCCAGCTCTTCTTCGTCGTAATAATCCTTTGGCATGATCATCAATATATTTTTCCCGCTCAAACGTCCCATAAAATAAAAACTCCTTAAAACGCCCCCTTTACGAAGGGGGTTGGGGGGATTCGATTTAACTGCTCGCGTTATATTCTCCTCAGGCACTGGTATCCAGCACAGGCATTCGTGCCTCGCAAAGGTAGAAGCAGTATGAATAACAATTTAAACGGCAGCCATTCTATCACAACCTATTGAGGATGGTTTCTGAAATCCCTCTCGCAAATTTACCCAATAAAATCAACTAGATCGGAAGCTCGAAGTGTTAAGGTTGACAGTATTGTGGCAGCAAACTCAGCAAATTTGTGACTATAATAGGTTCACTAATATTGAAAAATAAAATCTTGAACTGCCATATCTATGAATACTATTAAATTTGGAATCACCAAAAAAATCGTTACCGTGACCACTTTTCTGGTCTTGTTATCTTCTGTCGGACTTGGAGTGGTTTTTTTACTAAGGGAAAACAATATCTGATCCAGAAAGATATTAAAACTCTGGAAGAAGATGTAGGGCTCTATGCCCAGGGGTTACAGGAGCACATTAATACCTTAAAAGAGGATATCATTTTTCTCTCTGGAACTCCTCCTATTCAAGGCATCATCCGCGCCAGAAAGACGGGAGGAGTGGATCCTCGGGATGGTTCTACGGAGAAAATCTGGCGTCAGCGGCTGGCGATTATATTTCAGGAATTACTCAAGACCAAGCGTAATTACTACAAGTTACGCTACATCGGCGTTGCCAACGAAGGAAAAGAAATTGTCCACACGGGCCGCGAGAAAAGCTTTGGGCACCGCAAGGTGATAAACCAGGGCGTCAGTACGGTAGGCCGGGGCCAGTGACAGCGTCAGGG
>PCCT01000105.1 GCA_002731985.1 Nitrospinota bacterium
CAATGGTTTTGTTTTGTGGACACTGATTTTATCTCAGATATTAGTAGGCATTATGCCTTGGAATTTAGGATAAACATGAAAATTATCAGTTGGAATGTGAACGGCATGCGTGCCGCAGTACGAAAAGGTTTTCTGGATTGGTTTCACGATGAGGCACCGGATGTGATGTGTATGCAGGAAATCAAGGCAACGCCTAATGACCTTACTAAGGAAATGGCTGGTCCCGCTGGATATCACGCAGTTTGGAATCCGGCACAGCGCAAGGGCTACAGCGGCGTTGCTATATTAAGCAAGAAAAAACCGAGAGGAATTCATCTGGGTATGGGGATTGACAGGTTTGATGTAGAAGGCCGCATCATCAGGCTGGAGTACAAGGATTTTGACCTTTTGAATATATATTTCCCTAATGGCACCAGTGGTCCGGAGCGGTTGCAGTACAAAATGGAATTCTATGACGCTTTTCTTGATCATTGTGAAGCGTTACGAAAGGAAGGAAAAAAGCTGGTCATCACCGGAGATGTTAATACCGCGCATAAAGCGATCGATCTGAGAAACCCAAAACCCAATGAGAAAAATTCAGGCTTTCTTCCTGAGGAGAGGGCATGGGTAGATAAGTTTGTCGCACACGGATATGTTGATACTTTCCGCGAGTTTTGCCAGGAGCCGGATCACTATACCTGGTGGAGTTACCGGGCCAATGTGCGCCAGAAGAATATCGGGTGGCGTATTGACTATTTTTTTGTCACTGAAGATTTAATGGGTAAGGTGAAAGATTCATTTATTCGCCCTGAGGTGATGGGATCGGACCATTGTCCGATTGGCTTGGATATTAAGGCGTCATAGGTTAATTGGCAGGGTCTATGGATAATATGAATCTATTATATTCAGAAAAGCATCCAAGCGATGCCGTGAGATTTTTTATAAGAAGGCGAGTCTGGATTATGAATGCGAAAGGAAAGTAATGAGTTTTGAATCTGGGAAAAGTTATTCAGGGTTTAGGTTGAGCTTGCAGGAATCCATTTCCGAGCTGAATTCGCTGGCTTTGTTGTTCACGCATGAGAAAACAGGTGCCGAGGTGCTTGTTATGGAAAACGATGACGACAATAAGGTTTTCAGCGCTACATTTAAAACTCCTCCTTCCAATGATCGCGGGGTCGCCCACATTCTTGAGCACAGTGTGTTGTGCGGGTCGCGAAAATATCCAGTGAAAGAACCGTTTCTTGAATTGCTGAAAGGGAGCTTGCAGACTTTTCTGAATGCCATGACGTTTCCCGATAAAACCATGTATCCCGTGGCAAGTCGCAATAAAAAAGATTTTTTCAATCTGATGGACGTGTATCTAGATGCGGTATTTTATCCAAATATCACCGCAGAGACTTTCATGCAGGAAGGATGGCATCATGAGTTAGAGGCTCCTGATAAAGATATCACTTACAAGGGGGTTGTGTTCAATGAAATGAAGGGAGTCTTCTCCAGCCCGGAAAGTATTCTTGACAGACACTTATCCCACTCCCTTTTCCCGAAAACAACTTATGGTTATGAGTCGGGTGGAGATCCTGATGCGATCCCGGAACTGACTTTTGATGAGTTTAAAAATTTCCACCGCAAATTTTACCATCCGTCGAACAGCCGGATTTTCTTTTATGGTGATGGAGACACTAGTGAATATCTGGATTTCCTGAACCGGGAATACCTCAAGGATTTTGAGTCTATCGAAATTGAGTCGGCCGTGAGTGCTCAAAGGAGATTTAGCAAGCCCAAGCGCAAAGTCATCTCTTACGCTGTTTCAAAAGATGAGTCGCTGGAAAACAAAACTTTCGTGGTTGTTGGTTTAAAGCTGGATAAGTCGACCAACCATGAGCATTGCATGGCTTTAAATATTTTAAGTCATCTATTGCTTGGAACTTCTGCCTCTCCTCTACGTAAAGCGCTGATCGACTCTGAACTTGGAAGCGAGGTTATAGGCGGCGGATTTGATGATAATCGTTTTGAAACCATGTTCGCTGTCGGGTTGAAAGGAACAGAAGCCAATCATGAAGACAAGATTCTGGACCTTGTATTTTCCACTCTGAAAAGTCTGGTGGATGATGGAATCGAAGAGGACATGGTGAAGTCTGCAGTAAACTCGGTTGACTTTAAATTACGCGAATCGAATTTCGGTGGTTTTCCGAAGGGCATCGTTTACAACATCCAGGCTCTGGCCTCATGGTTATATGGTTCAAACCCCTTCATGCATTTGAAGTATGACAAGCTCATGCGTAAGATCAAGCGCAAGTCAAGTGAAGGGTATTTTGAGCGGTTGATAGATAAATATCTTCTAAACAACAATCATCAGAGCATTGTGCTTGCTGTTCCCAAGGCTGATCTGGCGAAGAAGAAGGATGCAAAGATCCGAAAAAAAATGAAGGTTTTAAAAACCTCCATGTCGCCAGAGGCTATTGACAGTCTGGTCGAGAAAACTCAAGTGCTTCAGGCCGCACAGATCAAACCGGATTCTCCAGAAGCTTTGGAGAAATTGCCCAGTCTCGACCTTACGGATATCCGGCGGGAAAGTGAACGGTTTCCCACAGAGGTGAAGAGGAAATCGGAGCCTGAAATTCTATTTCACGATTTGTTTACCAATAAAATTGCTTATGTGCAAATCGGGTTTGATGCGACGGGTGTGCCGTTGGATAAGCTTCAATATCTTCCGCTCATAGGCAGGCTTGTGCTGGGTATGGGGACTCGGCGGCACAGTTATATGGAGATTTCGCAATTGCTCGGTATTCATACTGGAGGATTGCGTTCCTGGCATTTCTCCTCTGCTTTGGTTAATGATCATCGCCATATACGGTCTCGTGTTTTCTTTAGCGGAAAAGCGCTCATGGAAAATGTGGATAATCTTTTTGATATTTGGGATGAATTGATCGGGGAATATAATTTCGATAACCCCAAGCGTTTGATTGAGATTATAAAGAGCGCGAAAGCTGATATGGAGGACTCAATCCTATCTTCAGGAAATCATTATGTTCTTTCGCGACTGCAATCCTACCAGTCTCCATTAGGCCGTTACAATGAGCTTGCGGAGGGAATTTCTTTTTACCATTTTGTGGAAAAATTGCTGGTTCGTGCGGAGAAGAATCCCGATGAGGTTGCGGAAGAATTCAGAGGCGTTGCCCGGATTTTGTTAACTAAAGAAAATGCTTTAGCCAATATCACCGTTCCTGAAAAGGACTACAAGAAGGTTGAAAAAAGGGTGATAGCGCTGACCCAGATTCTGTCTGACGATAAAAAAGCACCTGTGGCGCTTGAATTTGAATTTGCATTAGAGAACGAGGCTTTTTTGACTGCCAGTGCAGTCCAGTTTGTTGGGAAGGGGGCCAATTTGTATGAGCTGGGCATGGAATACAGTGGGAAATTCGATGTCCTGAATTCAGTTCTCCGCACTTGTTATTTATGGGACCGAGTGCGGGTTCAAGGCGGGGCTTATGGAAGTCAAAGTTCCTTCGATTCTCTCAGTGGTGATTATGGATTGGTTTCATACCGTGACCCAAATTTATCAGAGACCCTTGATGTGTACGATCAAATCGCAGATTATCTTGAAAACCTGGATTTTTCAGAGAAGGAGCTAACGAAAATTCTGATCGGTTGTGTCGGACATCTGGACCCGCCGCTCACGGCAGATCGTAAAGGGATGATCGCGATGGTAGAGCATATGATTGGAAAGACTTACGAATTAAAGCAGAAGCGGCGAGATGAATTACTGTCTAGCTGTTTAGAGGATGTTAAGTCATTTGCCCCCTTGTTCAGGAAAATCAAGGAGTCGGGTAATGTCTGCGTATTGGGCAATGAAGAAAAAATCAAGAAATCGAAAAACAGATTTGATCATCTGGTCAAGGTGTTTGGTTGAATCCCCACCCTAATAGAGCCTTTTTTTAGGTTCCCATTCAAAGTTCCAGCTAAATTTCTATTGTGTGTTATTTTTAGCGGGAAATACACTTTTTCTCTTCAAGTCATGTGGCAGGCCACCCGCTTATGATTAGCCTTCCAGCCTTCTTGCTTCAGTAAAGCCGTGATTCGCATAAAAATGTACTATTAGATTGTAACATTTTTATAGTCACCAGTGAGTGTGGCCTTCTCAACCTAAAAGCTTCAATCCTTGGGCTTTGTTTTTAAATGGATTCTTCCAGTTCTCTAGAATTCGACGATGGTTGCGCCATCTCCTCCGTTCTCTCTCGGGGCGGGAGAAAACTCTTTGCATATTCCGGCTGAAGACAGGTAGTCTCTGACCAGACTTTTGATTGTTCCCATGCCATGTCCGTGGATGATGGTCGCGCGTCCGACTCCACTGACAATAGTCTGACTGAGAAAAGCTTCCATGGTAGCGAGTGCCTGCTCTGAATTCATCCCACGCAAGTCGCAGGTTGTTTTCACGTTGGAAGTGGATTCCGTTTGCACGTTCATGCTCACTTGTCTGGGTGGTTTTCCTGGCGCTCTCTTCTTATTGAGGCTTCCTTTTAGTCGATTGGTTTCTATAACAGTTTCTATATTGCCCAGTCCAACCCGCACCTTTTTTTTGCCGACGGGATTTTCCAGTAGCGCTCCTGTGGCTCCATAACTTTCGATTAGCACCATGTCCCCCTCGCGTAATTTTTCAGGCGGCACCACCCATTCGGAGAGATCATCGCGGTGAGCAGACAGCGGCATTCGCCCCATCGCTCCCAGTTGTCGTTCTGTTTTACGCAGTTTTGATATTTCGCTGGTTCCTTTTAACTCCTCCATCATTTGGCGGACCTGATTTTTCGCTTCGCGGACAGCGGATTGAATTCGTTTGGATTTTTCGGATTTAAATTTCTGGTCTTTTTCCCGCAGGCTTTCGGTGTGTGAACGTTGTTGCCTTGCCAAATCTTCCAGCTCGAGATTCCTTGATTGAAAGGTTTCCATTTCCTGTTGCAGTTCGAGTCGTTGCTGGGTCAGGTCCTTAAGTACCGTGTCGGCTCGCGTGTCATGTGCCTGGTAAATTTCTCTAGCCCGTTTTGTGATTTTTTCATGAAGGCCAAGTCGTTCGGCAGTATCGATAGCGGCACTGTGACCCGGTACTCCAAAAATCAAGCGGTAAGTGGGGGTCAGCGACTTGGCATCAAACTCTGTACAGGCGTTGAGAAATCCGCTCCGTGTTTGTGCTAGAAGTTTTAACGCAAGGTAATGGGTCGAAACGAGAGTTGTCACTCCCTTGTCGTTCAGCTCTGTCAACACTGCTTCTGCCAGCGACGCTCCTTCCTGCGGGTCGGTGGCAATTCCCAATTCGTCAAGCAGGATCAGCGAACCTGAAACTGCGTGGTTAACAATATGGATGATCTTTTTCAGGTGGGCTGAAAATGTTGACAGGTTGAGTTCGATATTCTGATCATCGCCGATATCGGCATACACCTCTGGGTAGAAAGGAATTTGCGATCCTTCTTCTACCGGCAGGAATAATCCCGCACGGGCCATGAGAGACATCAAGCCGACTGTTTTAAGGGTCACCGTTTTTCCGCCTGTATTGGGTCCCGATATCATTATTACATGAGTGGATTCGCTCCACGCGATATCGTTGGGTATGACGTCTTGCCGGCTCAGTATCAGTTCTGGATTGCGGGCTTTGTTGAGTTGCAATTCGCATCCGGATTTAATGGGACATCTCCGCGCTTCCATCAGCTTGGCCAGTCTTGCCCGGGCGTGGATGAAATCGAGTTCGACAAGTATTTCCATATTTCCTGCAATGGTATCGCTGGAATCAATCACCTGTCGGGTCAGTGACTGTAAAATTAATACTTTTTCACGGTCCACAGCCAGTCGATTTATTTTTAGCTGGTTGTTGAGTGGAACAATTGATGATGGCTCGACATATAAGGTTTGCCCGCTTCCAGAACTGTCATGGACTATACCTTCTATATGCGAGCGTTTGTCGGATTTGACGGGGATGACCAGCCGGCCTTCTCTTTCTGTGTGATAAATGTCCTGTATTGCTTCTTTATAATTTTCGTTAGAAAATAGTTTGCTTACCTTGGATTCAAGTTTTTGTTTTGCCGCTTGCACTTCGCGGATGGCTTGCCTGAGTTCGGGTGAGGCATTTTCTTTTATTTCTCCCTCGTCATCTACGCATCGATCCAATTCATTGAACAGGGCCGCTAACGGGTCGAGTCGGGCGTTTAATGATTTAAGAAGTGGGAAGTCATTTTGTTTTTCTATTGAGCGGTGCACACTACGAACGACACGTAACAACTTTAAAACAGCGAGGCATTGTGCAGAGTCCAGTATCTGTCTTTCCAATGCCTCATTTCGAATAGGAGTAAAGTCATCGAACGGGTTGATGGGGAAAGTATCACCCCCGGCAAGGAGGTCTACCATTTCCTTTGTGGTGTCCAGCGTGTCGTTCGCAGACTCGACATCGTCATAGGGGACAAGAGAACGGCAAAGATCGGATGTGACGGGAGAGCAGGCGTAACTGGCAAGAGATTCCTGTATCAACTGCCACCCGAGAAGGTCGCGGGATTTTTCCAGTAGATGGATTCTGTCTGATTGCGGGACGTTGCTTGGCGGAGTCATGGCAAGGCGGCAAACTCTATGGCTTTTTCTGCGGAAAGGGTGATCTTTGCGTCAAACAAGAGGCCCGGGTCGCGAAACTCTTTGAATCCGCGCAAAAGAATGCCTGCATCTTTTTTAACTTTTTCATGAAATGCCACGAATTTTTCACCGGGAACAAGTTGGTTGCCCTCGTCCCGGATGGCTTGAAAAGTAACCACTACAGATTTTTCAAAGTCAGTGCGGTCGGATGAAAGGTACATCTCAAATTCCAAAGTATTTTTCCCCATCACTTCAAAACGATTGTCTCCCTTGTCGATGGCGAATAATGTAGCGATTTTCCCATCATGTATATTGAGCGGTTCCATTTCAGGGCCAGGGATCTGCAATGCGGCCAGCTTCAAGCCCCGGGTCACGCCGGTCCAGAAGATGCGTTTCAAGTGATTCTCTTCCCGCGTCATACGCACCACTTTGGGAGCGGTATTTCTTTTCTGCTTCTTGAGCCATTCGACTAGAGCGGGGACTTCTGCTTCTGGCAGGAAGTGACCTCCATGCGCGGCGCCGCGTTCCTTATGTTCGCGATAAACCACCGGCGATTTCATGTCGGATAAAATTTTATGGGCCCGGCGTGCCAGTTCGATTGGGAAAATCGGGTCATACTCACCCTGAATAATATAGCTGGGTGTGTTGTTCAGGTTGACCAGGAAATGCATGTACCGCTGGGTGATGCTCCCGGCGATAGGCACAATTCCGGCAAAGTGGTCGGGATAAAACATTCCCATCAGATAAGCCCCGATGGCTCCGTTGGAGAGGCCGGCAAGAAAAACCCGGTCGGGATCAACAGTATAACTGGCACGAGTTTCGTTGATTAAGTTAAGAACTAACTCTTCCGCGTTTTTCGACCACCATGCGCCCATGGGGTAGGTCGGGCAGAGGATGATGAAATCATCTCCCAGTCGTTTCATCCAGACACCTATCGTGTTGGGTCCGTTCCCCCCCATACCGTGCATGATCACGATCATTGGCATATCGGGACCCGCTGACTCGGGGATGTAGAGCGCGTAAGAATATGTCTTCCCTCTCATTTTATATTTCATGTTGGGATGAAGACCCGCCGGTTTGCGATTGGATGTTGGAAGTGTGGCCAGCAAAAGCGGCTTCAGTTGGGAATTGCTTACGTTGTTAGTTTTCAAACGTCCAAGAACTTGAGTTTCAATTTTTGTGTCAGTCGTTGTGAGGAACAAATCTATATCAGCTACCGCATCGTAAGACGGTGCGACGGTTTCTGGTTCCGGCACAGTGGTGCAGGAAAGGACAGCGGATAGAATGAGTGCAAGCCAAACAATCTTCATACTGGCACCTTAAAGGAAATTGCATTTGTTGTAAAGTTATCGCAACGTAATAGAAAGTGTGACTCATCAGGGTCGCGCAGTGGGAAATTCTTCATCATTTCCCTGTGGACATCCCGCCCCTGTTAAAGTACTATTTTTTTTGATGTTCTAACCGAATTGTGGTTTTCATAGAAAGGTGAAACTTGTATGGAAAATGCTCCCGCCCCTGTTATCGGAAACTCCCCAAGACCCGGTACTATCGTATTCGGACCCGCTCGTGAGAGCGCAGGAGAAGCACGGGTCTATTCCAGACTTTTCAGATGTCGCAAAGATGGATTCGACTATATGGGACAGGTCAAGATCGACTCCCAGCTTCTTGCGCTTAAGATGGAAGTATTTAATGCGAGTTATTTTGAGTGTTTCGATGTTTCCAGGGAGGAAGTTGCTACCGCTTTGGAAAAGAAATTGCTTGTCAAACTTTTGTCCGACAAGAGTCTGGCAGAGGGATTTAAAGAAACTGTTCGCGCTCTCTTAAACGGAGATGAAGCGGAAAGCGATTCTTCACCAGAGCCGGAACTCACTGGCGATGGCAAGATCGATTTGAAAGAGACATTTGATCGGCTCAACGCCGAATATTTTTCAGACAAAATTAAAGCCGATGTTGAATGGGGTAAAAAAGTGAATAAGAAAAACCTCACCTCATTCAGATTTGGTTCTTATGACCCGGCAAAAAAGCTCATCCGAATTCATCCTCGACTGGATCAGGATTTTGTTCCTCGGTCGGTGTTGGAACTGACCGTGTATCATGAAATGTGCCATCAGTCGGCACCTATGAAACGGAAAAAAGGTATGTGGATGGCGCATCACCCCGAGTTCAAAGAAAAAGAGCGCGAATACCGCCATTACGAGGAAGCCCGCGCCTGGGAAAAAGCGAACTGGAAAAAACTAATGGGTCCAGCAGGTAACAAAAGCAGGAAAAACAAAGCCGAGGCTTCGCCCGAAACACCTGATATTGAAGAAATTACCACCTTGGCCGGGTGACCTGCTTGCTATTAACAGCCGGGGCTCCTGACGGGGCTCCGGTTTTTTTTATTTAATGCGGGAGGAGAAAATAGAAATGGGTTTTTGGATTAGAATAATTATGGGCGCAGTTATAGCCATGTTCACACTGTACATGATGTGGGAAAATTAGATGAAATACCAGCAAGAATGATTAAATGGATTAGCGTGCGTTATTAGTAATTCTCCCACAATTTGGCTGGCGACCCTAGAAGTAAAACTTAATGAGGAAAACATTTTGAACCTTAAAATCCTTCTCTTTCTATGCGGCTTGGTGGGAGTCCTATATTTTCTATTGCCGTTCATTATCATGATTATTAAGGTTTATATATACCAGTTGACCATCGAATACGGATTCTATCTTCTTCTTCTCCTGGCGGGAGTCGGTTTTTATTTCTGGCGGAGGCTCCAAAGCTGATTCCCGTCTTCTTTTGGGGTAAGCAGGCAGGACATTGGATGCTGATAAAGTCGGCATTATGATGCTTGCCAATTCCACCTAAAAAAGCTTACAATCTACTATTCAAAAGGAGTTGTCTCGAATATCATGTTAGTGAATGATTGAGGTAGAGATCACAAAACCCTTTGTGCTATCGCTATGAAAAAAATACAATGTTACATTCAGCATAAGAAACTCGAAGAGGTGAGGGGGAAACTTTTCGAACTGGGGGTTCCGGGTCTTTCGGTCATTGATGCCAAAGGGATCGGTAAGCCGTTGAGTCAGTTTGAGTCCATGCCGGATGCCAAGGTTCCGCAATTCCTTCCCCGGGTTGAAATCACTATTGTTCTGGAAGACGAAGCGGTCGATGAAGTGGTCGATACCATTGCCAAGACGGCTCATACGGGGAACCTTGGAGACGGTAAGATATTTATTCTTCCGGTGGAAGAGGCGATCCGTATCCGCACGGGTGAGCGCGGAAAACAGGCACTGTACTGAGTCTGGTTCTTCCTTGGGTCTTTGAACAATCCATCCAATTTTGTCCAAATCGTTTTGATTGCCAAAAACTTTAAACAGGTACAGCGCAATATTATAAACGCCGCTGAAAAAGCCGGACGCGATTCTTCTGATGTGCGACTCGTCGCGGTGACCAAAGAACAGGGTGTTGATACAATTGCCGAAGGCCTGCGTGCAGGCACAGAGATTTTGGGCGAAAATAAGATTCAGGACGCGCAGGGTAAGGTAGAAACCCTTGGGTGCGATGGAATTGAATGGCACTTCATCGGTCACCTGCAAAAAAACAAAGTAAAATTTATTTTTGATTTGTTTGATCTGATTCATTCGGTAGATAGCGCGGCTCTGGCTGAAGCGATTCATGAAAAAGCCCAGACTCGCGGAACCTGCATGCCAATCCTTCTTCAGGTCAATGTGTCTGGTGAAGCGTCGAAATTTGGTATGGACCCTGGAGACTTGTCGAAAGTAATTCGTCAGCTGGCGCCATTGGAAGGAGTGAAAATCAAAGGATTGATGACGATTCCTCCGTTTGACTCCGATCCTGAAAAGTCGCGACCTTATTTTGTACGATTGCGAGAATTGCGCGATGCCTGTGCTGAGTTGGCTTTTCCTAATGTGTCGCTTGACGAGTTGTCTATGGGCATGTCCAACGATTATGAAGTCGCCGTTGAAGAGGGTGCAACCTTGGTGCGTGTGGGTACGGCATTGTTTGGGCCACGTCCTTCGGCAGGTTGAATGATGCGGCCCTATGCTTCATAATGAAGATATTGAAATTATCAGGAGATTATTATCGTGTTGACCAATAAAAAACTGGGATTCATTGGTGGCGGAAATATGGCCGAAGCTTTGGTTAAAGGGCTCATCACTTCGTCATTCATTGAAGCGAAAAATATTTTTGTCTCCGACCCGATTCAGGAACGTTTAGGTTTCCTGCATAAGGAATACAAGATCAAGGCGATAGCAGATAATCGTGAATTGGTGCAAAAATGCGACATATTAATTCTGGCCATAAAGCCTCAGGTGGTGAGGAAGGTGTTGGAGAATTTTTCTGATTTGGTCGATGGTCATAAACTGGTTATTTCTGTAGCGGCCGGTGTCTCTATTGATATGATTGAAGGTATTCTTGACGAAGAAGGCGGGAAAAAAGTTTCTGTAGTGCGGACCATGCCTAATACTCCTGCGTTGGTTCAGGAGGGAGTGACGGCTATTTGCAGTAGTGAACACGCGACAAAAATGGATGTGAAAATTGCTCACCGCGTTTTCGAAGCGGTTGGTCAAACCGTTGATGTCGAAGAAGTTCACATCGACGCTGTTACCGGACTAAGCGGAAGCGGTCCCGCCTACATTTTTATGATCATCGAAGCTCTGTCTGATGCGGGCGTGAAGGTAGGGCTATCGCGGGAAGTTTCCAACATCCTTACGATTCAGACCGTTCTGGGGTCGGCCAAGCTTGCACGGGAAAGTGGAAAGCACCCGGGTGAACTCAAGGACATGGTGACATCTCCCGGCGGGACAACGATTTCCGGACTGCATACTCTGGAGGAAGGTGGACTGCGCACGACATTGATGAACGCGGTAGAAATCGCGACGCGACGTTCCATAGCACTCGGAAAAAATTCCGCCAAAAATGATAGGTCTTCTAAGTGAGTTACGTTTGAAAGAAATTTAATTAATATTATTACTTCCAGCGGAATTTAAGCCACTCGCCCCGACCGGC
>PCCT01000106.1 GCA_002731985.1 Nitrospinota bacterium
TACGGCTGGATAGGCATTATCAGTTAGCCAGATATTTTCCTGCAGAGCCTTCCTTTACTTCGGATCCCCTCCCTCCTGGTATGGATCAACGTCTTACTGAGCTTTCCGTGTTGTTGAAAGAGCTGAGTTAATCTTTCATCGTTCTATATAGTTCGAGAGTAATTTTACTGATTCTTAGTGGCGACGAGATTGTATTCCATAAATTTGACTGGTTTTAGCGTTTCCGGATACACGGTTTGTACAAATTGTGCCGAAGCCGGTGAATTCTGATGAACCGTAAGGGTATTTTCGTCTTCAAATCGTAAAATGTGCATGAATCTGGAAGGATTCAATATCTCCTTCTGGGCTATATAGATCGTGGTCAATAGTTCGTGACCTTTAACGTGCTCTACCAACTGCCGGATGTTGTTTTTGGTTCGCTCTACTTTGTTTGGTCTAACCTGATATTGAGCGGTCATATAAATGGGCATGGAAAGACCTCCTTGTTAACTTTTCGAGGTGAGAAAGTTATCCCTTTTCTTGTGTGATCTTAGCAGGAATTGGATAGAGGATGCTGATTGAAAGGGAGGGGTTTGGAGGAGGTGGGAAATCGATATAATTGAAAGCGGCAGGGCGTAGGCCCTGCCGCAAAATAAATATTTTACTTAGGCACTACATTTTCAGCTTGAGGACCTTTTTGTCCCTGACTGACTTCAAACTCAACATCTTGTCCTTCATTTAAAGTTTTGAACCCGTCCCCGGTTACTGCCGAATAATGGACGAATACATCTTCCCCCTCCTCCGTGTGGATAAAACCGTAGCCTTTTTTGTTGTTAAACCACTTAACTTTTCCACTCGCCATGATACGATCCCTCCTCCAAGAAATGCGTGAACGCGAAAACTTTTCTAGCATATATTTGGGAATAGTGTCAAGCATCGAGTATCCCTTTTCGGATAGTTTAAGTATTTAGCGAAATGCAAGTATTCTCCGGTTCGAAAAAAATCAAATGCTTGATTTGCCTCGCCCAAGCATTAAATTCCCTTCAAGGAAAAATACATTTTTCTTAATATATTTTGTGCGCTAGGTAGGCTATGAAATCATGGCCCTTATAGCAGTTCTAGAGCAGAAGGGCATCTTGACAAAAGAGGAAGCGATGCACGAAATATCAGGTCTTAGCAAACGCGAGGTATAACGTTTTGACACCGTGGCAGTGGTGGACATAATTAAATAGATAGTTTTTTGCGGGGACGGCGTTACTATTTCTATCCGCACCTGATGAACTTTCTATTTAGATTCGGTTGCCCCCCCGACATAAAGAAATATTTTAAGCATTCCTGCTCTTTTTTGAGTGAATTTTACTCCAATTGACATTCCGCTGCAAAACCCCTAAACTCCGTTCGTTAAACCTTAATGCTCATAGCCTAACTATTTGTTTCTATTGACTTCCCTTGTCAAATAGTGACGGTAATTAAATTTTACCCTTTTATTGAGAAATTGATTATGTCATCTGGCAACGCGAAGAAAAACCTTCTGGAGAGTTTTGCTAGAACAACGGATGAAATTTTTTCGCTTAAAGAGTTTGAAGAACTTCTCGATTCGAAAAAAAAGATTCGAATTAAATATGGTGTTGATGTTACTTCACCTTTTCTACATATAGGTCATGCGGTCAATTTGTGGATGATGCGTGAGCTTCAGGACCTTGGCCATAAGGTGATTTTTTTAATCGGTGACTTCACGACTCAGATTGGTGATCCGACAGGAAGAAGCAATACCCGCCCGATCATTCCTCAGGCAGAAATTGATGCAAATGCCGAAGAGTTTATACGTCAAGCCAAGATGGTTCTCCGGTTTGATGATCCCAACCTTCTGGAGGTCAGGAGGAATTCCGAATGGTTTTCCGGATACCAGCTCGCGGATTTTTTAAAATTACTTGCAATGGTAACCCACGCCCGTCTTATTTCGCGGGATATGTTCCAGCGGCGTATAGGGAATCAGGAAGATATCTATATGCATGAGATGATATACCCTATCCTCCAGGGATACGATTCTTATGTCCTTGAGTCCGACTTGACGATCATCGGTTCGGATCAGTTGTTCAATGAAATGCTGGGACGATTTTATCAACAGAAATTTGGTCAGACTCCTCAGGTCATCATCACTACAAAAATTACCCAGGGAATAGACGGCAAGGCGAAGCAGAGTAAGAGTCTCGATAATTATATTGGTCTCGGGCACTCATCGCGCGATAAATTTGGTCGTTGTATGAAAGTGCCTGATGATTTGATTGCAGACTATCTTAAAGTGTATACCAAGATTCCGATGGATGAGATAGCGAGGATCGAAAAGGAAATTGGCTCCGATCCAATGAAGTGGAAGAAGTTTCTCGCGGAGGAAATAATAAAGCGCTATCACGATGAGGCTTCGGCAAGGAGTGAGCGGGAATGGTTTGAAAATACCTTTTCCAAAAAAATCACACCGGAAGATATCCCTGTCCTGGAGTTGGAAGATTCTCAATGGGTTGCTATTGATTTGCTGAATAAGTTTTTTAACGACTCCAAAAGCAACAGTGATGTACGTCGCTTGTTTAAGCAGGGTGCGGTTTCTATCAATAGTGAAAAAATACCGGAATTTGGCTCGAAGATGGAAGTTGCGACCGGTGATGTAGTCAAGGTGGGGAAACGTATCTGGTTCAAAATTAAGATTTTAAAATAGTTGAAAGTTTAAGCAAACAATGGCTTTTGCTTACCGGTCTATAGGTAGGCCATGTTCCAGTTTGTACCCCATGGTAATTTCAAAAGTTCGCATTTTCTTGTCAGAATCATAAATCTCCGCAAGTTTACCATTAGTCTGACACAAAGCTAGAAAGTGACCAAACTTCTCTTTGGTCACGGTAATTAACTTCCCTCATTCTTTATTTACAAAAATACGCTCACCATAATCACCGTTGCCTCCAGTTCAGCTGTTACATAGACTTGACAATAATCAGGAGCCACAAATGGTTCTGGAGGAGGTTTTTGGTTCAGGAAATATATCATTGCAGACAAGGTAAATACTCCCAGTACTAATTACACTCCATTCCAGTTCATTATTTGAGTATGCCTTTTATTTGAAAGTCAGTTGTTCAACATTTTCTTTTATGGTTGCAGACTTGTTGGGCGTTGGATCAATAATTGGCCAAAGTAGTATAAATAGGATAAATCCCACAACCACAATCCCGATAATATAGCCGACCCAATCGACGACGGAAAACTTTTCTTTCATTTATCTATTTTGCCACTCCAGGACTATATGTAAAAAATTTTTATAAAATTATGTAGTTATTAATCAAGTTTAATACCATAAACACGTCGTTTTTGCCTTGGATTTATAGTTATTTAACAAGATTGTGATAAATTTTAGCGTATTTCTGCCATTAAGTATTTCAGTACAAAATTAAATTTGTAAACGGTGGTGAAAATGGAATCTTCACGGAATGGAAGTAATGCCCTTGGTGACGTTGTGTATCAAGAAGCGTGGGTGGAGTTCGAAGAAAATTTACATAAAGACAATCTAAGATTCATGGCGGAAATGTTTGAAGGGGTTTTTCTGGAAGAGTATGTGCGGAAATATGGTGATGAATCCCTTTCATTCATGTCATGATGTTCTTCTACAAATACGGTCGTTAATATATATGAGAGGTCACCTGTTAGCCGGGGTGACCTTTTTTTATTCTGACGATCATAAAAAGGATATTAGTTTATCAATTAAAAGGTTAGAATATTCAAATTAATAATATAAAGGAGGTAATGATTATTTTCGTCTAATCCTAAATTTACAGAGAACATAATTTGATTTCTGACTTGACTTCTATTTCGGAGGCTCCTGCTATGGCTGAAAAGTTTATCCACGTGGACACCAGCGATGTTGAGACAACTGAATCCTTTTTTTCTGACCGCTTTTTGCGGGCACGCATAGAGAGTGGGCGTCCATCGAACGAAGGGTATGATTTGATCCTTGAAGAAGGTCGGGATGTTGAGTGGCAGGAAGCCCATTGGAAGGAAATCAAAGACAATCAGTTAAAATACGACGAAGATGTGAATCAGTACATTACCTTAACCCTTTCCGATTTAGTCAAACCTCAATCACAAGCCCTGACAAATAAATATCTGGTCAGCATGGAGGCGGATGCTGGACAATTAGCAGTTGATGAATGCGAGCGTTCGAAAAAGTTTGTTGCTTACCGGGTCAATGCAGATTTCTTCCTACTCAGCTTAGGATTGTTTCGCTCGGATACTAATATTCTTGGTGATGCTTATATTGATAAAGGCGGGTACTATTATTCCTCGGCGGCCTCCAGTTTGAAGGAGGTTTTCGGCGGCAGATCGGCCTTGTCCGATACGATGGAAAAACTTTCACGTCAGTTTGGCAAGTATGTGGAAATTTTAAGATACATGAAAAATTCAGATGATAATTTCCTGAGTTTTCATTTTAAATTTACTAAGCCGGAGATTGAGACATTGGAAAGAACCCTGACTGAAGAATCGGATCAGAGAAAGAAAAGTCGGCCAAATTAATGATCCTTCATGGTTTCAGGGGCCAATCTTATAAGTCGGGGGATATGAAATTCTGAGGGGGGGGGTATTTTTCCTCGACCACAATAGCACCGCACATGATGGCGGTGTGGATGGTACAGAAATAGTCAACGACTCCCACCTCGTTTAGAGTTGTTTTAAACTCCTTGATCAAAAAACTGGCATTGAATTTATCGTCGTGAACGGGGGCTTTTCCGCTTGTGATGGTGTGTAAAACTCCTCCTTACTTCCCGTGTTGAAGCCATCTGCTTTGAGGAAAGCCATTGCATCAATATTGGGTTTGTCAGATACTTCGCTAGCATTTGGGGGAAGCAAAGGTGAAAGATTGCAGGACAGGAATAAAATGGGAAAAACCCAATCACGCCTGATCATAATTAGTCTTTCAGTATAAGTTCGATATAAACCATCCATGCGATCATTGAGATAATCAAGACCGTATAACCTGCGTGGACCCAGATGGTAAAAATAGGGTTTTCCCTGCGTTTCTCTGGGGGACTTCTTTTGTCCTGATTCTCAGTCACGTTTCAGGTTATCTCTGAAAATTGGAAGTATGGGTTTTAGAAATTATGTTCGACTTGTAATCTCTATCAGGTGATATCCGAATTGTGTTTTTACAGGACCGTGAACTTTCCCCACTTCTTCTTTGAAAACTACAGTGTCAAATTCTGGGACCATTTGTCCGGGACGAAACTCACCCAGGTCGCCTCCATCTGCACCTGAAGGACATTTTGAAAATTTCTTTGCGGCCTCGGCAAAGTCTGTGCCCGCCTCAATTTCACTTTTCAGTTTATTGCATTCGTCTTCACTAGCTACAAGAATATGGCGCGCGCATGCTGATGACATTTAAATCTCCTTAGCAATGTTAGTTGTAATTCTACTTAATTATATTAGGACTGTCTGGATTTTAACTGAGAACTATGCCTGTGGCAAGAAACATCAGCAGAGGAAGTTGGGAGGGGGTATTGGGGCAGGTTAGAAAAAATATTTTATTCTCGCTTCCAGGGTAATTCCTCCGTCTTCTGGGTATCGCCATTGAATAAATTATCCAATGGCGATAAGATGAGACTTGATTTTATCGTGATTAGAGTTCATCCCCTCATTATTAAAAGTTAAGGAACTTGAATGACTGAAAAAACTCCATCCCTCAAAGAAAAACTGGAGAGTTCTAAAAAATACCTTCCAAACGCCGATCTCCAGGGGGCCGATCTTGAAGGTGCCGATTTGGCAGGAGCGACGCTGACTGGCTCCGATTTGCGAGGAGCCAACTTGAAAAAAATATTCCTCAGCGATTCCAAAATCTCTAAATCCAACCTGACCGGGGCAGACCTGACTGGCGCAAATCTTAGCGGGGCGGACTTGAATAAATCTAACCTGGGAAAAGCCAACCTTCAAAACGCCTATCTCAGACGTGCCGATCTCCGTGGAGCCAATTTAAGCGAAACCAATCTTACTAAATCAAATCTCAGAGAATGCGCGTTATTTAAAGCCTGGTTCAAGAAGTCTGATTGCAGTGGAGCTAATATGCAAAACATTAAAGGCGCGCAATCGAAAATGCAGGGTTGTATATTAGTAGGAGCCAAGATGGCAGGAGCAGACCTTACAGGAGCCCGGCTTGAAAGAGCCAACCTAGAAGATGCGTGTTTGCAGACGGCAAACCTTAACCGGGCTTTTTTAAATGACACGAACCTCAATCGAACCGACCTTCGTGGGGCCAATTTGCGCTATGTTGCAGGGTTGACCCGGGAGCAAGTCAAGCTTGCTCGTATCGATAAAAATACCCTTATGCCTGATTATCTTAAAGTCAAATGGACTTCGCAAAGCGCGTTTGATATTTTGGACGTCGAAAAGTAGATTTCTATATTTGAAAAGGAATGATAAATAGAGTTTGTTGGACCATTTTCAGGAACTGACATCGAAAGACGTGCTATCCCTTGAAAACCAGTGCCAGTGAGGCTCCCTGTTTTCCTGTCACACTGAGCAAGTGGTCTTGGCAGGAAGCTTGCCAAAGAGAGCTTTGCACTGTTAAACAAATGCCTCCCTGCCAAGACCATACAACTTACTAGTAAGAGTTCCATCCTTTGTCCGGCTCTGAATCAATGAAAGCCAGCTCATGACAAGAAAATGGAGGAGGAGAGTTAAAATCACCGCATGTTTGGTGATCCTTTCGATAATTCTTTTCATTTTCAGCAGCCATAGTCTTGCGAAATGCCCCACAAGGATGGGGTCCGTATATCTTCAAGATAAATTTCTGGTGATTGCCCACAGAGGATCGGTCGCCAAGTTTCCAGAAAATACGTTTCCCGCTTTTCAGGAAGCCTTAAACATAGATGGAGCCAACTCTCTGGAAGTGGACCTGTCATTTACAAAAGATCGGGAGATTGTGCTCTGGCACGATTGGGATCCTAACAGCCCCACGGCCCTTTTCAGGCAGGAGGGAAAGGAACCGATTGCAAAATTTTTACCTTCCAACCCCTCATCCAGTGAGTCAAGGTGGAGACAGAAAATCAGTGAACTCACCTTGTTACAGTTTAGAGATCATTACGGGTATGAAGACAAAATTACCCACTCCAAATCCAATGCCCGGATTCCGGCATTTCATGAATTTATTAAATGGGCGGGCCAACAAGATAAACTCAAGTTGGTCCTCCTGAAGTTCAGGGTTCCAGCGGATGAATTAAATTTATTTCCGGTTATGCTGAAAAAGATTAAGGGTTTTATTGACAGCCTTGATTTTCAGTTGCGCTTTCAGTTGGTATTTTCAATTCCACACAAGGACGCATTAAGCCGGATACAGAATCAATTCAGTGAGTTCACATTTTCTTATGATCGGGAAGTTCCCGCGGTTGGAATCGTGAATTACCATCGATTCACGACCATCCCGCGGGCTATGGAATTGAAAAATAATTTTGCGGCGATAGGGCTCACGGTCCCGCATACTATTACTAGTAAGCCAACTATGGATCCGTGGGAAATATATCAACATATATTGAGTCTGGATTTTAAAATTCGTGATAACTACAGAGAAAGCAGTTCCAAATATATAAAACTAATCAGTTGGACCTTTAACGATGAGAAAAAGATGAGGTGTCTGATTAATCTGGGAGTCGATGGAATTGTGACAGACAGGCCAGGCGTATTAAAAGATCTGGCTCTGGATATGGGGAAAATTTTAGATTGAGACGACACGCATTGAGGGAACTGAAAAGTAGCAGGAGGGGAGGCCAACTATCGGCACTGTCCCAAAAGCGGGACAGTGCCGGATAATGGTTTGTTAGGCAAGAAAAGGTTCCTGGCTAACAGGAGAAGGCTTTTTCTTTCGACCCTTTGCTGGTTTACTGTAGAGGAAGGGGTCTTGACATAGCTTGTCTGATCTTTTATTCAGTGCTTTTTGAGAAATAACTTTCTGTAATTTGCCAGAAGGACCGTAAACTTTAACTTCATGAATCATGTCTTATACCCTGAATAATTTAAATAAATTGGAAGCTTCTCTCCAGAAGAGAATTGCAAAAGAGAGTCATTCTAGATTACCCAAATTAAAATGCCGTTAACCAAACATTAAGATTTATTAATATTCCAGAGCTTCCATGAGAGTTAACGAGATTGAAGCTCCTTCCAGAAAGGCAGATCTCTTTCTTGTAACGTACTGGCAATTAAGTACTTTTAAATTCCTCCAGTAGGCTGGTAACTGCGGGATAGTTAGGAAGAATACTCAAAAATGATGAAAAATATAAAACAATTGATTTTAGTTTTCCTGACGATATTCCTGTTATCTGCATTCGGTTACTCGAATGAGTTTTAAGGAGGGGTCGGATGCTTACAAGCGAAAAGATTACAAGACTGCATTTAAGTTGTGGAAACCATTGGCTGAGCAGGGAAATGACGATGTGACTAGACCCCGTTACTTATACCAGATTTAAGATTCAGTTTTCATAAGTCATAATTGTGAGAATAATTGGGAAATTGCCCAATGTCATTGACGAATAATTGTTAAGCACCTATCCTGATTGATATAGAATATATTTTTCCTCTGGAGGGTTGATCAATGAAGCTCTTTAATCCTTTCTTTATATCTATTCAGGTCCTTTTTGTCGTTCTGGTGTTGCGGAGTGACTCTCGTGCGGCGGACGATACATCTTGCGCCGCTTTGCTTTATCCTCTGGAGAGCGAGATTGAATCTATTAAGGGCATGGGGGGTATTTGGGGGCTGTTCGAAAAAAACTATAAGGTGCGCAATCACGCGAGGGTCAGTCTCAAGCTGGATTCCAAAATCATGGTCCTGACTTTTAACTTGAGACACTTGTGTGAAACTCAGAATGGTATTCCTTTTGGCGAGATCGCGCGGGTGATCGTTCCCATTCTCAAGGAAAAAGGGGAGCAGGCGTTTAAGGAGGAAATGGTCAACATTGGGCATACTTGGATAAAAGCAGAAGAACTGGTTGTTTACGCCAGATTCGCGGAGAAAAATCAAAACCGTAAGCTGGATTTTAATGTAACAAGTAAAACGATTGCGGAAGCGCAACCTTTTGTTGACCGCATGGTAGCCTTGGCCCAAAAAATTGGTGAGATTGAATCCGATGTGATTTTGGCCGACGCGAAAGTCCTCATCAGTGACATAGAAAAATATATCGCGACCACTCCCTACATCATACAGGCTCTCAAGGAAAACGGAGAGGTCCCGCATGCGCGTTATATCACAGGCGATTCCGACGCTATGTGAAGAAGGGTTTCTACAGCAGGATACTCAACACTTGCTCCGGCGGACGACCTATAGCGGCTTTGCAATTGGCCAGCACGATGGGGCGTTCTATCAGGATGGGATGCTTGATCATGAACCCGATCAACTCGTCTTCGGAAAGGGAGGGATTGCTGAGTCCGTACTCGACATATTCATCTTCTTTTTTACGCATCAGGTCACGAGGTGCTAGCCCGAGTAGCGCGAGAATCCCTTTCAGTTTTTCAGCCGTTGGCGTAGCTTTGAGATATTCGACGATGACTGGAGTGACACCCTGTTGCCCCAGCAACTCCAAGGTCTGCCGCGATTTGCTACATTTCGGATTATGATAAATAGTTACAGACATGAATTTAATTTTTGCTTATCGCGGGAAGTGGATTTTTTTTGCTCCCCCCCCACGTTGGAGGGCGAGTAGTGGTGCAGCTTCCTACCCATAGCTCCCCCTTTACCAAATAGTTCTTATAAGTTTAACATTTGGACTACTATTCGGGGGTCGGGTCACTACTATCCACGATAGCATTTCACCACCAACTGCTCACCTTACAGTTAAGATTAGTATTTCCCAGTCAGGGCTCAAATATGTCACATCAGTGTTCAGCAGTGCCCGAGGCAATTCTATCCATCAGCGCAAAGAAAACACCACTTAAAACAAAAGCCATGTGAATCACGACCTTCCACAAGAACATATCTGTGTTGGCCTCTGTTGGTTCTCCAGGAATCTCCATAAATGTTTTGAGAAGATCAATGGCCGAAATCGCTACAATGGCCCCGATAACTTTTAACTTGAGTCCACTAAAATCAACTTTCCCCATCCAGTCAGGTCGATCGGAATGGTCACCCACATCTATTTTTGAAACGAAAATCTCGTATCCTGAGAAAATGATCATGAGCAGTAAAGACCCAATCAAGGTCATATCCACCAAAGCTAGAACGCCAATAATAACTTCACTTTCTGAAGCATTAAAAACTTGAGCGGTCAGATGTGTCAGTTCCTGGGAAAATTTTATAAAAAGCAGAACAATGCTGACAACTAGCCCAAGAAAAAACGGAGCCAGTAACCACCTACTGTTAAAAATAAATTTTTCTAAAAATTGCTCTATTTTTTGCGACATGATTTCTCCGGTTAAAGTACATTGATACCTTTTTAATCATTACTTCCTATGTCTCTCCATCCCCGCCCCTTTGATCATCTTTCCCGGTATCACATCATCCAAATCATCTGTGTGAGTGCTAGGGATATAGACTGTACGTCTTCAAATGAATGTGGACAAAGAATTGATTTAAGCTAGAGATACATTTGGTTTATAGTCCCTCGGTAAATA
>PCCT01000107.1 GCA_002731985.1 Nitrospinota bacterium
GAATTTAGCAGTCGAAATTCGTGCACGTTTTAAAATCGGGTTTTGCCGCGTCATGACTGCATTTTAGCCCTTTTAAAGGGACGTTAACTAGTCATGAACCTTATTTTTTAACGTGGCTGGGAACAAATGGCGGCCTGACCACTTCAGCGGGAACTGATTGATTCCGGATTTCCACCTCCAAGTGGGTACCAATCTCCGAATGCTCTCTGGATACATAACACAATCCCACCCCTATATTCAAGGAAGGCGAAAATGTTCCACTGGTGATCTCGCCCACTAGCTCGCCATCTTTCAACACCCGATAATGGGACCGGGGAACACCGCGAGTGAGCAATTTGATGCCCACCAGTTTTCGCCGCAACCCTTGTTCTTTTAGTTTCAATAAAGGTTCCCTGCCAATAAACTCGCCCTTATTAAACTTTATCACCCAACCCAGGCCTGCCTCGAGAGAAGTCGGCTGGTCATTAATTTCATTTCCATACAGAGCATATCCCATTTCCAGACGCAAAGTGTCCCGCGCGCCAAGACCAATCGGTTGGATACCACAAGGCTCTCCCTGCCGCATGACCGACCGACACACATCTGAAGCCTTTTCGGACGGAAGATACAACTCAAACCCGTCTTCCCCCGTGTAACCCGTGCGGGAAACAATGCCCTCCACATTATCAACCTTTCCCTTTTTGAAGTTGTAATAGGAAAGGTCAC
Source organism: Nitrospinota bacterium (assembly GCA_002731985.1). GTDB lineage: Bacteria > Nitrospinota > Nitrospinia > Nitrospinales > VA-1 > Nitromaritima. Next base: position 706 of record PCCT01000107.1, read on the forward strand.
CCAGAGAAACATCGCATAAAGATTGCAACACCTTTTCAGACTCAGGCCCTTGCAAAGCTAACTGCGCTGTTTCGGCACTCGTGTTTTTTGTATTAATATCGTAAGAAGCAGAGTGGCGAGCAATCCATTCGTAATCCTTATCCGAATTGGATGCGTTGACGCAGAGAAAATAATGCTCCTCTGAAAACCGATGGACAAGCAAATCGTCCACCACGCCACCGTTTTCATAGCACATGAGAGAATAGAGAATCGATCCATCGGACATTTTTTCAATATCGTTAGAAAGCAAGTATTGTAAAAACCGTTTCGCATCCTTCCCTTCGATTTCGATCTCCCCCATGTGGCTCACATCAAACAACCCCACCTTCTCCCTCACACAGGTATGTTCAGCCACAACGCCAGCAAACTGGATGGGCATATTCCACCCCGCAAAAGGAACCAGCTTGCCGCCCAGTTCCTTATGAATATCGAACAGCGGAGTTATTTTTAAATTTTCAGAAATATTTTGAGACATTAACCTGCAATCTGGTATTTTAAATTCTGGCGGGAAGAATTTTCCCTGCCCTCTCTTTAATGAAAGGGAGCGTTTCCTATACCACTCTTTCACGAAATAGCGCAAGAAGGAAAAAACAATTTAATCCATAAAATCTCCCAAACCTGAATTTCTATCGAGCCATCAACACAGCGCAAAGAAATAACCCTCTGATTTTAATGCTCTTTCACTATCCTTCCGAGCAGGAAATTTGGCAGAGAACTTTTCCACCCACTGATAGCTAATGCAATAAAAACGTTATATAATTATGATATTATGAGTGATTCGAACGCGAACCTATAATAATGAACAATTCCACCCATTATCCACATGAAAAGCACGATGCTATCCTCGTAGCCGGAGAAGGCGAGTCCAGCTATAAGGTGCTTCATCAGCATAAAGCCTTTCTGGAGATCAATGGCAAATGCGTCATCAATTATGTCATCGAAGCATTGCAACAGGTGGAGTCCATCAAGGATATATATATTGTAGGCTCCAAAAACAAATTGGAGCAAACGCTCAACGCGGCGGCTGTTGATTTTAGTTATCCAAAAACGATCCACTTGGTGGAGCAACGAGCAAACCTGTATGAAAATATTTTTTGCACATTTCTTAAAACGATACCCGGAGGTGAAGATACACTGGTAGCCGACTTGGAGACCTCGCAATACAGGAACAAAGCCGTGTTGATCGTCCCTTGCGATTCACCTTTCCTCACGCCTCACGAAGTGGAATATTTCATATCCAATAGCGACACAGACAACTACGACCATATTCTTGGGTTAACTCCTGAAGAAGAGTTGGAAAAATTTTATCCACGAGAAAATCTGCCCGGCATCAAAATGGCCTACCTGCATCTAAGAGGAAATAATTATAGAATCAATAATCTACATCTGGTAAAACCCCTGCGGATAGCTAACCGGGAATATATACAACAGATGTACCAATACCGTTACCAGCGAAACTTTAAAAAGATCTTAATGTTCGGGCGAAGCCTGTTGGGCAAAATCAAACTCAAGTATTACCGTTGTTATATCGGTCTCCAATTGTGCCAGTTTTTTTCATCGATTGGATGGAAAGCTCCCGTCAGTTACTTCAAAAATTGGACTACGAATCAGGATATGGAACAATGCATATCCAATCTTCTTGATACCCGGTTCAAGGGATTGGAAGTTCCATACCCAGGTGCGGCTCTGGATATAGACCGCGATTCCGACTACGAAGCCATCAAATCCAGATACGATGAATGGCATAGCTTTCTCAACTCAACAGAGAATTCCCACCCACATACCAACAAACACCAAGTAACGGGATAACTTCATATCCTCCACCACCAACACATAACCGAATTGAATCAATGACCCAAAGCAGAATCCGCAACTTTTCTATCATCGCCCATATCGACCACGGTAAATCCACCCTGGCCGATCAACTGATCCTTCATACTGGCGGACTAAAAAAAAGAGAGATGAAAGAACAGGTTCTCGACAACATGGACCTGGAGCGTGAACGCGGCATCACCATTAAAGCGCAAACCGTTAGGCTTCAATACAAGGATGAAAGTGGCGATGAGTATACTTTCAATATGATTGACACCCCAGGTCATGTGGATTTCACCTACGAAGTATCCCGAAGCCTGGCCGCCTGCGAGGGTGTTCTGTTGATCGTTGACGCGACTCAAGGCATTCAGGCCCAAACCATCGCCAACGTAAATCTCGCGACACAAAATGACCTGACCATCATTCCAGTCATCAACAAAATAGACCTGCCCAGTGCCGACCCCGATTCCGTCAAAGAACAACTGGAAGATATATTGCAAATTGAATCGGACCAAGCCGTGCTCACCAGCGCAAAAGAAGGAATTGGCATCGAGGATGTAATGAAAGCCGTGGCCAAATATATTCCCGCGCCAACCGGTGATAGCAAAAAATCTTTCAAAGCACTTTTATTCGATGCCTGGTACGATTCTTATCGGGGAGTTATCGTATTGGTTCGAGTCGTAGAAGGCCGCCTCAAAGCCGGATCGCGTATCCGCTTCATGGCTACAAATATGGAATTCGACGTGGAAGAACTGGGGACTTTTACTCCTGCCCCAACCAAAATCGATTCCATACAGGCCGGAGAAGTCGGATACATCATCGCCGGAATCAAAGAAATGGATCAAACCAAAATCGGCGACACAATAACAAACGCGAACCAACCCACTGAAAACCCACTTTCAGGATATAAAGAAGCCAAGCCCATGGTCTTTAGCGGACTGTACCCTATCTCTGGGGAGCAATATGAAACATTACGCGATGCACTGAACAAACTTAAACTGAATGACTCATCATTCACCTATGAACCAGAGTCTTCACAAGCTTTGGGATTCGGATTCCGTTGCGGTTTTCTTGGGCTATTACATATGGAAATTATCCGTGAACGACTGGAAAGAGAATACAATGTTGACCTGCTCACTACCGCTCCTAACGTAGCCTTTCAAGTTCACTCCGCCGACCAGTCAATCGTCATGCTGGATAACCCCGCGAAGCTAAAAGAAATGCGCAGTATAGACCATATGAAAGAACCTTATGTTCTCGGCACAATCATCACCCCCGAAGAATATATAGGAGTGATAATGGCACTGACACGCGACAGACGGGGAATCCAAACCAAAATGGAATACTTGAATCCTAAAACCGTACTGCTACAATACGAATTGCCTTTCAGCGAGATCGTACTGGATTTTTATGATCAACTAAAATCCACCACCAAAGGCTACGCTTCGTTTGATTACGAGTTTATTGATTTTCGCACCTCAAGTCTGGTCAAACTCGATATTCTTTTAAACGGAGAAGTCGTTGATGCGTTGTCACTGATCATCCATAAAGACAAAGCATATTTTCAAGGACGCGAGCTGGCGAAAAAACTAAAGACAAAAATTCCACAACAAATGTTTGAAGTCATCATCCAAGCGGCAATTGGAAGCAAGGTCATTGCCCGCGAGACTATTAAAGCACTCAGAAAAAATGTACTGGCAAAGTGTTATGGCGGTGATATAACCCGTAAGCGCAAATTGCTCGAAAAACAAAAAGCGGGTAAAAAGAAAATGAAAACGATAGGCAAAGTGGAAATTCCTCAAGAAGCTTTTTTAGCCGTACTGAGAACCGATGGAAAATAATTCACCCGACTACGCGAGCAATCCAAGCATTCAGAAAAAAAAGAAGAGTGTTTTTCGAGAATACGCCGAGGCAATTTTCATTGCCCTACTGTTGGCGTTATTCATTCGCACCTTCATTGTCCAGGCATTTAAAATCCCCTCTGGCTCAATGAAAAAAACACTTCTTATTGGTGATCATATTCTTGTTTCCAAGTTCGCTTATGGGACTCACATTCCGAATGTCATTCCATTTTTTAACATCAAACTTTTTGATGACATCGTGTTGTTTCAGAAAGTTCCCGAACATGGTGACATCATCGTTTTCAAATATCCAAAAAATGAAAGCCGCGATTTCATCAAACGAGTCATTGGCATTCCAGGAGACTTGTTAGAAGTCCGCCAGCAAAAAGTTTACATCAATGAAAAACTTATCGCAGAAGAACACGTCCAGCACACAGACCCACCTGGAACAAGCCGCCTCGTCCCGCGCGATGATTTCGGCCCTGTCATGGTGCCCCCGGGACACCTGTTCATGATGGGTGATAATAGGGAAAATAGCCAGGACAGTCGATTCTGGGGATTTCTGGATATAAATAAAATTAAAGGCAAGGCTCTTGTAATCTACTGGTCCTGGAACTCAGAAGATAGCTGGGTGCGATTCGATAGATTTGGACAAATACTCCGTTAATTCAGAATACATATCTCATGCCCTCTTCCCAAACGTCATCTCAGCCCTCCAAAATGAAATCGATTTTGGAACAATCCGAAGGAATTATTTTCGATTTTGACGGCCTTCTTGCAGATTCAGAACCCTACCACTACCTTGCATACAACGAGGTATTCGAAAGATATGGACACAGTCTGGATGAGGACGAATATTGGGTGGAATGGACCTCCAAGGGTAAAGGCATCGCAGGTGAAATAGAACGGCATAACCTTAACCTGAATGTCGATCCAATTGATCTTCGTAAACAAAAATTCGAGGTGTATTCCAGATATTGCCAAAGCGGAGACATTCAGTTATTCCCCGAAGCGGTTAGAGTCGTGAAACTACTCAAAGCAAAATTTCCCACGGCAATCGCATCTGGCTCATGGAGACACGACATTCGTGCCATTCTCAAAAATGCCAAAGTCGAACATCTGTTCGACATTATTCTCGGCAAAGATTCCGCTCCGAGAGAAAAACCCCATCCCGACATTTTCCTCAAAGCGGCGGAGACACTTCAATGCCCCGCATCAAAATGCATCGTGATCGAAGACGCACTCAAAGGCCTGGACGCTTCCAAAGCCGCTGGAATGTCGTGCTTTATCATCAGAAATCCATTGAATCAGAATATCGATTTCAGCGAAGCCGATTTGATATTTTCTAGTTTGTCCGAGTTTGAGAATCTTCTGTAATCCTAATCTGCTTTTCTTTCCAAAGAGAGCTTCGCGTAAGTCGATAAACCAGAAAAGCAAGATGCTTCGACAAGCTCAGCATGACAAGAAAGAGTCCGTTTGTCATTCTGAACGTAGTGAAGAATCTGATTTTTGCTGTTATACAAATCCCTCCTTTCCAAAAGCTCTCCAAAACGCCTTACCATTGCGTCAACCCATCACAAGTGTTGCCCTAAGTCATTCATAAAAAAAGCTCCAGCCGTTCATGATGCAACAAGTTCGCTGGACACAAGAAACCGATTAGAGTCATGGGAACTGAATTTGATCAAAAACTGGACCTGTTGGATAAGATTTCGTTTTTTGACTTATTCGATGAAATAGAAAAAAATATCCTCACAAGAGAAAGTACTTGCTTTCAAACCTGCTAGACCAATGAATCCATTATCCAAAGCGGAGGCAAGGATGAAGCCTTGTTTGTACTCCTTAAAGGTTCGGTTTTGGTCACGAAAGGCCTTCACAAAGAAGTGATGCTGGCCCAGTTAAATGCGGGTGACTTCTTTGGAGAACTCTCCCTTCTACCCCGAAAACCAAGAAGCACTACCATCATTGCAAAAAGTGAGGTCATCACGTGGAAAATAGACTCTCAATCACTGAAGTCCCTTGAACTGGGCATTCAAAATAAAATTCAATTTAAGGTCGTTCAGCTCATGGTAAAACGGCTTGACGATATGAACAAAAAGTATATAAAAGTCGTTCAGGAAAAAACGAGCGCCAAGGCTTAATATATTCATCCATCCCAGATTAAAAAAAGCAAAAAAAATTCCTCCCCCTCAAATGAGGAAGAGGAATTTATTTTCAACCCAGAAAAATCTCATGGTGACAGATGTCACCCGGCATGAAAAAACCACATCGCTAATTTTTGCTTTCCGCTCAAAAAACGAAAATCAAAAATTAGTTCCTTTTATCAGAAGTTTCTGCCACACCCATTCTTTTAAAGTCGGCATCGCTCAGCTTAGCTCCGGATCCGCCGGAAGAAGTAGCGCCTCCTCCTGTCGTTGTACACCCGACAAAAGCGATCATCATTACTAAAGCAAGCAATCGAACAACAATTCTCATAATGGCACCTTCACAAAAAAGTTAATAAAATAATCTTCTGTTTAACTTGGATACGTCTCTATATATGCTAAAGCAGTAATTAAACCGCCTTGAGCACAATAGAATAACCCTCTAGCATGAAGCCTTATTGTGACCCAAAATTCATTTAAAATCAATCCCCTCTTTAACAACCAAAACCACCTGTTCCTTTTGATCCACCAGTGTGACCATTAAAAATGGGATATCTTTAGACTTTTCATTCCTTCTAATTTCCTGAAGAAACCCCAATCCATCCATGCTAGGCATGAGCCAATCGGAAACAATGAGGTCAATTTTTTCATTTTCCACAACCCC
>PCCT01000108.1 GCA_002731985.1 Nitrospinota bacterium
AACCCCCTTATTAAGGAAAGTTTAACAGAAAGTATCTCTTAGCTTTTTAACTCAGTTGGTCCACATTCAGTTGACGCCAAACAGGTGTTTATGATAGTGAAAACCTCGCTCAAACTGGACCTATACTGGACCTATAAGCTAATTTAAAAAACAAAAGGAGCTACCATCTCTGGTAACTCCTTGATTTAAATGGTGGGCCGTCTCGGGATCGAACCGAGGACCTACTGATTAAGAGTCGGAAGACTCAACTATTAACCATTCGTGATTCTTTATGGTATTGAATCAGTCTTAGGTTTTGGCGGAATGTTTTAACTTCAAACATATATCCAACTTTTTTATTCTCAAAAGTACCTATCGATAAATAATTAGCGGAAATATTTTTTTGTCTGGCCCCTGGACTCAAATACTCTCTGATAAATAATTTTAATACGTTTTAATATGTAAACTTATTTTATTCACAGCCCTAGTTTCAACGTAGCACTGGCATCCAAATCCAGTGCATTTCCCGAGACAGGAAGTTTATCGAGGCATTTGTGATAACCGGCGCAGGCGATCATAGCGGCGTTATCGGTACAGAATACTGGTTTGGGAAACCAGGCTTTTAATCCGTTTTCCCCTCCTTCACTGACCACCCTTTCCCTCAGCGCTCCATTGGCCGCTACTCCACCTGTAACAACAACCCGGTCCAATCCTTCCTGCTCACAAGCCATAATAAGTTTTGCCGTAAGCACATCAACCACGGCTTCCTGGAATCCGGCAGAAATGTCTGCATCAGATAAATCAGGTCCCTTCCCACGCTCTCTTTTGGCAATTACATTTCTAACAGATGTTTTCAATCCGCTAAAACTGAAATCAAGCGATCCCTTTTCTAAAAACGAACGTGGAAATCGGTGTGCAGAAGGGTTGCCAAGGCGAGCCATCTTCTCAATGACTGGGCCTCCCGGGTAACCAAGCTTGAGCATCTTCGCGACTTTATCAAACGATTCACCAGCGGCATCGTCACGCGTTCGGCCAAGTTTTTTGTACATTCCGAATCCATCAACACGGTATAGCTCAGTGTGCCCTCCGGAAACTGTTAATGCAATAAATGGAAACTCTATAGTTTCTTGCAAAAAAACAGCAAGCAAATGACCTTCCAGATGATTGACACCTATCAAAGGTTTGTTAAGTGCATATGCCAATGCTTTAGCAGTATTGAGTCCTACAAGCAAGCTTGCAATAAGGCCAGGTCCTTTTGTAACCGCGATCAGGTCAATCTGTTTTAGGGTAACTTTTGCTTCGTTCAGGGCTTTTTCAATAACCTGATGGATGGATTCAACATGAGACCTTCCGGCAAGTTCGGGAACAACGCCGCCATATTTGGAATGGATGATGGTTTGGTCAGAAATTATGCTGGATAAAAGACGTGAACCATCCTTCAAAATTGCCGCGGCTGTTTCATCACAGGAAGTTTCTATACCCAAAACCAACATATATCAATACCCGATACCAGCATAAATAAAGAAACCCGCCTAGTGGGCGGGGTGTCCAGTGTTATTTTAAAATTAGGGGATTGCCATTTATATCAAAAATGGGCTTTTCCTGGCTAATTACCTTCGCCAAAAGAAAGATGGGTCGGCCCGTCATTTAGACTCTTATTTTTAAAGGTAGAGACCATAACATCCCAGCCGGAAAGCAGAGATACTGCATGACGTAATTGCTCGTCCTTTTCCAGATCCTTTTCAAGTTCGGCTCGCACCTTGTCATCCTCGGAGGGAACATCATTATTAACCCCTTCATTCCCCTTCCCATCAATACTGTTTTTTCCCTTTAGATGTTTTTTAAGATCACGTTCCCTGAGAAAGCGTCGCATTCTCTCCTTTTCTACTGGCTCTTTGTCCTTCTCATTCTTGCCATCTTTTTTCAGATCGGCCACAGGTTTTCTTTCAACCACAATGTCAGGGACTATTCCATTTTCCTGAATTATTTTTCCACTGGGAGTAAAATACCGGGCTGTGGTCAAACGTAAGGCAGAGCCATCGCTAAGAGGAATGATGGTTTGGACCGACCCCTTACCAAACGTAGGGGTACCAAGGATGACTGCGCGACCCAGATCCTGTAAAGCCCCAGCAACAATTTCAGATGCACTTGCGCTACCACCGTTTACGAGAATTATCATTGGGTATTTAACATGTTTGGATTTGTCGTGGGTGGTAAACCGCATATTCTGATCTTCGGTTCGCCCTTTCGTATAGACGATAAGGTTTTCATTATCCAAAAATCGGTCAGACACCTCTACAGCCTGATTCAAGAGTCCACCAGGATTATTGCGTATATCGAGTACTAGCTTGGTAATACCTTTTTCTTCGAGATAGGCAAGCGCTCTATCAAGATCGCTGGAAGTGGTTTTGGCAAAACTCCTGATTTTTATGTATCCGACAGTGTCGTTGTAAATTTTCTTTTTAACGCTTTGCACTTTGATGACATCCCTTACAATTTTAACTAGTAATGGAGCATCCAAACCTTCTCGAAATACAGTGATGTTTACGGCAGTCCCTATTTCACCGCGGAGCATGGCAACTGCTTCTGTGAGGGTCATATCCAACGTTGATTCTTCTTCAATTTTTATAATCTTGTCCCCCGCATGAATACCCGCATTGAAGGCCGGTGTGTCTTCAATCGGGGAAACAACAGTTAAAACTCCACCACGAATACTTATTTCAATTCCCAGACCCCCGAATTTGCCAGATGTTGCAACCTGCATATCCTGAAACGCCTCTGGTGGCATATAAGATGTGTGAGGATCCAACGCTTTCATCATTCCCTTGATAGCACCTTCAATAAGGGTCTTGCTATCAACTTTTTCAACATAACTGGATTCAATCAACGAAAGTACTTCTGAAAAAATCTTGAGCTTTTCATAAGTATTGTTACCCTCATCATTGGAGCCCCCAGATTCCTTAGCCTCAACCGGAATATTGGTGAGAATGAACAGAGAGAAAATAACACACGCAAAGACAGTAAAAATTTTGTTCAGGTTGATTACTAAACCAGTTTGGCACTTATCTGTAGATAACATCAGGGAATATTCTCCAGGAGATTGTTATATTTAATATCTATCTGAGATAAAACGTTATTTTTTTGATCGACTTAACCATGCAGTCGGCTCAATTGGCTTTCCCTTGTGTCGAATTTCAAAATAAAGAGATTCACCTAAAATGGAACCTGTATCACCAGAACGCCCTATAATTTGACCAGAGCGAACCGTTTTCCCAACGAGGGTATTGATTTCATCCAAATGCCCATACAAGGAATGAAATTCCTTACCATGACCAATTATGATGATATTACCGTACCCCTCCAGAGTGCCTGTGTAAAGGACTTTTCCTGCAAAAACGGAGCGCACCGGAGTACCTTTTGCACTACGAATGTTCAATCCATTATAAACAATATAGGTGTCGTAGTGTTTGTCTCTTTTCCGACCAAATTTATTGAGAAACTTGCCTTTCACCGGCGGCGATAGCCGACCTTTTTTATCGCTTATGTCCAGTCCCTCGCCAAGAATCAGCTTTTCCTCTAAACGGGCGATTAGCCGGTTAAGTTTGTTTGATGATTGAATAAGCTCATTTTTAAGCTGTTTGTTCAGCTTTTTTTCCTTTTTGAGCCGTGCCAAAAATCTTTTCTTTTCTTTATTTTCAGCGCTTATTTCCTTTTTTTTATTTTCAGCGGATTCTTTAAAGAGCAGAAGTTTTCCCTTGGCATGCAACAATGCTTCTTTTTCGCGATCTTGTTTCCGGTACTTACTGTTGTAATCATTAAAAAGGACACTGTCATAAGCGGCAACGCTTTCCATATATTTCAAGCGCTTCAACAAATCATTGAAATTATCTGATGAAAATAATATTTTGACAGGAAACAAGCTCCCTTCCTTATAAATTGTGCGTAGTCGCCGTCCCATCTCTTTCCGCTGAAGAGAAAGCTGATTCCGACTGGTCGCAAGGCTTTTTGTCAGAGTCCTGTATTTTTTCTGATTTAATTTTATATTCCAATCATATATTTTAAGCTCCCGCCGCCTCATCTTGAGTCGATCATCCAGTATTCGTTGCTTTTTCAAACTGGAATGCTCTTTTTTACCCATTTTAAAAAGAGCTCGGCTTTGCTTTTTTATTCTAGATTGCAATTTATCTCGTTCTACTTTTTCCTTTTTGAGAAGGTCATTTATTTCATCTATTTTTTTATCGCCCGCAGAAACCGGAATAATGGCGATAAAACCAACGAGAATCAGGATCAATTGAATTGTTTTTATAGGAAGAGAATTCATTTTCTATCCGTGGAATGCAAATACTGAGTGATAGATAGCAAACTTCCCACCCAACCGATGAATATACTAACCAAAATCATGGCCCAAAGAAGAGGTTGACCTAAAAACTGAAGATCAACGCCACGAAATATAGATTCAAGTGATCCCTGAAACTGGAATCTCATATAAACATGAATCAACTTAACAATCCCCAGTGCCAACCCAACTCCAATGACCCCCTGTACCAACCCTTCCAGCAATAAAGGGGTTTTGATGAAACGATGGGTTGCTCCGAGTAACAGCATTAGATCAATTTCATCCTGCCGTGAATAAATTGAGAGTTTAATCGTGTTAGAAATTATCAGGATCAATCCGACACATAATATTGCCCCGACAACTAATATAAAAACCCTGAGAATAATCATAAATTTTTCGAAACGGGAAATCCACTTTTCGCCATATTCCAGAGACTCTATCCCCTTATATTCTTTTAATGAGTCTGCTAATTCCCGAATGTTATTCAATCGCTCAGGGCCGTCTCTAAATTTCAAATTGTAGGATGCAGGTAAAGGATTAAAATCAAGGTCGGTGACGAATCCAGATTTTTCATAAAATGTATTTTTAAATCCTTTCCAGGCTTCATCACGCGAAATGTAAGAAATAGAATCCACTTCCTTATTGGATTTAAATGTTTCTTCAAGGGAATTCATCCTTCCTTTTGAAATATCATCGTCAAGGTAGACGATGAGTTGTACCTGCTTACCCCAGGTAGACAACAGCGTATTAAGGTTAACAAACACAAGAAAAAACAAACCTTGTATTGTAAAGGCAATAGTGATGGTGGCCACAGACATCAAAAAAACCTGTTTATTGGCTTTGATATTATGACGTGTGGTCCTCAGAGCATTAAGAACAAAAGAAATCATACTTTCAGGATTGAACAATCCTTCCACGATTTAGTATTAAAAGACGATGGTCCCTGACCTGCAACATTTCTAAACTGTGAGTTGCCATAATCACAGTTTTACCCTGCTGATTCATTTTTTCAAACAGTTCAAGAATTTCAAGAGATATTTCAGGGTCCAGGTTTCCTGTGGGTTCATCCGCCAAAATAAGTTGAGGGTCGTTCACCAAAGCTCTGGCAATGGCGACACGTTGTTGCTCTCCTCCTGAAAGTTGAGGCGGATAGGCATCTTTTTTGTTGGTCAGGCCGACACTTTTCAGAGCATCCCAGGTATTGAATCGAATTGTCTTTTTATCAGCGCCTATTATCTGTTGGGCGAAAGCCACATTGTCGAACACGGTTTTTTTTGGAAGCAGTTTGTAATCCTGAAACACAACTCCGACTTTCCGACGCAGGGTATATAAATTATTTTCATTTAGTTTCCCAACATTTATTCCACCAACAAGAACCTGACCTTGATCAAGGGCCTCCCAACCAAAAAGAATTTTGAATAATGTTGTTTTTCCGGCACCACTCTGACCCGTTAAAAAGACAAACTCACCCTCCTGTATGGTAAAAGAAACATTCTGCAAAGCGGGAGCGCCTCCTCCATAAGATTTATGTAAATTAAATGCCTGAATCATGCAGGAGAGTGATTTGAGGTTCGGGGTAAATCAAGGATTATCCAAAAATAAGGATATCTCCTCGAAATTAACTTAAAAAGATAATGCGGGTCAGTCTTGTGGTTTGTCTGGCTGGTCAGAATATTCTTCGCAAAGCATAAAATCAGTCTGGCTCTCGTCTTCGGCCAGACATTCTTCCGGTAGCATGGTTGCCGTTCCCGGGCCATAGAATTTTAAAATTTGTTCCTCAGAGAGAAGCTCAAAATTGATATAGGTTTTAACGATTAAACGTCCGCCATCAACTCCATAAGCAAATACTCCCGTGGGACAAGCTAGATGCCCTTCGTTCTCTCCAAAAGTAAGCAATGCATCATTCATGTAAGCATCCAGCTTAATAATACAATTTTCCTCATTTTCAGTCCGCTGGCTAAACCGATCAATACAATGCGAGGTATAACATACCTGAGGGTGGGTGAAGGAGTTATACAATTTACCCAGATCGGTAGATTCAGTATGTGCTGGTGATACTAAAGTAGTGAATCCCCCCTTGGAAAAATCCACTAGGCACAAAACATCCTTGCCAAATTTTTTACCAATTTTGCGAGTCATCTCATCCATAAACTTTTGACGTTTACGAATAGATATCCGGGCGCTTCGGCGAAATTTCTTAGCATATTCTGCTTTGACAAAAATTTCTATTCGTGCTTTTTTAAATTCAAAATCTCTATTTTTCTTCATTTTAATTCCATCTACAAACCTGTAAAATCAGTCGACAACACTATATGTTATTATACCCTAACGTAAAATAAGAAAAAAACATAAATATTTCGGAAGCATTTGATTTTATTGATATAAACAAACTTTCCATAAAGTCTTGGTCCAAGGTTACAGCCTTATTATGAATAGCACTACAAAAGTTTTTGGCGTTCTCATCCTGGGTTCCTTCGTGTTCCTGTCTGCAATTAATTATATGGCAGATAACATAGATGATTATGAGGCTGTCCCCCTGCCCCCACCAAAACATAAAACCATAGTCTCGCATAATCCCATGATCAAAGTAGACGCTACTTCCAGAAGCAAATGGACTCTGGTTGATTTTTCTACGGGAGAAACCTACAGCATTAAGGATCTTGAAAAGGAAAGGTCCAAGCTAAACAAATACCCTTGGGACATCGGTTTTCAGCGGACTAAAATAATCACTAATAGTGGCCTCACGAATCCGGATGGAAATGTTGCCGTTAGGAATATGGGGCCTGTTGATTTTGATTCTGTAAGCGTCGCTCCCACAGCCGGGTATATACAAGATGCAAAGTCTTATGGAAAAATTATTAATAAAGCAATAGCTGACTGGTATTTATACCGTACCCGAACTCATAATGTAGAATCTCAGAAAAACGTTTATGCAGTGCGTATGGCAGAAGGAGGATATTTAAAAATGAGAATCCTCAATTATTATTGCAATCGTGAAGAGGCCGAATGCAAAACCATCATGTGTGGCCGGCAGGAAGCGGCGTGTTATGGTATAGAATATGTCTTACCTAAAGAAAGTGGACGGCACTTTCCTCCACCCGTGATCCCTGATAAAGAGGCATCCCTGATATCAGATAGCCCAACATCCCCTATTTCTATTCTGCCGGAACCTGTCAATTGAAACGATATGCCCTCATCCTGTTAATACTTTGCTTCACGATTGCATGCGAAAAAAATCAACCCGGGATGGTATTGATTCCTGAAGGTGAATTTACCCTTGGCGTTCTTCCTGACGAAAAGCTTATCCAATTCATGTCCGATATGACATTGTCTCTCAATGCTCAACCTGCCCAAAAAGTTCATTTAGATAACTTTTTTATTGATCGCAATGAAGTGACCTACGAAGCATTTCGCCGATTCAAACCTAAACTTGAATACGACATCAAAGATCCTAGAGAACCTATTCGCGGAGTAAGCTGGTACGAAGCCGATACCTATTGCCTTTCGCTGGGGAAACGTCTACCAACAGAAATTGAGTGGGAAAAGGCCGCCCGTGGAACTGACGACAGGTTGTTTGTCTGGGGTTCGGAATTTAATAAAGACAAAGCCAATTTCGGGAAACAGGTTCGGCCCACGGGTAATACTTCAGGAGACATCAGTCCTTACGGTATTCAAGACATGAACGGAAATGTTTCAGAATGGACCTCGAACTGGTACCAACCCTATCTAAATTCCACACATAAGGACAAGCTTTTTGGTAAAAACGTCAAGGTACTGCGCGGAGGCTCCTATCACAAAACAGAACACGGTTTCATGAAAGAGTTCACCATTTTATCCTATCGCAATTTTGCTCCTCCTAAGGAACGCTTTTGGGATACAGGATTCCGCTGTGCTAAGTCACTCTGATCCATTAGTTATGAATCCGTTCCCGATGGAGGAGGCTCTTCGCTGACACGTTTAGCAAACCCTTTATCGCTATTGCTGGGCTTTGGAGCTACCTCTACCGGCAATGGGGCAGGAGGTACTACCTTGACCGGTGGTTCTGCCACAGGCCGGGAAATGGGAGTAATATTGCCCACAGCCTCATTTTTGTTGAAGGATTTTTCAGTCTCTGACTTTGGCTGTTCTATCTGGCTTACGGTATCTGCGACAATACTACTTTGACTGGAAGGTGTTGCTGTGGGTGACTCGCTACCACTTGCCGCTTCAGCAGGAGCACTTTTAGGTCCAGGCCGCCGCCCATTAGGGCTACGCCGGCTATAACGTTTTCTTTGCGTAGGCCGTCGTCTGCCTCTTGAATCGCGTCCCCTGCTTGGCCGCTTGGGAGTTTCTTCTGCATCTGCTGTCTTTTTAGTTTCCGCCACAGAATCTATGCTCTTAGTTTCCTGTGCGGCCACTTCCTCCGCAGTTTTCTCTGTTACCTGATATTTGAAATCTGTCCAGACTTTACCTATTGAACCTACAAATTCCAGCTTAAACTGGTGTTTTTCCTGGAGGTCCAGCAAAAACCTGGACTTATTATTGAGCAAATATTCTGTGACTTCATGAGAAACCTCAGCTCTTAAAGTTTTTACTTTTCCTTTGGCCAAATGTTCGCTTATCTTCCGCAAAACATCCATAACCGTATAATTCAGCGACCGAACCATCCCATTTCCGTCACAGGACGCACACTTGATAAACGCACCTTCCTGAACCGGCGGTGCCAACCTCTGCCGGGACATTTCCAGGAGCCCAAATTTAGATATCCGGGAAATATTTATTCGTGCCTTATCAGCCTTACAAACCTTTTTAATCTGCTTCTCAACCAAGGTCTGATTTTTCTTATGAAACATGTCGATAAAATCAATCACGACCAATCCGCCCAAGTCACGCATGCGTAACTGTCGTCCTATTTCATCCGCCGCCTCAAGATTAGTGTTGAGAGCGGTTTCCTCCAACTGGCTGGCACTGGTGGTCTTCCCAGAGTTAACATCAATGCTAACCATGGCCTCACCTGTATCAAAGACAATGGATCCTCCTGATGGCAACGGGACAGTCCGCTGATACAAGGATTCGATCTGACTTTCGACATTATGCCGGGCAAAAATAGGCCGGGTGTCCTGATAAAGTTTTATTCTGTTCACCATGCGCGGCATGATGAGCTTCATGAAACTCTTAAGCGCATTGTAAGAATCGACATTATCGACAACAACTTCCGACGTGTCTGTTGTGAAGTGATCCCTGACCAGACGCACAACCATGTCGGCTTCCTGATAGATCAGAAATGGAGGTTCTTTTGATTCATCTTTGACAGACGATTTCAGACTCTCCCAAACCACCAGTAAGCGCTGGAGGTCTTTCTGGAGTTCGGTTTTCGTCCGCCCCACTCCGGCAGTTCTGATGATCAACCCTAAATTTTCTGGTAGTTTGAAGTCGGCGACAAGTGTTTTGAGCTTTTTGCGCTCCTCTTCATCCTCAATTTTTCTGGAAACCGCACTGGCTTGCGAACCAGACATCAAGACAAGAAACCTTCCAGGGAGAGACACGCTGTTGGTTAAAGAAGGGCCTTTTGAGTCTCGGCTTTCTTTTGCGACCTGAACCAGGATTTTCTGTCCGTGAACCAGAACATCCTGAATGCGGACCCGGGCCTTTTTTTCCCCAGTATTGACGTATGTTTCCCTGAGAACGTCTTTAAAAGGTAAAAAACCGTACTTTTTACCTCCAAAGTCAACAAAAGCCGCTTCGATAGCGGGTTCTATCCTGTTGATAACTCCCAGATAGATATTTCCTTTAACTTTTTCATGGGAAACGTTTTCAACTATATAATCTTGAACTTTGCCGTCTTCCAAAATGACAGCACGACACACTTCTGAATGATCAGCATTGATCATCATCGACATTTTTTTAGCCATGGGCACCTTTCTTGAGGTCGGCTCCCATCAGGAATCCCTCTTAATCCAATCCATCATAATCTAAACTGGCGAGAATTTAACACTGGTTGGAAGCTAAATAAGTATTTGTTTATCAAAAATTTATATTAAAAGTTCATCGCATCCACTCAATCTTGTATGGAGCGTGAGAAACTATATAGTCCGTCCTGAATATGAAATCTTGCAAAGTCCTGCTAAATCAAAATTCCATAGAAATTATAGTACGAATTGAACAAAAATATTCATCTAATATGCATAATCCATATATTATTACCGTCCTGTGACAAGTTTTTCAGAGAATTGTCCAAAATGAAAGGAAAAACAGGCTATAACCAAATTTATATCATTTAGCCCTGTTAAATAGGATTACTTGAAACCATCAAAGATTCATAACTTTTAGGATGAGAATCGCCCAGGTATGCATAAAAAATGAGCTATTTGTCAAGCATTAGCCTAGCAAACAGAAGGTTTATCACTAGAGTAAATATAATAGCGGTTGCAAAATCAATGGCTTTCTGCAAATATGATTAAATAGAAACTATTTATAAAATCGAGGTAGATTCAATGGATGAACAAATCGGAATGGCTTCACTGGATTCATTAAATTCCGACCAATTGAAAGGTAAAACTATATTCATCCGATGCGATTTTAACGTTCCGTTGGTCGCTACCGATAAGGGTTATTATCGCGTGGCTGATGACACCCGCATTCGCCGTTTTCTCGACACAACATTTAAAAAAATTCATGAACTGACCGAAGGGGATTGCCGAATAATTATTGGTTCGCATCTTGGCCGACCTCACAAGCAAAAAGGCCATGTGGGCTGGGACGGAATTTTTAACATTCAGTATGTAAGCTCCCACTTTGACACATTAATTCGTTGGCGCTACGGTGACACCTATACGATTTTCCCGCCGGAAGTTATTGACTCGCATATGAAGCACACTCTGGAGGTAGCATCCCATAAGCGCATGCCGCCTGGTGGAATAAAGTTTCTTCCCAACCTTAGATACCTGCTAGACCCTGCAAATCCCGATGCAAATCGAAAGGCATTTATCGATGAGCTGGCAAGTGTGTCAGATGTATATATCAACTGCGCGTTTGGATGTAGCCACCGTGTAACAAAAAGTATCAAGATGTTGCCTCAATGCATGAGAGCACAAAAGAAACTTGTAGTAGCCGGGGTTCTCCTGCATCAGGAAATAAAAAAAATGGGGAACTTTGGTCGAAGGGTGATCAACCATCCCGGAAAAACTGTGGTTATCGCCGGCGGAGCGAAGGTTTCCGATAAAATCAATATATTAAAACAGTTTGTGCATACCGGGGTCAAGGCAATTTTCATCGGCGGGAAAATGGTGAACGCCTTTCTTCTTGCTAAAAAAGAAAAATCTAATATCAAACCATTTTGCCTTGATGATATACCAACTACCCTACAAAGTTCGAACGTAGAGAGCAATAAAACCCTAGTGAAGGAAGTCCTTCTCGCAGGTGAAATATTGGACCTTGCACAGGGCAAAGGAGTAGAGCTTAAGTTCCCAGATGACTACAAATGCGTCGATGAATTTAAGTCACCCAAATACTTTGTTAAATCAGATCCCGATCTAAACAAAGAATTCCAACTGGACCTTGGACCCAAAACTATCGAAAATTTTCGTAAATCCATCTTAGCTGACGGGGTGGAAAATGTGTTCTGGAATGGACCTCTTGGCGCCTATGACCATCCCACCAATCATGAATATGCCGAAGGTTCCCTGGAGCTGGCACAACTCCTGTTTGGTGAGGCTCTGACTAATCCAGATTTTTCTGTGGTTATAGGAGGTGGCGATTCAGCGGCGATCCTGAATAAAGTCGGAGCCAACCAATTAAAAAGTCTCATAAAGCGCCGTATCGAAAAACAACTTGCGGAACCAATTAATAGAAGTTTACTTAGCCTGGAGTTTCCCGAAGAGGACAGTTATGTTTTGTGGAATTATCTCTCGTCCAATTTTTTCGTTTCCACCGGCGGGGGCGCGGCTCTGGAATTTCTTGAAAAGTTTCTCAAAGCCGAGGGAAATGATGATCTTGCATCCTACCTGCCCGGCACCTCTACCCTGATGGAACTGGCCGCCGCATGACATAATTCATTATTCGCA
>PCCT01000109.1 GCA_002731985.1 Nitrospinota bacterium
GTATTTGGTCAATAGCCTCAGAAAGACATTTGGCTTGGCCGGAGCTCCTGTTCGTTTGATATTCTCAGGGAAGCCTAAGCGGAACAGACAATGACAGAAGAGGATCAATTTAAAAAAAAACGTCCCAACTTCCGGTTTTTGATAGTGCTTGATCCAGTCGTAGCGTGTTTTTAAACTTTTCCCCTCTTTTATGGAACTATTTATCACAAAATAAAGATACTTGAAGCCTCCCTCGCTTAATTCTTTTTAAGTCAATGAGTTATACCTTCCTTGTTGTTTTTCGCGTATGAATCTCCATTTTATCTTGTATGTAATGCAAAAATAATGTTTGAGATATTATTTTTTTGCCATAGTATTAATAAGCTTAAAGCTGATTAGTATTTAATTTGGTTTGCTTCATGTTTAGGGTTAACCTTGGATGATCGAAAGGAGTATGCTGTATCCTCTGTAATTGAAAGCTAATTATTGATTTTGAGTGGTAAGCTCTTGACTCCTATTTTTCGAGAGGCCTGCGATGAAACAGTATAAACTTCAGGATATAAGAAATGTTGGCTTGGTTGGACACGGTGGCTCTGGGAAGACTTCTGTTGCAGAAGCCATTCTTTTTCTATCTGGAGTAAATGACAGGCTGGGGAAGGTAGGTGATGCTTCTTCAGTTATGGATTATGACCAAGATGAGTTACAGCGGGGTCATTCAGTCAATGCTTCTGTTGCTTTTTATGAATGGGATAAAAAGAAGATCAATCTGATTGATACTCCCGGCGACAGTAATTTTATTGCTGATACGCCCGCAAGTCTGAGGGTTGTGGATGGCGCTGTTATCGTCATAAGCGCTGTTGATGGTATCCAGTTTTATACTGAGAAAGTATGGAGCTGGGCCACAGAGCAATCCATCCCCAAAATTATTTTCATCAATAAACTTGACCACGAGCAAGCTGATATCCCATCGGTACTTGAATCTATTAAAAGAAAATTCAAGGTGAATCCTTTGTGCGTTCATGTGCCTGTGGGCACCGGAGAAAACTTCTCCGGCGTTGTGGATGTTCTTACCAATAAGTCACATGTCTACCAGAATAATGGATCTGGAAAAAATACTGTCGGCGCAATTCCTGAAGCCATGACCGATGATGTTAAGCTCAATTTTGCTGAGCTTACTGAATTGGTTGCCGAGGTAGATGACGAATTAACTGAACACTATCTGGAAAATGGAGAACTCTCTGAGATTGAATTTGATACCGGGCTCAAAAAAGGATTGAAAGAAGGCTTGCTATTGCCTGTGTTTCTCGGTTCTGCTGCGCAGAATATGGGGATTGATCTTTTGATGAACGCGATTGTTGAATATTTACCCCCACCAGATCAGAGAGCCCCTGTAAAAGGAAAAAATGCAAAAGATGGCTCGGAGGTTTCTTGTGAGGCAGATCCGGAAGCGCCATTATCTGCGCTTGTGTTTAAAACCGTTGCTGATCCCTATGCGGGCAAGCTGACTCTGTTCAGGGTTTTTTCTGGATCGCTTAAGGGAGATTCTTCTGTTTATAATGCCACTCAGGATACTCCCGAGCGAGTGGGTCAGCTTTTTCTGATGCAGGGGAAAAAACAGGTCTCTGTTTCTGAAGTTTCAGCTGGAGATATTGGCACGGTCGCCAAGCTTAAGGTTACGACTACCAGCGATTCTCTATCGACAGAAAATAATCCTGTTCAGTATGAAGCCATTTCCTTCCCGAAGCCCGTGTTGACTAAAGCACTTGTTCCAAAAACACGGGCGGACGAAGAAAAAATCAGCAATGCCTTGAAGCGGATTTTAGAAGAGGATCCCACTCTTAAGGTGGAGCGTAAGGCAGAAAGTCACGAACTTCTTGTCTCGGGTATGGGGCAGGTTCATCTGGATGTTTCCCTGGAGCGTTTGAAGCGTCGGTTTGCTGTCGAGGTTGATGTTAAAACCCCTATGGTGCCTTATCGAGAAACTATAAGGGGGTCGACAAAGGTTCAGGGAAGATATAAAAAACAGACTGGCGGACGCGGGCAATTTGGGGATACCTGGATAGAAATTTCTCCACTGAAGAAGGGTGGGGGCTTTGTTTTTGAGGATAATATTGTTGGTGGATCCATTCCAAAGACTTATATTCCTGCTGTGGAGAAGGGGATTCAAGAGGCAATGGCCGAAGGGGTTATCGCGCACTATCCTATTGTTGACGTCAAGATCCGCCTCTATGACGGCTCTTATCATGATGTCGACTCCTCAGAAATGGCTTTTAAAATAGCGGGGTCCATGGGATTTAAAAAAGGTATGCCCGACTGTCGGCCTGTCCTTTTGGAACCTGTAATGATAATGGATATTGTTGTTCCCAGTGAATTTGTCGGGGATATTATGGGAGACCTTAATTCTAAACGCGGAAAAATTATGGGAATCGACGCAGATGTTGATAACCAGAATATTCGTGCGCAGGTACCCATGGCCGAGGTGCTTAATTATTCCGCTGACATTAACTCGATGACCAGCGGCAGGGGGGTATTTTCAATGGAGTTCGATCACTATGATGATGTGCC
Source organism: Nitrospinota bacterium (assembly GCA_002731985.1). Lineage (GTDB taxonomy): Bacteria > Nitrospinota > Nitrospinia > Nitrospinales > VA-1 > Nitromaritima. The sequence continues at coordinate 2,545 of PCCT01000109.1, forward strand.
GGAACATCTTAAAGCCAAAATTATAGAAAACGCCCAGAGACAACGGGATGAATTGAGTAAGGAAAAATCCTGATTTGTTTTCGTATTTGAATAAAGGTTTCCTATTTTATTGGAGGCAATTTAGTTTTGAAAAATAATGAATTACAGGGCACAGTTGTTAAAGCAGACTTGGTGGACCGGGTTTATGAAAAGGTAGGGTTCACTCGTCAGGAGGCTGTGGAGGCGGTTGAAATTCTTTTTAAGGAGATTAAGTCGGTTCTAGCCAAAGGCGAAGATGTCCGTATTACCGGATTTGCGGGGTTCCATTTAAAAGATAAGAATGCACGGAATGCCAGAAACCCACGAACGGGCGAGCCTATACGTATTCGCTCCAGAAGAGTTTTAACTTTCAAACCGAGTCAACAATTATTGGACTCCACCAACCGGTCATTGTATGAGTCCCAAAATTCCTGATAAGCTGTTTTTTAAAATTGGTGAAGTTGCAGAATTGGCCAGTGTGGAACAACATGTTTTACGCTACTGGGAAGATGAGTTTGACACGCTCCAACCCAATAAAAACAGGTCGGGTCAGAGGCTGTATGAGAAGAAGGATGTTGAACTGATTCTTGAAATCCAACGGCTACTGTATTCCGAGAAATATACTATTGCTGGCGCAAAAAAGAGACTCAAGGAGAGCAAGAATAAAAGAGCTCAGTTATCGCTTGGATTTGATCGGGAGTCTTTTTTGGATCAGAAAAAGAAGGTCGTTTCGGAGTTGGATTCTATTCTAAAAATTATTGGTGATGGTTAAGGCGGTGGCATATTAACTGATGTCGATCTAAGCATTAAAAATCCTCCCCGAAGAATTTTACGGGGAGGATTTTTAGTTTACGGCTTGAATCAACCAAATGCTTTTTGAGCAACGCCGACTAGAGCGTCAACTGTACGGCACCCTAAGAGGTCAGCGGTCTCGCGGTTTACTTCATTTCCGTCGGCATCAACAGCGATAACCGCCCTGTGCAGGTAGCGGCTACGGACTCCATCCAATTGCAGGCTGTTGGCTTTAGCAAATTCCAGATCGGGGTCCTGGAAAAGGTTGGGGAGTCCTCGACCAGCATTACTTAAAATGTCGGTCCCCACTACCACAATCACTTCATCAGCACCAGCCCCCTTAAATTTATCCATGTTGTCTTTGACCTGGTCGAATTCCTTGTTGCAAAATCCGCCGGCACCCGGAAGGGTGATGATGAGTCGCTTGCCACTGAATTCTCCTATGGACAGGTTTTGCTCCAAAGCTGTGGATGCGGCGTTCTCTACGCTCCATTCTGGATTTAGTCTAATTAATTTAACGTCGATTCCTGGCAACTGCGCCATAAAAACTCCCTCCTCGTTGGTAATGGGCTCAATAATCTCTTATTAAGATGTGGCAGATAGTGGAAAGGTGCAAAAAATATCACTATATTTATCTTTTGGTATTTTGGCTAATGGGTTGTGTTAATAGGGGCAATATTGTTTGGTCGCATTTGAAATAGCCATCTGTTACTCTGAGAATAATTAATATTTTTATTCGGGTTCTTAATTTATGCGACTAATTTATAAAATTATTTGTTTGTCCTTTTCCTTTGTTCTGGCTGGTGGAGGGGGGCTGTATGCTCAGGATTCTGCTTCCTCTAAACGTCCTTTTTATGAATATAAAGGGAATTATGGTGAGCAACTCGACAAGATAAAGTCCAAATTCAAAGATGCTTTTGGTTATGACGTGGTTGATATGGGGCGAAGCTGGACGCCGACTGAGGTTGAAGCTCTGCACCTGGCATTCAATCAGCTTCCTCCCACGTTTTATGAGATTTCTGATCTGAAAGCTTTGTATCGGCTGGATAATATTGTGCTGGGTCCCGGACAAGGTACTACCGATGATATTCCTGCAGCTACGCTCCCGGCATTTTCCACAATTTATGAGAAGACCACTAGATCTTACAAAGTATTTGTGGAGAAAAAAGACCTTCGGGTTGAGTTTTACAATCCACTTTTTTATGAGGATCGGTCGGCGCTGATCAACATCATTCAACATGAGATGGCTCATGCGTTTGATATGGCCAATGGATTTCTCAGTTTTTCGGATGAATGGATTTCGTTATCAAAATTCAGAGTGCTTCATATTTTCCCATTGGATGGGAATAGAGAAAGTGATTCCATATATTCACTGATTAACGACTCTGTAGTGGATAACTACGCCCCTGTTTCAACACGTAATCTTCCTACCTATTCACGTCAGAATCCGCAGGAAGATTTTGCGAACTCAGTGACTGCCTACATTCATTATCCTTATTTTCGATTCACTCACCCTTCGAGGTATAAATTTCTTAAAAAAAATGTATTCGCTGGTAAAGAATACTTTCTCGAGGACTCTACAGTGAGTAGTCTGAAGGAAAAGATTAGCTCGGACCTGGGTGATGCCTTGGCTAAAGGGGCTTGGGACGATGTTCGCAATATCTTTATTGAACTGGGGCGAGGATATTATCCTGATTTGGAGAAAAAGATTATTAGTCGGATACAGGAGGCACTTGGTACAACTTCCGTTTCACAGGAAAAGGATCGAATTCTTGGTTTGGGGACATGTTATTTAATGCAACCAGAAGGTCTGGAACTGAGGAAAGAGCTTATCCGCGCGCGTCGTGTTTCGGTAAAGGAATTTCTTAAGGACCCAAGGTGTTTTCGCATAGCGCGTGATTATTTTGAAAAAAATCTATCCAAATGGCCTCCTTCCAATCTCTACTTTTATCAAGACGGTGGAATGAGTCACCTGCAATTTACTGATCCTGTTCTTGGCACTGCTCACCTCCGTGGGTTTGATACGGAATACGCATGGAGGATTTTTGTTGTTGGAGGGAGCAAAAAGCCGCTAGCCACGGGCAAGCACAATGTCGATGAGGGAGGAAACGGTTCCGTTCGGATTGATCTGATGAAAAGTGCTGACAAAAATTTTGAATTTCCGGCAGGTAAAGTTCTTAGAATTGAGTTAGGGGTAAAGCGGATTCATCCGCGCACGTTCAAAATAATTGAATCTGAAAAAACAGGTATCCAGTTCGTCGTTCAGCCCTGGTTTCGTTATATCGGACCCCAACCACCAGCCATCAGAGTGACCGTACCGTTCAACTCGCCAAGGGTTTTTCATTGATTCAGGTCAGGGTTCGCACCAGTCGTACGCACATGTTCATATTGGCGTATTTGGAGGGCCACACTTTGACTCCGTCTTCGAATTGAATGACGAGGGCTGAAGAATCTTTTTCTACAATAGTCCATGTGGTTCCACCCGATCCTGATTTAAATATTGGGTCAAGATAAATTTCGTCTCCATATTTATCTGTGTTTTTGCTTTTGAGATCGAACAGGCTCCAAGCCTCTTCTTCGTTGGGATAACGCCATTCCTCTGATCCTGCAAATCTTTGAATATTGGTGATCGTGGTATAGTCCTGGCACTTGAACCAGTTTTGCCATTTTTGGTTATCCTGAAATGAGTCTGTTTCTTTCCAGATCAATTTCATTTTCAGGTCTGTTATCGTACCATTGCCATTATTTTTGAATCGTGTACTGTCTGTCATGATTATCTTTGGTCTTCCATAAGGTGATTGTATACGAGTAATTTAATTTCTGTCATTTCCTGTAAACTGTACTTTATTCCTTCACGCCCGAACCCGGAATCTTTCACTCCGCCATAAGGCATGTTATCAACGCGAAAGGTCGGAACATCATTTATGACCACACCGCCAACCTCCAGTTGGTTAAACGCTTTTAGTGTTTTATCCATTTGATTGGTGAAGACACCGGCTTGCAGCCCAAAGTCAGAGTCATTGACTCTCTCTACGGCATCTTGAAAATCAGTGTATGAATCAACAACAAGAATAGGCCCGAACGCTTCATTACATGCTACAGAAAGTTTTGGGTCGACGTCGGTAAGAATTGTGGGTGCATAATAGGCGGCATCGCGTTTGCCCCCGGAAACAATTTTCGCACCTGCGGTGACAGCTTCATTTACCCATGACTCAATTCGTTCGGCATTGTCCCTGTCAATCATGGGGCCGAAGGTGACTGATTCATCGAGGGGGTCGCCGGGCTTCAATGACTCTGTTTCTTTAATCAATATATTAAGAAATTCATCGTATCGTGAGGCATGGACATAGGCCCGCTGAACGGAGATACAAACCTGTCCGGAATAAACAAAAGCTCCAAATGCGATTCTTTTCGCGGCAAGATCAATGTCGGCATCGGGTTCCACAATAACACCAGCATTTCCGCCCAGTTCAAGCACAACCTTTTTCCGGCCAGCGCATTTCTTAATGTCCCAACCGACACCGGGGCTTCCGGTGAAGGTGATCATTTTGAAGCGCGGGTCCTCTACCAGAGGAGCCGCGTCTTTACCACTGCACGGCAACACGCTGAAACTACCTTCCACTGCTTCTGTGTCTAACACGACCTCGCCAAGGAGTAGGGCGGTAAGAGGGGTGGACGATGCTGGTTTGATAACAATTGGATTACCACTGGCCAGTGCAGGAGCTACTTTATGAGATACGAGATTCAATGGAAAATTAAAAGGGCTGATTCCAGCTATAGGGCCTATAGGAAACCGCCTTGTGAGGCCTGATTTGCCGCGTGCTGATTCGGTGATGTCTAGGGTGAGCATTTCACCATCAAGCCGAAGCGCCTCCTGACTGGCTATCTCAAAGGTGGTCACAGACCGGGCCACTTCCGCCCTTGCATAAACCAGCGGTTTGCCAGATTCCATAGCGATAGTGCGTGCGAAATCTTCCGAACGATTTTGAATACCACGTGCCATGTCAGCGCATATGCGACTGCGTAAATAAGCAGGTGAGGTACGGGTTGTTCTAAACGCTTTGTCAGCCAGATCAATCGCCTGTTCTATTTCAGCAACATCTGCCAGACATACCTCCGCGAATGCTTCCCCAGTGAAAGGATTCACTACGGGGATGGTGCGGGTGCTCTTTCGCCATTCTTTGCCAATCAGTAGGTTGTGAGTCTTGGTCATTATATAAATTTAAAGTAAAAAGAATTTTTCACCAGCCTTGGCCCTTGATTCCATAGGACCGGGAACCAGATTTTCCTGACTTAAGATAGTCCTCCAAATCAGAAGGTTTTATATCAGCATTTTCCTTAGTTTCATCGACGGAATTATTTGCAAGCTTATCTGTGAGAGTTTTAACAACGAAATCGTGTATTGCTTTTTCATCACCTTTGAACATGGTGTTTAGGCGCTGATAGGTTTCATCGTCAAGTTGCAACTTAAGGTGACTCATAAATACAGTTTCCGAGAATAAAAATTTATCATTACTCAATGGTCTAATTAAGAAGATTCTAAACTAAAATAGGAACAATGAAAAGCCCGTCAATAAAAACTAAAATGGAGAGGATGTTTTCTGGAAACGAGTGCGCGAAGAGGTGTCAGTGGGCAATGTAACTGGGGAGTGGGGGAGTTCTATGTCAAATGTGGTTCCGTTGGGCTGGTTTTCGCGGACGGTAATAGTCCCGTTGTGATCAACCACAATTCGGTTAACGATAGCCAAGCCAAGCCCCGTTCCTCTTTTCTTGGTTGTGAAATGCGGCAGAAATAATTTTCCCCTGTCACCCTGAGAGATTCCCACTCCGTCATCTGAAAATTCAATACGTATTTTTTGTTTTGCAGGGTCAAGCTGGGTCGTTACTTCAATTCGCCCCTCTCCATTCAATGCATCCATCGCATTCTCAAATAAATTTATAAAAACCCTGCGAAATTGTTCGGCATCAATATTTATCTGATGGATATTTGGGTCATAGTTCTTTTTGATTACGATATTTTGATCGTGGTTACTGTAAAGAGTGTAGATGTCGTCAATGATTTTGTGTAGTGAATTCGGTTTCGGGTCGGGAGCAGGCATGCGGGCAAA
>PCCT01000110.1 GCA_002731985.1 Nitrospinota bacterium
AAGTATTTAAAAAGTGGCGGAGGGAGTAGGATTCGAACCCACGGTACTTTCGTACAACGGTTTTCAAGACCGCCGCCTTAAACCACTCGGCCATCCCTCCTTTGTGTTTTTTAATAATTATCCAGTTCCACCAAAATGTCAAGAACCGGTTATCACTTTGAAAACAAATTATTTTTGGGAATTCGTTATCTTTTCTTTTTTATCCTTTTTTCGATGCCCTCGATTTTCATCTTAAGCAGGGCTGGATAAGTATAGTTATTTTTCAGGGACTGAAGCATGTCGAAAGCTTCTTGCAACATTCCTTCTTCCTCAAGACAGGAGGCGACGATAAATTTCATTTCATTCTGGTATTTGCTTCCTAGATACCTATCAAGGAATTTATCGTAATGGCTTTGGACATCCGGACAGCGGTTCAGAGTATACTGGATCTCCAGGATTTTAAACTGGGTTTCTTCGGCCCATTTGCTTTTAGGATATTCTCCCAGAAGGACTTCGAATTCTGCCAGTGCCTGCTCATAATTTTGTTTTTTAAAATATATTTGTGCGATTCGATACTGATGATTGCCATTCGTTTGCGGTCGATCGAATTCGTTTATTAAATTCTGGTACTCAATAATCGCCTGATCAAGGTCTTTAAAGGTAAACTCCATTATCTCAGCAATATACTTTTGGGCATCGAAACTAAATGGACCTTTTTTGTTCAGCTCCATGATTTCCTGAAAGTAGCTGATTGCCTGAGCGCTGTTGTTTAAACTGAAATGATAAATCTCTCCAAGGCGAAATAAGGCTTCTTCGGCGGACCTGCCTGATGGATATTTTTTTAGAACGGATTTAAGTATTTCAATAGCGCCGTGGTTACGGCCTTTAATCCACTCATCGTTGGCTTTAAGTACAAGTTTATCTCCCCCGCTTTTTCCACACGCTGATAAGGTAGAAATCAGGAGGATTAATAAAATCAACCTAAGTAAAGTTTTCATGAACTCGCCAACCGGAAATTTAAATGCAAAAAATGGGAATTAGGTTAGGGTTATCAGGGGGTGCCGTCTGGCTTTATTGTGTCTGACTCTTCCATTAGTTTTTCTATGCAAACCACTCGGTTGTCGTCTTTTAATCCTACTACGCGGACACCCTGGGTGTTCCTGCCTATGATAGAGATTTCGTCTACACGCATGCGGACGATGTTTCCATCGGACGTGATAACAAGGACCTGGTCATTTGTTGTCACTTGTTCAACGCCTATCACGGATCCTATTTTCTCATTGCACTTGATAGTTATGACACCCATACCACCACGACCTTGCACCGGGTATTCGCTCAATTCCGTTCTCTTGCCATAACCTTTATCAGTCACTGTTAGAATTGCGGTTCCCGGCTCAACAACGCAAGCTCCCACAACGTGATCGTCTTCTTTCAAGCGTATTCCCCGCACGCCACGACCGGTTCGCCCGATGGGCCGGACTTCATTTTCTGAAAATCGAATAGAATGTCCATTTTGCGTCACCATCAGGACATCCTGATTGCCACCTGTTATCCCTACCGCTATAACCCGGTCATCTTCATCAATGGTCAAACCAATAATTCCTCCCTGGCGGGGTTTGCTGTAGGCCATCAGAGACGTTTTTTTAACCACTCCTCTTTCTGTAATAACCAGAACATTTTTCCCCTCTTCAAATTTTTTGACCGATAGGATTCCAGCTATACTTTCATCGGGTTTAAGGGGAAGCAGGTTGGCAATGGATTTTCCTTTGGATGTACGAAGCACATCAGGGATTGTGTAGACTTTAAGCTGGTGAACTTTACCAAGGTTGGTAAAAACCATAAGGCTGTCAAGGGTCGATGCAATAAATATATTTTCCACAACGTCTTCTTCGTTCACCTTCATTCCCTTGATTCCTTTACCGCCTCGACGTTGTGCTCGATAGTTGTCTGTACTCTGGCGTTTGATATACCCGCCGCGTGAATAACTGACAACAACATCTTCATCGGCGATCATGTCTTCAATATCGATATCGTCGGCTTCGCTGGGAATAATTTCGGTACGGCGCTCGTCTCCGTATTTACCTCTTATGCTGGTCAGTTCATCGCGAATGATCTGCAATTTTACGTCATCATTGGCCAGAATGTTTTTCAGCTCTTTAATCAGTTCTATGATTGCTTTTAATTCATCAACTATTTTTTGCCGCTCGAGCCCTGTTAAACGCTGGAGTCTCATTTCAAGTATGGCTTTGCTTTGGATCTCTGAAAGCGCAAATTTTTCCATCAGGCCGGTAAGTGCTTCTGCCGGGTCTGCCGCCGCGCGGATCAAAGCAACGACCGCGTCCATATTATCGATGGCAATTTTAAGACCAAGGTATATATGTTCTTTTTCCTGCGCTTTTTTTAAATCATATTCGGTTCGCTGGGTCACCACTTCTTTACGAAACATAACGAAGTGATGAAGCATTTCTTTCAGGTTAAGGACTTTGGGTTGTTGATTCACCAATGCCAGCATGATGATCCCAAAAGTATCTTGAAGCTGAGTATTTTTATACAGGTTGTTTATTACGATCTGGGCGATGGTTCCCTTTTTTAATTCCATCACCACACGAATTCCATCACGATCTGATTCGTCCCGCAGGTCTGAAATTCCTTCCAGTCTTTTTTCACGAACGAGCTCGGCAATTTTTTCAACCAGACGAGATTTATTCACCTGATAAGGCAATTCCTGAACCACGATACGTTCGCGGTCTCCTTTTTCCATGGGCTCAACATTCACCCGACCCCGTACTTTGATGATTCCTCTACCCCTCAGGTAGGCGGATCGAATGCCTGAGGTTCCGTTAATGATTCCGCTAGTAGGGAAATCTGGACCAGGCACAATATCCATAAGTTCTTGAATTGTGCAATCCGGGTTTCCAGTCAGGTGAATAGCGGCATCAACTATTTCTCTAAGGTTGTGGGGTGGAATATTGGTAGCCATTCCAACTGCGATCCCCGAGGCACCATTAGCTAACAGTTGTGGAAATGCTGACGGCAATACGGATGGCTCGGTGAGGGACTCGTCATAGTTTGGGGTAAACCGGACGGTGTCTTTCTCCAGGTCTCGCAATAGCTCCTGTGCGATCTCGGCCATGCGAACCTCTGTATACCTCATCGCGGCCGCGGAGTCGCCGTCTATGGATCCAAAGTTTCCCTGACCATCGACTACCGGATACCTTAGTGAAAATTCCTGCGCCAGCCTGACCATGGTGTCATAAATGGCGTTATCTCCGTGGGGATGATACTTACCCATCACGTCACCAACTATGCGGGCGGATTTTTTATAAGGTTTATTGTGGGCGTTGTTTACCGTTTGCATCGCATACAGGATGCGGCGGTGAACGGGTTTTAATCCGTCCCTTACATCGGGTAACGCCCGTCCGATTATTACGCTCATTGCGTAATCGAGATAAGATGTTTTCATCTCCTCGTTTATATTTATCGGCTCAATCGTCCCTGGCATCTCTCTTCCTTTTGAAAATTTTCTTTTGTTTTATTTAACCTTGAATTGTCAGATACAAATCGTGGGTGAGGGGCGCAAATAGTTCGCATTTCCCACGGAGAGGCTTTGGTTAAATATCTATATTTCTGGCTTCTAAAGCGTTTTCCTGGATAAATTTCCTTCTCGGTTCCACGGAATCTCCCATGAGAGTGGTGAACAATGTTTCCGACGCAACTATGTCCTCCGCCCGCACCTGCAATAAAACCCTTTCTTCCGGGTCCATCGTAGTTTCCCAAAGCTGGGTGGGATTCATTTCTCCCAAGCCTTTATAGCGTTGAATTACTATTCCCTTTTTGGCGACTTCCAATATTGCTTCTAAGAGACCATGCTTGGTATCCGCCGACACTGTCTCCGGTCCATTAACCAATTTAAAAGGCGGATGGTCCATTTTTCTCAAGGGTTCATATACTTCGAGGATTTTTTGAATAATTACTGAATCTAAAAAATCGGCATCCAGTTTAATTTTGAATTCTCGGCCTTGGTTTTGGCCCTGGATAATGAATTTAAATAGATCGTTTTCGGAGTCATAATCCACCTGTAAAGAGACGTCTTTAACTTTGGAATTTAAATCGATTTTGGTTTTGCCGTGTGTTGTTTTGGCAACAATATTATCTTCGTCAGAATGATCCAGCTCTAACTTGAAGCGCTTTAATTTGTTCTCTACGTCCCATTTGATTTTATCGGCTTTAAGGAATTGGATAGGCAGGTTCAGCGAGGCTCCGTTGTAATCTATCTTCTTTTTATTTTCCTCATTGATTACTTCATCGAAAAGTTTAGTAATGGTCTCTATCATACTTTCAAGGGACCTGAAACATTCGCTTTCCATTCGGAGTTTTACCAAGCCATTAAGAATTCTTTTTGGAATATTATTTTTAACCACTTGAATAAAACGATCTTCATAGCGGAATAAGTCATTAACTAAATTTACAAGCTCTATGCCGGTGTATGATTTTTGCCCATTTCCTCCAACATGAACTTCCATTTTCTCGGTGCCATGTTCCACTAAATACCGGAGTAATCCTTTTTCGTTTTTCAGGTAGGTTTCTTTTTTTCCTTTTTTAACTTTAAAAAGAGGGGGCTGAGCAATGTATAGGTTACCTCTCTCTATCAGTTCGTTCATCTGACGAAAAAAGAATGTCAGGAGCAGTGTCCGGATATGGGCTCCATCGACATCTGCGTCTGTCATTATTATTATTTTATGATACCGGAGCTTTTCAGGACTAAAATCTGATTTTCCTATACCTGTTCCCAGAGCCGTGATAAGGGTTCTAATTTCATCGCTGGCTAGCATTTTGTCATAACGAGCTTTTTCGACATTAAGAATCTTACCCTTTATCGGTAAAATCGCCTGATACTTTCTATCTCTACCTTGCTTTGCAGAACCACCAGCCGAATCCCCCTCTACGATATAGACTTCGCAGAGGGCTGGGTCTCGCTCCGAACAGTCGGCCAGCTTCCCTGGTAGAGCGCTGATTTCTAACGCGTTCTTACGGCGGACCAAGTCTTTCGCTTTTTTCGCCGCCTCTCGTGCTAAAGCAGCGCTTATGGCCTTGGAGACTATTGATTTAGCAATACCGGGTTGTTCTTCAAATAGTTTCCCGAGCTGATCATTAACTATTTGCTCTACCATCCCCTTTACTTCCGTATTTCCCAGCTTACCCTTCGTTTGGCCTTCAAATTGCGGTTCCGGGATTTTTATACTCAAAACAGCTATCAAACCCTCGCGGACATCGTCTCCCGTCAGGTTAACATTAATATTTTTAAGCATTCCGTTTTGTACTGCATAACTATTGATTGTGCGGGTAAGTGCTGAGCGAAAACCACTTAAATGGGTTCCTCCATCACGCGTATTGACATTATTTACATATGTAAAAACTTCTTCGCTGTATCCATCATTATAAATCAATGCTAATTCCAAAAGACCGTCTTCTTTTTCTCTGTGAATATATATAGGCTCGGGATGTAATACTTTTTTATTTTCACTTAGATGTTTTAAAAAGGAAACGATCCCTCCTTCGTAATAAAAATCATTGTCGCTGCCGCTTCGCTCATCATGAATATGTATTCTTAATCCTTTATTAAGAAATGAAAGCTCTCTCAATCGATTGGAAAGCACATCATAACCAAAATTCAATTCACTGAAGATAGTTGGATCGGGTATGAATGTTATCTTTGTCCCTGTAGTTTCACATTTTCCTGTTATTTCCAATGAGGTCAGTGGTTTTCCTTTGGAATATTTTTGGGTATGTGTCTGACCATCCCGTTTTATTTCTAGGGACAATTGCTCTGACAGCGCGTTCACTACGGAAACGCCCACTCCATGCAACCCTGCTGATACCTGATAAGTATCTTTATCAAACTTACCTCCTGCATGTAGCACGGTCATTACCACTTCTGCGGCAGAAATTTTCCTATCAGGATGAATATCAACAGGTATGCCGCGACCGTTATCTGATACGGTTACACTATTGTCTATATGTATGATCACTTCCACTTCTGAACAATGACCCGCTATTGCTTCATCAACACTATTATCTACCAATTCAAAAACTAAATGGTTAAGTCCATCAACACCGGTTCCGCCGATGTACATAGCAGGACGTTTTCTAACCGCTTCCAGCCCCTCTAAAATTTTTATATTAGTAGAGTCGTAAGCTTTTTGTGGTTGGGTCATTTAGTGTGGAGTCTCTTTTTACTATTATTATAAGATAAAGTTAGTTTATAAACTTAGTAGTAGTAGTAGGGCCTGTTAATATGTGGAAAAACCACGGAACCTATCGAATCTAAAGCAAAAACCGTGATGCAGGTTCGTTGTTTAAAGCGAAAAATCTGGTCTTTTGGAAGGATAACCAAATAGGGATCTATTATACCCTAATTTAGTTGGTTTCTTTACACTTTTTAGACAGGTTTTAGGAGGTTTTTCCACTCTCGATTAAATCGATGATTTCTTTGACACTTTTTCCTAAGCTCCCATTTTCATTGATGATTTTCGTTAGCTTTTTGTGGGAAAATATGACGGTCGTGTGGTCTTTACCCCCAAACTGACGGCCTATATCGGGAAGGGAAAACTTGGTATATTCGCGGCATAAATACATGGCAATCTGGCGCGGAATGGAGATCTCCCGGGAGCGCTTTTTGGACTTCATATCAGAGACTTTAATATTGAAATAAGAGGCCACGGTTTTAATGATAATTGGGGCTGTAAAATTTTTATTTTTGTCATAAGTAAATTCTTTTAGGACGTCTTGCGTTAGCTCTAGGTTGATTTCTCGATGAGTGAATGAAGCAAACGCGATGATACGCAGAAGGAATCCCTCCAGCTCTCTAATATTCGTCTTAATATTGCTTGCGATGAAAATAGCAACGTCCTGAGGTATGGACTTGTTGTGGGCTTCCGCTTTTTTATAAATGATAGCAACTTTCGTTTCCAAGTCCGGGATCTCTATATCAGCAACTAATCCCGACTCGAAACGTGAGCGCAGCCTTTCCTCAATACTCATCATGTCTTTCGGATATTTATCGCTCGAAAGAACTACCTGTTTATGTGATTCGTAAAGCGCGTTGAATGTGTAGAAAAACTCCTCCTGCGTACGATCTTTCCCCGCTAGAAACTGAATATCATCAACAAATAAAACATCAAGCGGACGATATCTGTTTCTGAAAGATGGCATATCGTCTCGCTTGAGAGATTCTATGAGGTCAACGGTAAAACTCTCGGCGGAAAGATAGCGGATTCGTGGGCGCGGGTCTCTTTTCAACATGGCGTTTCCAATGGCGTGAAGCAAATGAGTTTTACCCAGGCCAACGCCGCCGTATATGAATAATGGGTTATAGGTCAGCGCCGGATTATTGGCAACGGCCGAGGCCGCGGCATGCGCAAACTGGTTGCTGGAACCGACGATAAAGTTGGAAAAATTATATTTGGGATTGATAGAGCTTAAAACGGGGTTTGTAAACTCTACTTTTAATTGTGGTTCGGATTGTTTTAAAGCAGGCGCCTCTTCTTTTTTTTCACCGGGGCAGCATTCTGCTTCTGTTTTAAATTGAAGGTCGATAGGTGTGTCGGTCAACGAATTCAAAATGGATCCCATGAGCTCGTGATAGTTTTCCTGAAGGCACTCTTTGTAAAAATTATTAGGGACAGCCACGATCAGACTATCCTCCGTCAACACATGAGGATAGGTCGGTGAAAACCAGGCAGAGTAACTCTCGGACGGCACCTGCTCCTCGATTTTCAAAAGACACTTTTTCCAAAGAATTTCTTTTGATTCCATAATCTTCAGCTTGAGCAAGGGGTATCAC
>PCCT01000111.1 GCA_002731985.1 Nitrospinota bacterium
AAAGGACGGTCAGATAGAAAAACGTTTCGAGCCCAAAATCGTGCGAAGGGTAATTTCAATTCAGTCCAGCAGGCAAGTGGTAGATATTCTCAAACATGTGGTTAAGGACGGCACAGGCAAAAATGCCGCCGTTAAAGGATACGAGGTCGCTGGGAAAACGGGTACTGCTCAAAAATATGACCCAAAAACAAGAAGTTATTCGAAGACTGCTTATGTTTCTTCTTTTATCGGATTCGCTCCTGCCGATGCGGCGAAGGTGGCGATCCTGGTCATGATTGATACCCCTCAAGGCGTTCACTACGGTGGCTCGGTTGCCGCGCCTGTCTTCAGCAATATTGTCAGAGAAACATTGCGCTATCTCAATGTGCCGTCAAATGATCAACTCGTTTACATTCTGGACCGAGCATGATGGGACATTCAAGAGTGGTACAGGCACCAGCCTGTTTCGACCCGATTCGGTCGAAAAAAAATTTTCCCAAGGGAATTATTTGGAAAATGGACGTTGCATCCAAGCAAAATTTATCTGATCTGATTCACGGGTTCCCTGCAATAAACATTCTGGGAAACCTGGATCGTGAAATTTCATCTATTGTCTTTGACTCTCGTAAGGCTGAGGCCGGGAGTCTTTTTGTTGCCGTTCACGGATTCCAACAGGATGGTTTCAAGTTTATCAACGATGCCATCGCTCGCGGAGCATCGGCGTTCGTCACAGAGGCTTCTGTCGAAGAGCTTTCGAAATTGAAGTTGGATGAAAATAATATAACCGCCATCTGCGTGGACGATTGCCGAAGTGCCCTCGCATGGATTGGTTCGGAATTCTACCACCGACCATCTGACCGAATGGATGTTTATGGTGTCACAGGGACCAACGGGAAGACGACCGTCACATACATTCTGGATGCGGTTCATAAAGTTCGAAACGCAACATCGGGAATCATTGGAACCATTCACTACAGTTATGGCGACACTAATATTGTCGCACCCATAACCACACCGGAGTCGCTGGACATCAATCGCATGCTTCATGAGATGACAGCCCGGAAGATTCGCCGATGCTTTCTTGAGGTCTCCTCTCATTCTCTGGCGCTTAAAAGGGTACACGGGATGCACTTTGCCGTTGGCATTTTCACCAATTTGAGCCGTGACCATCTGGACTTCCACGGCACGATGGATGACTACAAGGAAATGAAGAAAAGTTTTTTTCGCGACAACTTCATAGAAAAAATAGTGACCAATATTGATGATTCTGTCGGACGCGAAATCGCTGATGAATTTTCCGGGGACATGCTGACCACCGGCATCGAGCAAAACGCTGACGTCATGGCTGAAAACTGCAAGCTATCGGAAACCGGGAGTTGCTTCACGTTGAAAACTCCTTCCGGGTCCTGCGAAACACAGACTCATCTATTGGGTCGCCACAACATATACAACCTGATTTCCGCCGCGTCAGCGGCACTTCTTCAGGGTATCCCTTTGGACGAGATCGACCGCGGACTCCGGTCTGTGGACCGCATTCCCGGTCGCTTTGAAAAGATTCCCTGCGACCGTGATTTTTCAGTTGTCGTCGATTATGCCCACACTGATGACGCACTTCGCAATGTACTGCAAGCGGCGCAAGCATTCACGCCGGGTCGCGTTATCACTGTGTTTGGTTGCGGTGGAGATCGTGATCGTGGCAAACGAAAAGCTATGGGCCGTGTTGCGGTGGAAGCAAGCGGATTCGCCATTGTAACTTCCGACAACCCACGCTCTGAAGATCCGCAGCATATTGTGGGTGACATTCTTGAAGGTATCCCCTCTTCCGCCATCCGAGGTAAGGACTACGAAGTTATCGTTGATCGAAAAGAAGCGATTGATTTTGCCATCGAACGAGCACGGCCTGGCGATCTGATCATGATCGCGGGAAAAGGGCATGAGGATTATCAAATTTTAAATACAGAAACGATTCATTTCGACGACCGGGAAGTCGCCGCTGAAGCGATCAGGGGGTTGTCGTAAGGTGATTGAAATGAAAGTTGCAGACTGTTTGAAAGCCATTGGGGGAGAACTCGTCTCAGGAGCCGGAGACAAGGTCTTTCGAGGTGTGTCCATAGACACGCGAACGTTGAAAGAGGACGAACTGTTTGTCTGCATTCGTGGCGACAGGTTCGACGGTCACAACTTCATCGAAGAAGCCCGAAACAAAAAAGCGGCGGCGATTGTTCTTTCGGAAAAAAGTAACGCTCTATCAAAAAATAGTGAGGCGCCTCCGGTTGTCCGTGTCGGTGACACGCTTAAGGCATTACAAGAATTATCTTCGTTCCACAGAAAACAAATTCCCGTACGAGTTGTTGGCATCACCGGAACCAATGGTAAATCCACAACAAAAGAAATGATAGCGTCCATAACGGAAACAAAACTCAAAACGGTTAAGACAAAGGGCAACCTGAATAATCACATCGGGCTTCCCCTTAGCCTGTTTCATCTTTCGTCAGACGACAAGGTTGCAGTTCTTGAAATGGGTATGAGCGCGGCAGGAGAGATCAAGCGTCTTGCTGAAATTGCGCAACCGGAAATTGGCGTACTCACCAATATCTCGGAAGGTCATCTGGTTCACTTAAAAACTCTGAAAAATGTTCAGGCCGCTAAGGGTGAGCTTTACGACGCGTTGAGCGAGCAGGGAACCGCTATCGTCAATGCCGATGACCCGCTGGTGCTTGAACTTGCAAAGTCAGTGCGGGCCAAGGTTGTCACCTATGGCATTCACAGCGAAGCTGATGTGAAAGCCGGAGACATCCGCCCCATGAATAAAGAAGGGTTCGATTTCAATGTCCGACTTTTTGATCAAACTATTCCTATCCGCCTCCCGTTTCTGGGGGCATGCAATATCTACAACGCCCTGGCCGCTATGGCGACGGGTTACTCGCTGGGGATTGGACCGGACGACATGAAAACCGGGCTGAGCAATGCCAGTCTTTTGTCCAACAGATATGAAACTACGGAATACCAGGGAGCGACGATCATAAATGATGCTTACAACGCGAATCCCCGGTCCATGCATGAAGCCTTAAAAACTTTGGCTAACTACAAATGTGAGGGAAGAAAATTTTTTATCCTTGGCGACATGCTGGAGCTGGGAGAAATGGCGGAGTCTGCTCACGCAAAACTAGGCGAGAACATCACAGAACATTCCATCGACTACCTTGTTGCTGTTGGAGAACTTTCAGCTCATGCCGCTAAGAGTGCCATAGCTTCTGGTATGGATAAAAAACAAATCGCCACAGCCGCCGAGCATAAATGCGCCGTGGCATTCATAAAAAAACACATCCGTCCCGGTGACTGCCTGTTGGTCAAGGGGTCACGCGGATCAAAGATGGAAGAGGTTGTTCGAAGCCTGACTGTTTAACAAAACTAAGGATTGGTTGAGCCATGCTGTATCACATTTTTTATCCACTGAGTTCCGACTACTCGTTTTTGAACGTGTTTCGATACATCACGTTCCGGTCGGCTTATTCAGGAATCACAGCTTTGGCGTTCAGCATGCTAATGGGAAGAATGGTTATCCGCATGCTCAGAATGTTCCAGGTCGGTGAAAAAATTCGTGGCGATGGACCCAAGAGTCACATTGTTAAGTCTGGGACTCCAACCATGGGTGGGCTGCTCATTCTAGCAACGCTAATCGCCTCCACTCTTCTTTGGGCCGATCTGACCAAACCTTATATATGGCTGGTCCTTCTGGCTACTGTCGGATTTGGTTTGATCGGATTCATGGACGATGTCATGAAACTTAGAAGTGATGAAGGAATGACGGCAAGGGTTAAGCTGGCATTACAAATTCTATTGAGCATCGCCATCGGAATTTATCTGATTTATTTTGATCCAAGCCGAAGCGAATATGCGACTCGTTTGCATGTTCCTTTTTTTAAAGAATTCCAACCCGACCTTGGCGCCTGGTATCTCCTGCTGATCGTTATAACGATCGTGGGAACATCGAACGCTGTGAATCTTACCGATGGTCTGGATGGTCTGGCGATCGGTCCTATCATTATCGCCACGATCACCTACACGATGATTCTTTATCTTTGCGGACATTTCAAGTTTGCAGAGTATCTGCGCATTCAGCATATCAAGGATGCGGGTGAAATCGCTGTATTCAGTTCGGCAGTGATAGGCGCTAGCCTTGGTTTTCTCTGGTTCAATACCTATCCGGCACAAATTTTTATGGGCGATGTGGGATCTCTGTCTTTAGGCGGACTGTTGGGGACGATTGCGGTGATAGCAAAACACGAACTATTGCTTCTTTTGGTAGGAGGAATATTCGTTATAGAAGCTCTCTCCGTCATCATCCAGGTTGCATATTTTAAACACACCGGTGGAAAACGTTTTTTCAAGATGGCGCCGTTGCACCATCATTTTGAACATACAGGTTGGGCAGAACCCAAGGTGATTGTCCGTTTCTGGATCGTTGCCGCGGTTTTCGCCATGATCGGCCTGAGTACATTGAAGATGAGATAATTGATGCAACTCGAAAACAAAAATATAACGGTGATTGGTATGGGGCGCACGGGAATCGCGACAGCTAATTTCCTAGTTGCGAAGCAAGCTCTTGTCACGCTCATCGATTCCAAACCGCGTATAGAACTGGAAGGAACTGTTCAATCGTTGAGTCCGAATGTGCAAACAGTTTTCGAATGCTCAGAGCCTCCGGCAGATGCTGATCTGATCGTGCTCAGCCCGGGCGTAGACATTCATTCTCCATTTTTGGGAAAAGCGCGTAATCAAGGCACCGAAATTATCAGCGAAATTGAACTGGCCTCACGGTTCACGCAAACACCCATCATAGCAGTGACGGGTACGAATGGAAAATCTACAGTAACAACTCTTATCGGAAAAATTCTTGAGCAAGCGGGTAAAAAGGTAGCTGTGGGCGGCAATCTGGGCGCTCCTTTTATCGGGCTGCTGGATGAGGAACCGGTTGATTATTTCGTTCTTGAAATTTCGACTTTCCAGTTGGAGGGCGTGAAAAATTTTCGCCCGAACATCGCGATGATCCTCAACATCACACCAGACCACCTGGATCGCCACAAAACTTTTGAAGATTACGCGGCCCTCAAGGGAAAGATTTCTGCATCCCAAACGGAAGAGGATTTTTTAATCCTTAACAGCGACGACGACAATGTATTGAAGCAGGCAGGCAGCAGTAAAGCGAAAAAAGCTTTCTTTAGCCTCCTCGGGAAAGTCAGTGAAGGGGCTTACCTGGAAAACGATTCAATGGTCGCCTGCTTTGAAGCATTAAATGAAAACCTGCTTTCTGTGGATGAGTTACAACTCGCAATGCAATGCCAGGTCGAGAATGTATTGGCCGCTGTCGTTGCGACTTCTCTTGCCGGTGCGAAACCAGATGACATTGCGAACGCTGTCAGTAAGTTTATTGGGCTTGAGCACCGTATCGAATGGGTGCGAACAATTCGCGGGATCGACTTCATTAATGACTCAAAGGGAACCAACGTAGGCTCGGTACACAAATCATTGATGAGCTTTTCACGCCCTGTCATTTTGATCGCTGGCGGCAAAGACAAGGGTGGAGACTTTCTGGCACTGAAAAAAATATTTAAGGAAAAGGTCAAACACCTGATCCTTATTGGAGAAACAAAAAGCAAGTTCCGGCTGATGCTGAATGGCTCTTTCAGCTATGAGGATGCCGGAAGCATGGAAGATGCTATTGGACGCGCAATAGACAAGGCGGAGGCAGGAGATGTGGTATTGCTTTCGCCAGGTTGCGCCAGCTTCGACATGTTCAAGGATTTTGTTGAGCGTGGCAACCGGTTTAAGGAAATTGTGAACCGGCTTTGAGCGAAAACCCTTAACGGTTTTTGCCGCTTATAGGAATTCGAGTTGGGTTGCCATCGGGTGATTCCTTCAGCAGGTTCTGGACAATTATCGGGAGTTACCCCGAATCTGTTGATGGGCTTTGCTGAAACAAGCGACTTTTTTAGGAATCGAGATCATGTTTTCTGGAGGAAACATTGGGCCGTCCAAAGCTGAAACAACTTCATTGCGATTCGATACTTTTTTTGACGATTACCGTGCTGGTATTCATCGGTCTCGTAATGGTGTTCAGTTCCAGCGGAGTGTATGCAATGGAAAAATACAACGACCCTTATTACTTCCTCAAACGTCAGGCTCTATGGGTTGTGTTGGGAACTATTATCATGCTCACGGTGCGAAAAATGGACTACCGCTACCTGGAAAAGTACGCCTATATCATCATGACCGCAACGTTCCTGATGCTGATTGCGGTAATGATGCCTGGGCTGGGAAAAGAGGTTGGCGGGGCCAGACGCTGGCTGGTTCTCGGGGGTTTGACTTTTCAGCCATCGGAGCTTGCCAAATTCGCGCTGGTGCTGTTCATCGCAAAGTCGTTGGTGAAGCGGGCCGACCAATTGAAAAATTTTGCTTACGGGTACCTGCCCAAGTTGATTGTTCTAGGATTTTTCTTCGTACCCATTCTGTTTCAACCCGATTTCGGAACGGCAATGATTATATGCGTTGTCACCTTCACCATGCTCATGATAGCAGGACTGCGCACGAAGTTTCTGGTCTATTCGGTTATAGCGATCATCCCTTTCATCGTCGCGGCGATTATGGGAGCCAACTATCGGACACGACGAATCATCGCTTTTCTCGATCCATGGCAGGACCCATCGGACACAGGCTTTCAGGCAATTCAATCGTTTTACGCGTTCGGACGCGGAGGGATCTTCGGCTCTGGAATCGGGGACAGCAGTCAAAAACTGTTTTATCTTCCGGAAGCGCATACAGACTTTATTTTCTCGGTGATTGGCGAGGAACTCGGGTTCATAGGCACGCTGATCATCGTTCTGCTGTTTTCAGTATTGATCTGGAGAGGGTTTGTCATTGCCCACCGCGCCAAAGATTCTTTCGGCACTCATGTGGCGATTGGTCTGACGCTTTTACTCGGCACCCAGGCATTTGTGAACATGGGAGTCGCTGTGGGTTTACTCCCAACAAAAGGACTGACGCTTCCGTTTATCAGTATGGGCGGGTCGTCGCTGTTGGTCCTGATGCTTTCAGTGGGGGTGTTACTGAATATTTCAGAGCAACCCGTCCAACATTGACGCACGGGCTATGGGAAAAAAAGTCGTCATAGCAGGCGGAGGCACCGGGGGTCACTTATATCCCGGCATCGCCCTCGCAAAAGCACTCAAGAGGAATGATATGGATATTGAAATCACATTCGTTGGAACCAGGCAGGGCATCGAATCCAAAATTCTTCCCAGGGAAGATTTCAATTTAAAAACCATTCTTTCCTCTGGTTTGTTGGGAAAGAAAGGGCTCAGTAAGTGGACTTCATTGTGCAAGCTCCCGATAGGAACAGCGCAGTCGATGTGTTTTCTTATCCGCAACCGTCCTAATCTTGCTGTTGGTGTTGGCGGCTACGCTTCTGCTCCGCTGGTGTTTTCAGCCTGGTTGTTGCGTATTCCAATCCTCATTCATGAACAAAACGCGTTTCCTGGCATGGCTAATAAATGGCTGGGAAAAATTGCAGATAAGGTAGCGATTTCTTTTGAAGAATCGAAACGCTTTTTTCCTAATAACAAGGTTGAAGTAACCGGCAACATGATCAGCGAAGAACTCTGTCGTCCAAGAGAAGAATTCCCGCCTTCTTCAAAAGATCCGTTTGGCATCCTCATTCTTGGAGGAAGCCAGGGAGCGCACTCCATCAACATGGCGATGATTGAAACGCTGGACCTTCTGGCGGACCGGAAAGGCGATATACACATCACTCACCAGACCGGGGAAGCGGATTATGAATCCATTAAGAATATGTACAAGGCGAAAGGCTTTACCGCCGATGTCCAGGCTTTCATAACGGATATGCCCGTGAGGTATCGGCTGGCCTCTCTTGTCATCTGTCGGTCGGGAGCGACAACGCTCGCTGAAATTACGGCGGCGGGAAGAGTTTCGGTTCTCATTCCTTTCCCTTACGCGACCCACAACCATCAGGAGCACAATGCTCGAGTGGTCGAAGCCGCTAACGCAGGAGAGTTGATTTTGGACAGCGAGGTCTCTGGCGAGCGCCTTGCCCAATCTATTAAAAGGGCAATGGACGAACCGGATCAGATTCAGGAAATGGAAGACAACAGTTACGGGCTCGGCAATCGTGACGCCACTGAAAAAGTGCGAGAGATTTGCATGGAGCTGATGGGGAACGCTAGAAAAGCTGCAGGCAACGATAATAAACCCAAAGGAAGATATGTTTTGTCATGTTTCTAGGAAAAACAAAAAGAATCCACTTCATCGGGATTGGGGGCTCGGGTATGAGCGGCATCGCTGAAGTGTTGATCAATCAGGGATATGAAGTGAGTGGCTCTGACAGGGCGAAGACCCCTGTGACAGATCACCTCGAACAACTAGGCGCGAAAATTTTCTTTGAGCACGCGCCTGGAAATATCAAGAACTCACAGGTTGTCGTAGCATCCAGCGCCATCGGTCCGGATAACGTAGAAGTGGTCGCGGCAAAGGAAAGCATGATCCCGGTTATCCCCCGCGCAGAAATGCTGGCGGAACTTATGCGCATGAAATATGGAATCGCTATCGCCGGGACCCATGGCAAAACAACCACGACCTCTCTGGTATCGACAGTACTTGCAGGAGGACATATTGACCCGACTGTGGTCATCGGCGGCCGACTAAAAAACATTGGCAGTCACGCCAAACTTGGACAAAGCGAATTTCTGGTAGCGGAGGCGGACGAAAGCGATGGTTCGTTCCTGAAACTGTCACCGACGATTGCTGTGGTCACGACACTCGATGAAGAACATATGGAATTTTATCTGACACTGGAAAACATGAAAAATACGTTCCTGGAGTTTATTAACAAAATTCCATTTTACGGTTCCGCCATCCTTTGTCTGGACGACCCCAACATACAATCGCTGATTCCAAGTGTAGAAAAACGATACATCACATACGGATTAACTTCTCAGGCAGATTACACGGCACGCAATATTTCCATAGAGGGACTGAAAACATATTTCACCGTATACCATCAGGGTAAGGAACTGGGCCGCATACTTTCCGGAGCACTGGGAAGACACAACGTACTCAACACTCTTGCGGCAGTTGCCGTGGGTATGGAGTTGGATCTCGACTTTCAAACGGTGGCCAGTTCGCTCACACATTTCGAAGGCGTCCAGAGACGATTCGAGATAGTGGAACAATCGGATGAACTGACCCTGATAGACGATTACGGACACCATCCCGTAGAAATAATTGCGACTCTTAAAACTGCGAAAGAAGCCTGGCCTGACCGAAGGCTCGTCGTCTTATTTCAGCCTCACAGATATTCGCGAACAAAGTTGCTGATGGAAGATTTCTGGTCTTCTTTTAATGATGCGGACCACCTGCTGGTAATGGACATCTTCCCTGCAGGGGAAGCTCCTATAGAAAACGTACACGCGCGTGACCTCGTTGAGGGCGTACACGAATGCGGGCACAAAAGTGCTGAGTATGTAGAACACAGAAATGAAGTGAATGAACGTTTATCCCATCTTCTTAAACCCGGCGATGTATTGATGACGCTGGGAGCAGGCGATGTATGGAAACTGGGTAGAGATTTTTTAACTACCCGGTCTTCCTGAAAATTTGACCACTAATCAGAGGAGGAACCCACCCCCATGCTGAGCGGACCTTGGAAACAACGGCTGATACGCTACGCAAATACTGGAACGGACCAACAATTCCCCATGAGGGATGGTCTGAATTCACCCAGAACTATTCTGGGACGAAAAATCCTGCAGAGAAAAAATATGAACTCTTCTTTTTCCTTCCAAAATAAAATCAAAGGCGAGGTGCGCTATAACGAGATCATGTCTAAATACACCTCAATGCGAATTGGCGGCCCGGCAGATGTGTTTGTTCTTCCGGAAAGCCTGAGAGACCTGCAAATCATTTTGAAACATCGTGGCAGTTGTCCTGTGTGGACACTTGGTGAAGGCACCAATCTCCTGGTTCGTGACCGGGGTATTCGAGGCATCGTGGTGTCGCTCAAGAATTGCTTCAAATCGATCAAGCGTCCGGTGTTTTACAAAACTCCCGATGGCAAAGAACGAGCCGTCATCCAGGTGGACGGAGGGGTGAAGCTATCCTACCTCGCCAAGTATGCCGCGCGTTATGGTCTGACAGGAATTGAATCTCTGGTTGGCATTCCAGGTTCTGTCGGCGGAGCAGTCGTGATGAACGCCGGTGCAGAGGGTACTGAAATCGGGCAGGTTCTTCGCAGTGTCAAACGCGTGAACCTTGATGGCGAAGTCGAAATCTTTGACAAGGACGATATAACATTCGCTTACCGTAAAACTACTTTCCCTTCAGGAGATGGAATCGTTATCGAAGCGGAACTGGATTTGGAGAAGGGAGAGGCGTCAGAGGTTCATCGCAAGATGGGCGATCATATTTCACGCAGAAGTTCAACACAGCCGTTGACGATGCCTAACTCTGGATCAATCTTCAAAAATCCGAAAGGCGACAGCGCCGGACGCCTCATTGAGTCGTCCGGATTAAAGGGCTGTAGCATGGGCGGGGCTGGTGTTTCTATCAAGCACGCAAACTTTATAGTGAACAAAGGAAATGCTTCGGCAAAGGATGTGATCAAACTGATCGAACATATCCAAACTGTGGTTGAGGAAAAAACAGGGACGAAGCTGGAACAGGAAATTGTAATCATCGGGGAGTAATAACACAGTCGGCACAATGGCTGGATTCCCGTTTACCAAATGTGTAAGAGGTCCGTGTACAAAGGTACCCCCCTCCTCCTTTGTGTTCGGACTCTCTAGCCGGAGTCGAATACGGATCTCTTACACATGCTTTTAACGACAAACGCTGAATGGAACTGAAAGAAAAGACAATTGGA
>PCCT01000112.1 GCA_002731985.1 Nitrospinota bacterium
CTCTCCGGCACAATGGCGATCAGTGAGACATCATTGAAGGATGTGGCTCTGATGGCTATTGAAGAGATCAATGCCCAAGGTGGCCTTCTGGGGAAAAAGCTCGAACCTGTAGTGGTTGACCCTGCCTCAAACTGGCCCTTGTTTGCTGAAAAAGCGCGAGAGTTGATCCAAAAACAAAAAGTCGCGGTGACTTTTGGTTGCTGGACCTCTGTTTCACGTAAATCAGTCCTTCCCGTTTTTGAAGAGTTGAACGGATTGTTGTTTTATCCCGTTCAATATGAAGGTGAAGAATCTTCTTATAACGTTTTCTACACCGGCGCGGCACCTAACCAGCAAGCCATTCCGGCAGTTGAGTATTTGATGAGTGAAGACGGTGGCGGAGCCAAAAGGTGGGTTTTGTTAGGAACCGATTACGTTTATCCCCGCACGACCAACAAAATCCTTAACTATTTTCTGAAGTCCAAGGGAGTAGCTAAAGATGATATCATGGAAACCTACACCCCGTTTGGTCATAGCGATTACCAAACAATCGTGGCGAATATCAAAAAGTTCGCGGCGGGTAAACCGACCGCAGTTGTCTCCACCATTAACGGTGACTCCAATGTTCCATTTTATAAAGAACTCGGCAATCAGGGCCTGAAAGCAGAAGATATCCCAGTCGTTGCATTTTCTGTGGGAGAAGAAGAGCTCCGGGGAATTGATACAAAACCGTTAGTAGGACATTTAGCGGCCTGGAATTATTTTATGTCTGTCGATACTCCGGCGAACAAATCCTTCATCAAAAAATGGAACGCATATGTTAAAAAGCATAACCTTCCAGATGGAAGTAAGCGGGTCACCAACGATCCTATGGAAGCCACCTATATAGGGATTAAGATGTGGGCCCAAGCGGTTCAACAAGCGGGCACCACTAACATTGACGCTGTTCGCCAAGCCGTCGGCGGCCAGACAGTCCAATCGCCTTCCGGTTTTAACATTACTATGGATGCGGCCAACCATCACTTGCATAAGCCGGTGGTTATTGGTGAAATCCAGGAAGACGGACAGTTTGAAGTGGTGTGGCAAACCAAAGGACCCATCCGGGCACAGGCATGGAGTCCATTTATTCCAGAAAGTGCTAAAAAAGTTGCCGATTGGACTTACCCCTGGGTATGCGGTAATTGCGAAAAAGCTAAGTTCTAGTTGACTAAAAATTCTCCTCCGGTTCCAGAAACGTTGCGGGTCTCCTCCTCGACGGACTAATGGAGCCGGAGGAAAATATACTTTGGTTTCAATACAGGAGACTCCATCCATTCGTGGGTGGAATTTTCTTTTTAGGGGTACATTTTAAATCGAATGACAACAACCTCGACTTTATATATCATGGGTGGAATTTTCTTATTAGGGGCACATTTTAAATCGAATGACAACAACCTCGACCTTATATAAATACCAAAAGCTTAAAATTGAACCAAAAAGCCGAAAAAGATTTATTCGGTTTTTTGGTTTTTTTTTACTTTTGGCTGCGGGATTGCTTCCACTTTCTTTAGTCGAAGCAAATGATTTCGAATCAGCCCTAAAAGATTTAGGAAACAAAAGTCGCTCCAAGATAAAGATAGCGGTGAAGCTTCTGGGGGATATGGGAAACCCTGCCGCACTTCCTGCCTTGGAGGCTTTGAGAAATAAACGCCTGCAAATTAGTGAGGGTGGAGCGCTTATCATACTTGATGAGTCGGGAGATCAGGGCCACGATGCATTGAGTGGAAAACAAGTCGATTTGAACTCTTTGGAACTTCGCAAACCCAGAATCAATAATTCGGTTCGTAGGGTTTTGTCAGTGGCGATAGGAAAACTTCAGCTAACCTCGGATGACTCCGATGTTCGATTGGCGGCCGCAAAGGAACTATTGAAGAGGCCATCGAGTGGCTTGGTGGTGTTGGTAGAGAACGCTTTGGCTAAGGAGAGCGATGATGAAGTCCGTGAAATCTTTTTGCTGGTTTTGGCAAAAGAAGGATTAAATAGTGATGATAAAAAAAAGCGCCTCCAATCGTTAAAAACCATAAAAGAAATTGGAAATAATGATTTTAAAACTGATTTAGAAGCCTTGTTAGGAAAAGACGAGAAGGGGGAATTTTTGGAAAAAGATCCTACCATTCGTAAAAGTGCCTCCCAGGCAATTTCTAGCATTGAAAGGCGTCAGTTCTTTATTAACCAAGCCGCAAACTTATTTTATGGGTTGAGTCTTGGAAGCATATTGCTTCTTGCCGCTTTAGGGCTGGCCATCACTTTTGGCCTTATGGGTGTGATTAACATGGCTCATGGCGAAATGCTTATGATCGGCGCTTATTCCACATTTGTTGTTCAAAACCTGTTTAAGGAGTACTTACCTGGTTTTTTCGACTGGTACTTGGTTGCAGCTATTCCAATCGCATTTACAGTAAGTGCTATCATCGGTATCATTTTGGAGAGAAGTGTCATCCGGCACCTTTATGGCCGCCCTTTGGAAACCCTTTTAGCTACCTGGGGAATCAGCTTGATTTTGATTCAAAGTGTAAGGCTGGTTTTTGGTGTGCAAAATGTTGAGGTAGCCAATCCCTATTATCTGGCGGGTGGGGTAGAAGTTATGAACGGGGTTGTCCTTCCCTATAGTCGAATTGCCATCATCATTTTCGTTGTCTTTGTTGTGATTTCGGTTTGGACGTTACTACAAAAAACCTCACTTGGGCTACAAGTAAGAGCTGTTACACAAAACCGGGGAATGGCTTCTTGTATGGGAATTTCAACCCATAAGGTTGATATGTATACCTTTGGCTTAGGTTCTGGAGTGGCGGGTTTGGGTGGATTAGCCTTGTCCCAGATAGGTAATGTTGGTCCGGAGTTAGGACAGCTATATATTGTCGATTCTTTCATGGTTGTAGTTTTAGGTGGAGTCGGAAAAATAGCAGGCACGGTAGTGGGGGCTCTGGGGCTAGGGTTTGTTAATAAATTTTTGGAGCCTATTGCTGGTGCGGTATTGGGAAAAATTATCGTTCTAGTTCTTATTATTGCCTTAATACAAAAACGACCTCAGGGCCTTTTCGCTCTCAAAGGTCGCATGGCTGATAACTGAGCATAGCTACATGATTAAAAAAATTGCTACTTTGCATTCCTTAAAAGGGTGGTTGATCGCTTTTGGTCTATTGGGTATTGCGATGGTTCTTCTTCCCCTTTTGAATATATTTGTGCCTGAAGAATCTGTTTTGCATGTCCCTGATTATATGTTTTCTTTATTAGGAAAATATTTGTGCTATGCCTTGGTGGCGTTGGCCGTAGATTTAATTTGGGGATATACCGGAATCTTAAGCCTTGGACATGGGGTGTTCTTTTCCATGGGTGGATATGCCATGGGGATGTATT
Source organism: Nitrospinota bacterium (assembly GCA_002731985.1). Taxonomy (GTDB): domain Bacteria; phylum Nitrospinota; class Nitrospinia; order Nitrospinales; family VA-1; genus Nitromaritima. Next base: position 3,376 of record PCCT01000112.1, read on the forward strand.
TGATGAGGAGTATCGGAAAAGAAGGTGTGTATAAAAACGACTTGCCCGACTTTATGGTGTTTCTCGATTGGAAAGAATTGCCCTGGTATTGGTATGGATTCGATTACTTTGCCTTTACGTTACTGGTCATCCTGATATTGCCAGGCTTGTTCGCTTTTACTTTCGGGTATTTTGCTTTCAAGTCACGCATTAAAGGAGTCTATTTTGCCATCATTACCCAGGCAATGACATACGCGCTCATGCTTTTATTTTTCCGCAACGAAACAGGTTTTGGAGGTAACAATGGGCTTACTGATTTCAAGCGCATCTTAGGATATTCATTGCAGGAACCCTCCACAAAAATGAGCCTGTATATAATTACCATCATTGTATTGTTCTTGAGTTATGTCTTGTCACGATACGTAGTCCAATCTAAATTGGGACGGGTTCTTACTGCAATCCGGGACGCAGAAAGTCGGGTGATGTTTTCCGGATACAATACGTTGCACTACAAACTTTTTGTCTGGACGCTTTCAGCATTTTTATGCGGGATCGCCGGAGCCCTCTATGTGCCACAAGTCGGCATTATTAATCCAAGTGAAATGCAACCTTCCAACTCGATTGAGATGGCTATTTGGGTTGCGGTAGGTGGGCGAGGGACTTTGAGCGGTGCGCTCGTTGGAGCCGGGCTGGTCAACGGAGCTAAAAGTTGGTTTACGGTTGCCGCTCCGGATTATTGGCTTTATTTTTTGGGTACCTTATTTATTGTCTTAACGTTATTTTTCCCTAAGGGCCTGGTTGGTGTTTTTTCCCGTTTTTCATCAAAAGATAAAGCAAGGGGACCTTCTTAATGGATAGTCCAGGAGCTCATATCAAAGATGATTCAGTCGATGCGACTCATGGTTGTATCCTTTATATAGAAGGGTTAACAGTCAGCTTCGATGGATTCAAAGCTCTCGATGATTTAAATCTCTACATTGATGACGGAGAGTTGCGTTGCATTATTGGACCCAATGGCGCTGGTAAGACGACCATGATGGATGTGATTACCGGGAAAACACGTCCAGACCGGGGTACTGTTTTTTTTGGACAAAACCACGACCTGACTGAAATGACAGAGTATGAAATATCCCATGCAGGGATAGGCCGTAAATTTCAAAAACCGACAGTATTTCTCAACCATACAGTATTTGAAAATCTAGAATTGGCGCTTCATGCGAAAAAGGGCATCTGGCAATCCCTCACTAAATCTTTAACCGGAGAGCAACGAGACACAATTGAAAAAGATTTGGAGACCATTGGATTGAAGGAGCAAAAGAATCTCCCGGCAGGTTTGTTGTCCCATGGTCAGAAGCAATGGTTGGAGATAGGAATGTTGTTGGCTCAAAACCCGCGACTTTTGTTGATTGATGAACCAGTGGCGGGGATGACACACCAGGAAACTGAACATACGGCAGAACTATTAAAATCACTAGCAGGAAAACATTCTGTAGTGGTGGTCGAACATGAAATGGATTTTATTCGTTCTATAGCAAATAGAGTTACCGTTTTGCATGAAGGACATGTATTGGCAGATGGGAAAATGGACGAGGTGCAAAACGACCCAAAAGTTATTGAAGTTTATTTGGGAAGTTAACTATGTTAAAAGTACAAAAAATAAATCAATATTATGGCGAAAGCCATACCCTTTGGGATGTGAATCTCAATATCCTTCCAGGATCCTGCACCTGTCTGATGGGGAGAAATGGAGTCGGGAAAACTACCTTGCTTAAGGCTATTATGGGACTTTTGCCTACGGCCTCGGGTTCCATTAGTTTGGAGGGTAACGAGCTAGCAGGGAAACCCGCTGAATTGCGAGCCCAGCAGGGAATAGGCTATGTGCCCCAAGGCCGGGAAATATTCACTCAATTAAGCGTAGAGGAAAATCTTCGTGTGGGCCTCCTGTCTCGTGAAGATGGGTTGCGTGAAATTCCTGAATTCATATTTGAAATTTTTCCTGTATTAAAGCAGATGCTCAATCGTCGTGGAGGAGATCTTTCCGGAGGTCAACAACAACAGTTGGCAATAGGAAGGGCTTTGATTCTCAATCCAAAGCTTTTGATTTTAGATGAGCCAGCCGAAGGTATTCAGCCAAACATTGTACGTGAAATAGGAGACATAATTATTCACCTCAATCAGGAAAAGGGGTTGACCATTTTAATTGTAGAACAGAAGTTGCCATTTGCCCGTCGGGTCGCGCAACAGTTTTGTATTTTAGATAAAGGCCGAAACGTAGCGGCAGATGAAATGGGGAATTTGGGAGAAGACATTATAAATCGTTTTTTGAAAGTCTAAGCAATACAAATAAACCGGTTTATTCCTATAACCTTGGATTTACTAAAATTTCCTTCTTCATTTCAATTTACTAATAGCAATCACCACATCATTTGATTGAACGTATCCATAGATGGGATTTTTGATGATGTCCTCAGAGCAGATAGTCACTGTTGGGTAAACTTGAGGTAGGCACCTGAAAACAGGGTGGGATTTTCATTCCTGTTTACGGTCATTTTATTTTCCACTCCGTACCCTGAGCGGTGTCCTCCAGAACGACTCCCATTTGCGTTAATTCGTCCCGGCACTCATCGGCTCGCGCCCAGTTCTTATCCTTGCGAGCCTGTTTGCGATCTTCTATAAGACCTTCAATTTTTTCTACATCGAGTCCAAGCTCTGATTGCTTGATATCGAATATTTCCTGCTTAATCGTTTGCGGCGAATTTTCCAATAACCCCAATAGTCCGCCAGCAATTTTGAAAGCGGCGACACGGACTGCCAGATTTTCTTTATCACCAGATCCGTTATCGATATTACTGCACTCGGAATTGATCGCCCGCAACTCTTCATTCAAATGAGCCATAACGACGGCTGTATTGAAATCATCATTCATCGCTTCCTCGCATTTTACTATAAGGGAATGGCTCCTGACCTGCTCCGGTGAAACATCGCTATCCACTACAAGAGCTTCTGCATCTCCCAATGCCTCATAAAATCGCAATAAAACTTTTTCCGCGTCGTCCAGGTTTTTTTCACTGAAGTCAATTGGACTCCGGTAATGACTGCTGATCAAAAACAAACGCAGTGTTTCCGGGTGATACTTTTTATAAATGTCGCGCAAGGTGAAAAAGTTGCCTAGCGATTTAGACATCTTCTCCTTGTCGATATTGACGAATCCGTTATGCACCCAGAACCGGACCGGCGCACAGCCAGTGACACCGCAGGATTGCGCGATCTCGTTTTCATGATGAGGAAATACCAGGTCTTTCCCACCGCCGTGGATGTCGAAGATATCACCAAGATATTTGCGCCCCATGGCCGAACATTCGATATGCCATCCGGGCCGCCCCGCGCCCCACGGACTGTCCCATGACGGTTCACCTGGCTTGCTTTTTTTCCATAACGCGAAATCCAGAGCGTCGCGTTTCTGTTCGTTCACCTCCACCCGCGCACCCGATTGCAGGTCGTCTATATTCTTCCCGGAAAGTTGACCGTAACCCTCAAAAGAAGTCACCGAATAAAAAACGTCCCCATCCGATTCATAAGCTTTCCCTTGATCGATCAATGCGGAAATCATCGCGAGCATTTCAGGAATGTGGTCGGTTGCTTTCGGTTCTTCCGTCGGCGATTGGATATGAAGTCGCCCCATATCCTCATAGAACGCATCGATAAACTTTTCCGTCACCTCCTGCCAGGGGATATTTTGCTCGTTGGCGCGGTTGATAATCTTGTCATCGATATCTGTGAAATTCCGCACGTAAGTAACATCGAATCCCAGATGCTTCAAGTAGCGAAAAATGGTGTCGAAAACGACACCCGCACGACCGTGACCGACATGGCAATAATCGTAAACCGTAACGCCGCAAACATACATCCCCACAGCGTTTTCACGGACCGGTACAAACGCTTCCTTCTTACCAGATAAAGTATTGAATATTTTGAGTGTCATAGCCGACTAACCTACCACCTCAAAACCCCCCAAGTCAACTGCTCGGCATAGCCCCTGTTAGGGCGGCCTCTGGCCCTTGCAGGGACTTGGTCCTCCTGCCCTCTCCCATGCTTCGCTCTGGACAGGCACTCCTTTGAGTTAAAGGGTAGGCTGGACGGGCTTTGGGACCGCAGGGCCAATAAGAGGCCAAAACTCTCTAGGGCACAAGCCCTCACGGATACAGGTGTCACCTCGGTATCTGTACTAGGACTGAGGCCTCCCTCTCCTTGAACGGTTCGCTTGTTTTTTTCTGTTGACTGGATAATCATTGCCCGTTAGGATTTTGTCATTCGTGGCAAACCTTTCCACCAAAGTGTTGTTAAAAACCATTTCCAAACTATGAGTGAATCGATCTATTTCAGCCTGTATCAGGATGTGCCGGATTACAGTGTGCGGATTTTCCATACCGCCCTCTGGACTCTCTATAACGGGGTGACACTTGAGGCCAGCATCATTGGAAAAAGCCATAGGGTGATCAGCCGCCTGGGGGAAGACTGTCTGACCGAATTCATTACCTGCTTCGACCGGAAATTGCCTGAGCAGGCATTAGAGAGGGTGTACTTACAATCGGGTGCCGTTCATGACCGGGAATATCAATCCGGCAATCTGGTATACCGGGTCAACGTCGAACAGGTTTCCCGGCTTTATAAAACTATGGATGAATTTTTAAGTTCGTTGGATGGGGTTGCCCCCTCAGATGTATTGACTCACGGGTTCGCGGACCCTCCGGGACCTCCCGCGACACCCCCGCCGTTTACCGGTTTGGCATTGAATTCCGA
>PCCT01000113.1 GCA_002731985.1 Nitrospinota bacterium
AGGATATACGTAATCAAATGATATATTGACAGAACCTTCGATATTGAGTATTATTCTCAATAATACTATCAAGCATTACTAAATCAGGCTTTAGCGGAGTAGCGTGGAAATGAGAAACTCGACCCCCGTTGACGTTTAGGAGGAAGCTGTTCACCAGCACAGGATTAACCCGAGTCGGCCGATCCGAAAACGAGCGACATCATCCGGCTTATCCAGTATTTAAACACAGCTCCTTTCAGTGAGACCTCATTTTTTCTAGCCGCGCAGAATTTCCCCTCCCCTATCCGCCGTCAAATTAGAAAGCCAACCTTCTTCTTATCGGAAAGAGCCCTGGTGCAGTTATGCTGTTCCCCAATTGAAGGGATTAAATTAAACGTACTGGATAAATTCGGAATATATATGAAAAACAAAATCACCTTTCTAAGACTAGGGATTAACAAACAGGCTTCAATATTTTTTCTTTTGCTTTCGTTTTTTCTGATCCTTTTACCTGCGACGGTAAACGCTAAATCGTCATCAGAAATCGTCACATCGAAGGCCAAAAAAGTCATCATGATGATGGACATTGTGGCAAAGGAATACGCCCTTGGCATCAAAGACGGAAATATTATCAATGCCACAGAATATGAAGAAAGCCAGGTTTTTCTCGATCAGGCGCTTGAAAGATATCAAACAGTTATCGGCTCCATGCCCAATCTGGAAAAAGCAGAGGAATTAAAAACAAGGTTTGAAAACCTGTCGGCAAACTTAAAAGCCAAGGTTGATCCGGATGAAGTAAAAATCGATGTCAATACGATCCAATCCCAACTGCTTAAGGAATTGGATATCGAAATGAAGAAGAGTCCTCCACGACCGATCGACCTTGCAAACGGGCGCAAAATTTTCAAAACCAACTGCGCGCAATGCCATGGACAGGCTGGCAATGGTGACGGCCCACTGGCAACTCATCTCGACCCGGCACCTGCTGTTCTGTCTAATCCTGAGATAACGGGCAACGATCATAGTACCGCTTACGACAATTTCCAGGTAATCTCCGTCGGCATTGCTAAAACAGCCATGCTGGCGTGGTCTGAATTTCTCCCGGAAGCAGATCTATGGGATGTGACTTATTTCGTTCGCACCTTTTCCAATGAAAATGTTCAGCTTCCCCTGGTAACTGGGTCCACTTCTTCTGGAGACGGTCAATCTACCGTATCACCGGGACAGGCAATCACAGCAATAAATGGTCTTTTGGACGAAAGCTTGAAGGCTTTTAAAGCAGGTCAAATTAACAGCGCCGCAGAGTTGGCTTTTGATGCCTACCTCGGTTATGAAAAGCTCGAAAGGAGTTTGGCTACTAAACGCAAGGAACTTGGTCTGCGCATCGAATCTTCCTTTGGCAGGTTCCGGGCAGAAATCAAAAGAAAGGCCGAGTTGGACCATGTGGCAAAAGTCAAAGCTTCGATACAAACGGATTTGAAAGAAGCGCAAAGTGTTCTTGAGAAAAAGGTCGGGTTCACCGGATTGTTCATTCAATCTTTTTCGATCATCGTGCGTGAGGGATTCGAGGCTATATTAATTGTCGCCGCCCTGATCGCGTTCCTGATCAAATCCAGAAACAAGGACAAGGTAAAAATAATTTATCGTGGCGTGATCGTCGGGGTAGTCGCAAGTTTTGTAACCGCCTACATCATTCATGAAGTTCTGAACATCACCATGGCAAATCAAGAACTTTTGGAGGGATGGATCATGCTCGTGGCGGTGGCCGTTTTGTTCTGGGTCAGCTACTGGCTGATCACAAAAATCGAAATGCAAAAGTGGCAGAGTTATATCACCGGCAAGATGTCTCAGGCCGTTTCCACAGGCAACGTCTTTACTCTGGGCATGGTGGCATTCCTGTCGGTCTACCGTGAAGGATTCGAAACGGTCCTTTTCTACAAGGCACTTTACTTATCCGCCGGTGAAGGCGGTAGCGGTATCATGCAGGGATTTCTGGCAGGTTGCATTTGCCTGGCCGCCATCTTTTACGTAATCAACAAACTGGGAGTCAGGGTACCGATCAAATGGTTTTTCGGGTTCACCAGTGTTCTTCTTTATTTCATGGCATTCACCTTCATGGGCAAAGGCTTGCACGAGTTGCAAATGGGTGAAGCACTTTCGCTGACTGCCGCAAATTTCGCTCCTGAAATTTCATGGCTGGGAATGTACCCCACCTGGGAAACTTTTATAGGGCAAGGCATTCTCGTAATATTATTTGTGGGAGCCCTGATTTATACCTTCGTGATCAAACCGGAAGTTGATTCGCAAGACCTTAAAGGTGAAACCCAGCATATCCAGAGCGACATCGGCGTGGTGCATGACTTGGCTGAGCATATTTCCAAGCACGCGCAACGTTGCGAAATATTTCTCAAGGATACTGAAGACCGGGACCTGAAAGAACTTTCTGATCACTTGAAAGAAATAGATGCGAAAGTCCACGAGCTATCCGATCATGTCCGCTACATTGAAGATAAGTTGACCGACGCATACGAACGTCTCGGCCCCGCCATCGTGCCAAAAGAAAAAGGACGGGAAATACCTTGAACATACACTATTTCAAACAGGCTCGAATTCTCCACAAATGGCTGGGGGTGGCCTGTTTTATCTTCGTGCTGATTCTTTCGGCTTCTGGCATTTTGCTGATGCATGCGGATTATCTGGAACTCGATAAAAAGATGATTGAGGGAAAGTTTCTTCCCAATAAATATTTTCAAGTAGTTGGAGCCCATCGCTCCGTTCAATCTCTCGCGGTGATTTCTGAAAATGAAGCATCAATAATTTTTGCAGGAACGGATCATGGCTTGTTCCGCTCCAACGATTCAGGCCAAAGCTGGCTTGAGTTAAAGGAGGGGTTGTTCAGTCAGGACATACGAGTTCTGGCAATAAATCCGCAAGATTCTCAAATGATTTACGCGGGCACCCCAAAGGGTATTTTCAAATCCGAAGACCAGGGTGATAGCTGGAGCGAATGGTTCGATGAAGCCAGCGGATTGACCCATGTGCTCATCAACGACCTTCTGATAAACCCCAACGACACAGACACCATTTACGCCGCGACTCAAGGCGGACTGTTCGTATCTCATGAAGAGGGTGAGTTCTGGGAATCTGTAGGTAATGGTATTCCCAGTAATCAAAATGTCCGTACAATACGGTTCTCCGCCACATACCCCGACAACATAATCATAGGCACCGAAAACGGCACCTTCCGAAGCGCCGATGGCGGCAAACTCTGGGAAAAGAAATGGAACAACCTGCCACCAGATATTTCCAGCCTGATAACTTTGAATACTGATCCAGAGTTTATTTTTGTCGGAACCAATAAAGGATTTTATAAATCGTTTAACGGTGGACTCAACTGGATCAAAGACTCACACAAAAAGCTGAGAGAAATCTATACTCTGGCAGTCGATTCAAAGGAGCACTCCAGCATCTACCTGTCCGCAAAGAAAGGGTTGTTTTTTTCCCATAATGGCGGCGACACATGGCAGGAAATCACTCCCGACAAAAATAACGTGCAGAATCTGGAAGATGTTGCCCTTATGCCCATCAATACCATTTTACCGATAGGCGGGAAGACTCAGCCATCCCTTCTTTTTGCCGGTTCTAAGACAGGCTTGTATATTTCTAAAAATAATGGAACACATTGGAATTTTATCGACCTGGGAGAATCCGGTAATACGGTTTCAAAAGAAAACTTTAAGATGGACCTCTCCAAGCTTGTCACGGAAATACATACAGGAAGGTTTTTGGGGTCCTATTTTTTCTGGCTGGTGGACCTGTCATCTTTCGGAATGATTGCTTTAGCAATTTCAGGGTTGATGGTTGTTTTTTACCGCGGAAAAATGAAGACGAGCAAAATCACTAAAAAAGCAAAGCATGACGCAGAAATAGACATCGACCATAATATTGAAATCGCTGAGTCAGCCGATGACTTGTCCGTGGACAGTCAGAATGTTCACGAAATGCTCGAGCATATTTGCCGTCACCTTGAAAAATGTAAAACCATTTACAACATCACCCAGGAAAAAGAGGAAATCGAAAAAATCGGTTATCATATTTTAAGTCTGGACAAAAAATTGAACCAGATGATGGAACACGTTGATGGCTTTGCCAGAATCACTCAGGATATGGACGCAAAAGAAGATGGCACCAAAAAATAAGTCATGACGACCTTGTTTAGATACTTTTTTCCCCGCAAACCACTCAGGTCCTCTGGGCTGATATTTGCCTGCGCCCTGATGATATTTTTCATCTCATTCCCCGGTATAGGCCTTGCCGAAGAAGAGAAATTCAAACTCCAGGTTTACCTCACCAAAAAACAAGCATTGGATATCGCCTTCCCCGGGGCAGATAAAATTGAGAAAGAAAAGCAGTGGCTGACAGATGAACAAAAGCAGGCTATCGGAAAACTTTGCCTGCAAACGATCAAAGAAAGGCGATTCACATTTTATGTCGGCAAAAGAAATGGCAAGCCTATGGGTTATATGCTGATCCACAACATTATTGGCAAATCGTTTCCCATAACATTTATGACCGTTCTTGATCCAGACGGAACCGTACGCGATGTCGAAATCATGGTCTACAGAGAACCTCGAGGGTGGGAGGTAAGAAACGAATCATTCCTTAGTCAGTTTTTCGGTAAGGACTCATCAACAGACTCACGAGAAATCAACTCAATCACCGGCGCAACCCTGTCCGTCACTGCCATAACCACAGGAGTATACAAGGCCATGGCCGCCTACAAAGTCCTATATCTCCAAAACTAAGAATGAAAATATGGGTTGATGCGGACGCTTGCCCTAAAGCTATCAAGAGTATATTGTTCCGCGCAGCGGAAAGGACAGGAATATCGGTAACATTTGTTGCTAATCAGTGGTTGCGACTACCCAACTCCCCCTTTATCCACTTAATCCAAGTAGGACAAGGGGCCGATATCGCAGATGATGAGATTACAAATAAATGCGAAGCTGGAGACTTAATCGTCACGGCAGATATCCCGCTCGCGGCACGAATCGTAGAAAAGGGCGCACTGGCCCTCGACCCGCGCGGAACGATGTACGACAAAACCAATATTGGACAAATATTGGATATGCGCAATTTCATGGACACCCTGCGCGGCAGTGGCGTCGAAACTGGCGGCCCAAGCAGTTTTGGACAGCGGGAGCGAATGAAATTCGCAAAGATGCTGGACAAGTTTATTGCGTGTAGTTGAGAAATATTGCAACACCTGACTTCTTGAATAATTTTAAATCCCTCCAAAGGGCTACTCCATTGCACTGCCACAAGTGTGCTGACATGCCAAGCCCTTCACCCCCTAGAAGCAATTTATAATACTATTGTATTTTCAGCTATCCAAATTAAGACTACAATACTTTTGGCTCAGTTTAATGATTGACTTTCTAACCCCCCTGCCCATTCACATCTTATGATCGACCTTTCTTTCTGGAATTTATTTGCACCGGGGTTCATTTTCCTGATCTTGCTCACCGTTTTGATTGTCAAGGGTTTTGGCGTGATCAAGCTCGGGTGGACGAATCGGAATCGCATCCACGAATTGAAGCAGATGGCGATGGAAGCCGAAGGTTCTGCAAATGGAGCGGCACTGAGCGCTATTGCTAACCGGTGCACCAACCTCAACTCCAAGTGGATTCTCAGAGAATCGGATCTGGATATCGCCGAAAATACTTACGGATTGCTTTTGGTCATTGCCACCACGTTTCATCCAAAATCGCGGACGCCGGTGGAGGAGGCGCAGATTCGTAAGGTCTTGCAAGCGTGTCTGGAATTGAAAGACCGCCTACTTGTTATTTCAAAATGGCGCGGAGTCCACAAACTGACACAATTCCGTCTGCGTCATATTATATTTTTATCCGAGGCCTGGAAGATCAAAGAGCAATGGAAGGAGTGGGCATTGGTCAAGTTCCTGACCCGCCACAATCTTTACGGTCTGTTCCAGTGGCTTTTCTTTTTGATTCGCTGTGTGGATTTAACTTTCTGGTCTATGCGGATGCTGATTTATATTATCCACGATATCGTGTTTAAAGTATTTTTGGTCCACTGGTACCTCGTTATCGGGGAGCTTGCCATCAAAGTTTATCAAGACAGTAAAGAGGAGCCCGAAGTCGAACTTAAAGACCTTATGGAAGATTTTCAGTCCATACCTGAATCCGATCCCCTGGAAAACTCTGATTTACCCGCTGATATAAGAAATATTTCCAACGCTTCCCGAAAGGAATTGTTGTTTCATGTCGGCTCCCTTAATTGGGAACAAACCAGGGCGATTTATATTCGACTCGTAGAGGAGATTGCACAAAACCACTACCCACAGTCCAACCAACCGTTGTATGAAACCACGCTTTACGATTTATTAATGAGTGGAGTCCGCTTTTCAGAAACTCTGGCGGCGATTCAAAATTATCCTTTTGTGAATAGACTTTTGGAGCTCAGAGTCACACATATTCTTATGGTCAAAGACACCGCCGACTTCCTCAAAGACAACCAATTTTTATCCTGGGTAAAAAAGTACAAACTGAATTATATTTTTAAATACGCATACCTACTGTTCCAGGTTGTCAAAAGAGCCAACCCCGGCCTGCTTTTTAAGGACTTTGCAATGACTCTTGCGGGTGAAGGATTCAAACGGTGGTTTTTTCTTCATCTGCATGAAAAAATCGCAGTTGAAGCCAACCTGATTTACCGAGACTCCTCGCCGGAGGGGCAATAAGTCAAAATATTCTCGACTATGACTACGCACCAAAATAGCGATCAGGTGGGCACCTATCGGCCTGTGGTCTTTGCGATATTTGCTGGAGGGGCAGTGGACCAAATGAAGTTACTATTCAATAATCAATAACTATATGAACCCACTATGTTGCCCTACAGCAAGTGGCCCAGCATCATGCCAGGACATTGAGCAACAACAGAAAAACTGTCTGGCTGCCGGTTTTTTGCGGGAAAATCTATGTACTAGGCAGGCTAGCTGAACAGCTTGCCCAGAAATCCTTTTATACCTGCTGTCACGCCTGTAGAAATAAGTTCCAGGGAATCTTTCGGTGCATTCTTTTGTTGATGCTGGTCAATGAACAGTTGGATGAGAATATGGCAGGACCCACACTCGCCACCCGCATCGCACGCTAAGGTAACGTCTTCAATCTCAGTAATATCATTTTCCGCAATCTGAGATCGAATCTCGCTTTCAGTTATTTGAAAGCAATTGCAGATGATATCGTCTTTTTCAACCGCGATTGTATTATCCATTTCACCCTCTGAAATGATCGACCTGATATAATACTGAGAATCATACTCAATACTGGCCATTAGTCAACATTTAAATCAGAAAGTAACTATGGCTGGCAAAAGGGTGATTCAGGGGATTTTGGATCGCTGACCGCTGAGGCGGGATACAATGCAGGCGTATAATATGGAAGCTTGTGAGCCAATATCATGAAGACGATAAAGGCAGGAACCGACTGACTTAATATCAGACAATAATGATAACCACTGAAATGACCCGACCCCCGAGTAGTAGTCCAAATGTTACACTTATGAAAACTATTTGGTAAGGGGGATATTATGGCGAGGAAACGATTTAGCCCGGAGACGATACAGACTCAAAATACAAATATGAATTATGAAAACTGAATCTTAAATCTGGTATATATAGTGGGGTCTGGTCACTATATTATATGGTGGAAAAGATTTTGGATTTCAAAATACGAAGTTATATTGGAAAATCCTTTATTGCTTGTTTTTTTAAAATGAGAAAAAAAATAAAAACTAATTTGAGTTTTTCACTGATCACCCTAGTCATAGCTTTTTCCGGAAGTAACCTTTTCCACGCCAAAGCCAACGAAGCCTCGTCGCAGACTGAAAGTCCCAAACTGGAGGAGCAGGCCGCCGGTATCAAGGGTGAGTACGAAGAGTTCCTGCGAAAGTTTAAGGAAAAACCTCCGCACGGAATGATATTGATTCCTGGAGGTGTGTTTATGATGGGTTCTGAGCATGGTGACACCGATGAAAAACCCGTCCATGAGGTGGCTCTGGGTCCGTTTTTCATAGACCAATTCGAGGTCACGCAGAAGAAATTTGAAAAGGTCATGGGTTTTAATCCATCCATTTTCATAAGCGGGACTTTTACCGGAGGATACCTTATGCCTGGAGAATCCGGCGAAGAACCCGCCAAATTCAAAGGCCACAATAGGCCTGTGGAAAGAGTGACGTGGCACGAAGCCAAAGAGTATTGTGAAAAATTAAATAAGCGTCTTCCTACCGAGGCAGAGTGGGAATATGCTGCACGCGCCGGAAGTACAACGAAATTTTATTGGGGTGACAAATCAGATGTTTCCTTTTCCTGGACTGCTAAAAATGCAAGGAGCCGATCCCACTTGGTCGGTGAAAAGAACCCCAACGCTTTTAATCTTTATGATATCTCAGGAAATGTCTGGGAATGGGTGGCAGACTGGTATGAAGAAAAATCATATAGTAAAAAACCTGAAGCCAATCCAAAGGGCCCGGTAACCGGCGTCAACAAGGTAATGCGTGGGGGATCCTGGTATGCCCACCCCAACTATTCCCGCTCCACATACAGAGCGCAGAATGACCCAACGGTTAAGTATACAGACATCGGATTTCGCTGTGTGTTAGCTCCCCTGTGGTGAAATCTTCCAGCACGACCTGAAGGCAGGCGACACATTTTTCATTTCCGCCAAAAGTAAAAAGACCATCTAAAAAGTAAAAATACCCTGGAGGTAGATAAAATCCATATCTTCTTTAGTACCCGACTGGCCAATGAAATCGCCTGCATAAAAATGACTGTAGCCGAACAAGCCCGCCAGATGCCGGTTGAATTTATATTTTGCGATCAAATCAACCTCATACCCTATATCATCGGAGGTTCCCGCAGACCCGGCCCTCTCCACAGCCGCCCCGGCAGTGTAAAGGGCATCATTGGTGTCAGCCCGCCAGAAGTTGTGGCCTGTCAGGGTAACGGCCAATTTCTTGATCGGTTTAAGGGTTACTCCATGGCTGAAGTCGACAATGTTCTGGCGGCCCACAAAATCCATAAACCCTAAATAGGCGTGCCCCAACGGGAAAAGTTGATTGAATGTTCCCACATCGCCTCCGGCCTGATCATCTCCGCTGGCATAATCGAATCCCAGGAAAACCCGGGGCTGCCAAAACCAATCTCCCCGCTTGTAACCAACCTGGGTGGCAATCATGAAAGCATCAATGTCGGCGGTACTCAACTCGCCAAATTGATAAGCGCCTTCCAGGTCATAATCGATGTGGAATTGGGGAACCTTGCCCCATACTCGTCCGCCAAGGGTATGTCTTTCTTCGTCACCGGTGGTGCCATTGAACGTGCGGCCATCATGATCCTTGAGCAACCAGTAAAGATCCATCCCCACGCCTCCCCAGGTCTTTCCTGTGCCGTATATACCGCTGAACAGGTTGCCGGAATCCGGATCATTGAAACCATACTTTTCGACTGGAGTGAAATGAGTCCAGAATCCTTCTACATTCCACCCGTGAGTTTCAAGGATTGCGGAAACTCCGTCCCAGTGGCGAAATGCATTTGCCCAGGGGAGAGGACTGACCAAACGTTGCTTACCTTTTGACAACTCCCTGCGCCCCGGACGCAAAGTAATCGTCCCCATATCCCCCAAAGGGAACCGGAAATCTACAAAGGCCTGCTGGAGTTCGAACTCGTCCATATCCAGAGTTCTGGAATTCCCAGGCAGGTTCCTGGAGGTAACATGGGCGCTCTTACCTTCAGCAAACAAACGAAAATGCTCACCGTAGTGGATATCAGAATGCAGGATAACCCTGGTGACCAAAAAACTATCTGTGTTGGCAGAGTTAAAAGAAAAGTCGGACCAGTTTTCCAGGCGTGCCCTAGCATGTCCTCCGAAGCTCACCCAGAGCTTGCCATCGGCGCTTAACGGAATATACTTAATGGGGTCGAACAGGTGGGTGCGTTTTGACTTGGGACTATTTTTCAGGATAGACCAGTCTTCTTCAAACCGCAGTAACTTCCATTTCGGGCGTTCCGTCTCACCCGAACCGGATGCTACAGATCCCCCTTGAGCCTGAACCGTGGGAGTCAAAAAACAAACTCCGATAAAAACTGGCAACAACAATACAATAAGAAATTTTGGAGAGGGATACCCTCCATTTTTTACAAGTACATAGAATAACTTTAGATAATTAGAGGATATGAACTTTTCGGTCCTTATCATCAAAGCTAACCCTAGAGAGGAGCCAATGAAATCGCCGACAAAAAAGCCTGTGTCCGAACACGCCACCAGATGCCGCGAGCATTTATATATTCGGTCAATTCAACCTCATGTTAATCCCCGCCTCCACTGAAGTGAGGGGACAGGCACTCCTTTGAACTCTAAAGGTAGGCTGAACGGGTTTTAGAGGCCTCCCTAACGTTTCATTTCTTATAGTTGAAAGTTTTTGCCTTTGAGTTATAAGGCTTGGTGCCTTTTTTGAATTTTAGTTTGCCATCCTTTTCCTTGAAATTCTCAATGACCAGAGGCGTTTTCTCAGACTGGGATACTTCCTTGACCCTCTTCTTGATTGTTTCAAGCTTCTGGTCCATGTTATCGTCATTCCAGAACTTATCGATTGGATGGACTTTCTTTTTTCGCTCTTCAAAATCGAACTTGTATTTTTCATGCACATCGGGCTGGAAAGGGGCCTTGGGATGGGTATGGCACCGAGTGCAAACGTTGGCATAGTCCCATCGCTGGCCGTATTTCTCCGCATCCCCCTTGTCGAATTTACCCTTGGAGGCGGTCATGACAGCGCGCAAATGGGATCCCCCTGCAACGGAATGACACATCTCGCATCCCACCTGCTCCAAGCTAGGCTCATCGGGGTCGATCCGGGTGGCTGTGTCCTTCCCCTTCTTGTTCTTGGAACCCGCGGGTTTAAATCCGCCTCTCTGCTTATACCCAGTGGTGTGGCACCGCAAACAGAGAGGTGTGGTCGTGTAGTCTTTTTCGGGATCTAGCTTGACCCGTTCTTTGGCTTCTTTGCGTTCTCCGGGTTTCAGCAGATCAAAGGTACCCCCGTGGGGAGATTCTTTCCAGGCTTCATAATAAGGATCATGACAGCTTCCATCACATTTGGCGGACCCGACATATCCCACTTTCTTCTTGAACACTTTTCTCAACTTTTTTACAGTCTTTTTCCTGGCCTTCACATTCTTCTTTGCTTCCCATTTATCTAAAAGGGCATTTTCCTCTGCGGTGATTTTAATATCCTTCTTCTTTTTTTTTGCCGTAACCAGCTCTCCGGTTCCCAGGACGAATGTAACGGAAAGCAAAATAAGACCAAGAATTTTAAATGCATTCCTCATGGCTCCCTCCGCCGTTAAATAAAAAAAATCGATCGATATTTCCCGCTTGACTGCTCAATCCTGACTGTAATCTGCTCTTATAAGATTAGTTGAATAATTCAACAGGAAACTTCCGGTTCATACAGGCAATTGGGTTCCTCTGCAAGATAATGACCGTCTTCCTCGAAGGCACGAGCCCTGCAACCCGAGCATATTCTCTTGAACTTACAGATACCGCACTTGCCCTCCAACAGCTCGGGTTCCCGTAAGGAACCAAAGATGGAGGAGTTTTGCCAGATATGGCTAAGACTGTGCTCTCGAATATTCCCACAAACAGTTGGGAGATAACCACAGGGAAAAACCTCCCCTTTATGTGACACAAAGCATATCCCCGTTCCCGCAAGACACCCTTTGGTCATATGGTTGAAGCTTTCGGTATCCTTCCGTTTCGGAAGCGAGGTTCTCTTTTCAGCTAGGATGCGGAAATAATGGGGCGCGCAAACTGGTCGTATGTGAAGTTTGCCTTCCTGAGAAAAATCATGGATTTTGAGAAGGGTTTCTTCATATTCTTCGGGGGTCAATTGGTATTCATCCTTTATCTCCATGCCACAGCCAACAGGAACTAGCAAGAAGGGGTGAAGGGCGGCGGCTCCCAGTTCAAGAGTGAGACGGTAAATGCCTTCAAGCTCGTGAACGTTATGCCGGGTGATCGTGGTGTTGATTTGGAAGGGAACATCATGCAGGGCGAGATTCATAACTCCCTGAATCGCCTTGCCGAAGGATCCAGGCATCTTGCGAAAACGATCATGGGTATCTGCGCAGGCGCCATCGAGGCTGATCGACACCCGGCGAATGCCTGCGGAAGCAATTTCCTTAGCCAGAGGAAGGTCAATCATGGTTCCGTTAGAAGCAAGAGCCACCGGGACATCTTTCTGCTCAGCATATCTGGCGATATCAAGAACATCCGGGCGAACCAATGGTTCGCCTCCGCTCAATACAAGGACCGGCTTATGATCGAAATCCCGGGCTAGGCCATCAATGAACTGACAGGACTCCTCAAATGACAGATCCCCGCTGGACATTTCTTTCCCGACTTCAAGACGTCTGCAATGCACACATTCCAGGTTGCATGCCGCAGTCATCTCCCAAAAAACCAGCGAAAGTGGAGTTTTATTTCCAGTTTTCATAATCCCCCCCGGGTTTTTTCAAGCTTTCCTAATAATTGCAATCGGAAAAACTCAGAATTGTTCTAAAAGTTCATTGACCTTTCTTCTGTAATCTTCATCGGATATCAGGTTTTCCTCTTTCCACTCCTTTAACATTTTTAATTTTTCTTTAACAAAGATACCCTCCAAAGTGGCATCTTCTTTTACATGACCTGGTGAACCAGACTTGGAATTTGCTTTCCTGGTATTTTCAAGAGGGACGGTTATCCAGTAATCGTACCGGGTCTTGAACCCCAGGGCACTTTCCGAATAAAAATACTTCTGCTTCTTTCGAGGCTCCAGCTTCCAGTTAACCAAAATTTCTCCGCCCGTCTCCTGAGCCACGGACTGGTGATCCACCAGACGGTCCATCCCCTGGATTCGATTGAAACGCCAATTCAAGGCATGGCCCAAAACAAACACATCCCCGGAAGTTTCCCCCCGTTTCGTGTGGATTGAAAAGTGAACGATCTCCCCGGGCTTGACCGC
>PCCT01000114.1 GCA_002731985.1 Nitrospinota bacterium
CTGACTCGTAATCTCTGAAGCCGCGAAGCAAACAGATCCTGCCGTCAAATTAACCATCAAACCCATAGCGATAACAAACATCAAAAATCGTTTTCGTTTCATTGTGAAAGCGCCCTGAAAAAGAGAGAATTTGATCTTAAAATTGCCATGGAGATACTGTATCAAATATGTGTGAGTCTATCAAGTCCTGGAAATATTAGTGCACCAACTTCAAAACCACGCTCTGTAATCAGGCTGTGTTACGAAGTTGCCATGGCTTTTTTTCTTTTGCCTCCGGACCAAGAGGCTTAAACACAACAATTAAAAGAGGTAATAAAGTCAAATTACTCAGAAGAGCCACGGCCATCGCGATTCCGGTGAGAAAACCAAAATATATCGTTGGAATAAAATTAGATAAGGTCAGGATGGAAAATCCCACCGTCACAGTAATAGAAGTGTAATAAATCGCCCTGCCAATACTTCCGTGGCAACGCAGGACATCCTCATTATAGTTTGGGTTTCTGGCAAATTCCTGTTTGAACCTGTGCACATAGTGAATTGCCGCATCCACTGCTATTCCTATAGTGATCGCCGCGATGGTGATGGTCATCATGTCCAGTGGAATTTTCAACCAACCCATCAAACCAAGAATAGTGCCGGCGGAAAGAATATTAGGAACAATCGCCAATACAGCCAAGCCAACATTGCGAAATAAAACCACGAACATTAGAAGAATCGCGACAAACACCATTGCAAGTGTCATGATCTGCGACTGGTAAAGGCTATGCAACATATTGTTGTACAAAACCGCCATCCCCGTGAAATGAATTCTTTCTTCTGCAATGTTTAATTTGTCCACCAGGTGCCGCTTTATTTTTTCAATCAACTCTCCCCGATTCAAAGTAGGGTTAGTCTCTTCTATTCGAAGATTAATTCGAATCTGGTTCGCGTCTGCAGACAGATAGGGATCAAGAAATGTCTTTTTCGCTTCCTTCGGGAAAAGCTTTCTATATAAGGTCAGGTCATAGTCATCAGGAACCTGCCCTTCATTGAGCAACCTGACTATCTTCAAGGTCGTCGCTATAGAAAGGACCTTTCCTATTTGTGGGAGAGTCTCAAGATAATCGTGAACCCTTTCGACCCCAAGCAGTTTGTCTGCATTGAACCAGTAATTTTCTTCTTCATATTCTTCGATTTCACTGAACGGATCATCAGACAAATCTTCTTCTGCTCTTTCTTTTGCTACCTCTTTGAGATAAACAAAAAAGTCTTTCTCCGCATCAATAATGATACTCAAGGGAGTGGTTCCACCCAGTTGAGTGTCAATGACACTCATTCCCTGGTAAATTTCTGTATCTTTTTTGAAATAGTCTATGAATCGGTTATCCACCTGCAATTGAAATATACCTGCGACACTCAACAAAGCAAGAATGGAAGAAACCGCGAGAATCTTGTTTTTATTTGCAAGAGTGAATAACCCGATGTTGTTAGTTAAGCGCTTGGTAGTATCGTGATTGGATACTGATCCCTTCGGCCCCATCAATTTAAGAAATGATGGGAAAAACAGAAACGAAATGACAAACGCAAGGCTGATACCAATGGTCATTATCCATCCAAAATCGATCACCGGACGAATGCCACTAACCACTAGGGAAATGAATGCCACGATAGTTGTGATCGCGGTATAAAAACAGGGCTGAAACATGAGCCTGATGGTCTTGGACACCAAAATAGCCTGATCCAAATCAGGATTTTCAGCATACAATTCGCCGTATCTGACGATCAGGTGAATTGTCAACGCGATGGTGATAATGGTAAGTATGGAAATAAAATTAGAAGATATAACTGTAACTCTCCAATCCATCCACCCAAGGAAACCCACCATGATCCAAGCGGAAAACAAGCAACAGAGCAAAGGAAGAGCCACCCATCGAACTTTCCTGAAAAAGAACCACATCGAAACAATCATGAGACAAAATACGCCAACTCCGAACACATAAAGGTCGGTTTCTATTAAATCAACCATATCGGATGTGATCATGGGCAACCCGCCCAGAAAAATTTTCGCCTTGTCGCGGTACTTATCCAGAATGGAGCGGACTTCTTGTATCTCCTTGCTCTGAATATCCTGTGCGTAAGCAAGATATTGCTTGAACTCAAAAGAAACCTCATCCAGTTTCTTTTCTTCCTCAGAATTTAGAAAACCCTGGTTTCGCTTTTTTTCCCGCAGGTTGTTTCTTGTCTCAATGAGGGAGTAGTATTTTTCATCGCGCTTATACATGGCAAGCAGTGATGTGGTTTTGCCATCGACACTGGCCAAAAGCTTTCTGTAAATGGGACTTTCAGTAAATTCTATTTTAGCTAACCCCTTGTCCAGACCAGGAGTTTCAAGGGTTCTTTGATTGCTTTCCAAGTCTGATATTTTAATTCTAGGACTGTTTAACAATGGGACGTCCAGAATGCTCACCACCGATTCAATTCTTTCCAGCTTGTTAAGATCCTCTCGCAAACCCCGCAGACCCTCTAGGGATTCCTCCGACAGAAGTTCACCGAAAGGAGTGTAGGTGATAATCAGAAAATCTTCCGTGCCATAAATCTTGCTGATTGCCCGGTGGTAACGCAAGTCCTTGTCATTTTCCAGGACCAGCGAATCGGCAGACGCATCCAGTTTGAAATTCTGTACATATAATCCGGAAACTCCGACAATCAGAAAAATCAACGCTAGCCAAACTTTGGGATAGGCCAGAACCAACTTGTCGTAAAATTTTAATAGGAATAATTTCATACGGAAAGACGAAGACAACCAGGCGCTAAATTTGAGGATGGGGAATACTGTCGAAAAACCCGACCGGGAAATCAAGCTTCCCCTGCTTTTTGCTTCCGAACTGTCGATGTATAATGAAATGAAGATGTCTGGTCGATTCACAGACGGTAAAAAAACTACCACGAAACCCGTCATGAGTCAACACGGGCTCCAGCCGGAAGCTAACCGTAAAACCATTTACTTTACATAACTTACAAGCATAGCCTGACTAAAACAAACAGCTCGAATTATATTTAAATTTAAACAAATTTTATTAAACTGTTTGACACAAAGGCCTCAAAATCTTATATTGAATCGTCACTCATTACCAAAACAACTATTTAAACATCAACAGGTTATAGACGTGCGGCATTACTTCCCCAAAGAATTCAGGTGGCTCATTGGGCTGGTTTTGATCGCCTTCATTGGAACCGGCTGTGGTACGGCCAAGGTCCAGGTGTATCAATATGTTGATGCAGAAACGAACTATCCTCGATCTGTCGCTATTTTGCCTTTCTCTTATGACTCTGAAATTGCTGAAGGCAAACGACCCCATCGAATTCTACGCGAAGTATTTTTCAGCTTTTTCAGTTACCTGGGATACTCCGACCTGCCACTCGATACCATCGACCGCAAAGTAGCGCCCACGATAAAAGCCGGAGTCAACCTTAACGATCTCTCCAACAGTCAATTGAGAGAAATGCTGGGAACCGATGCAGTCATCCGTGGACATGTAATGAACGCCACCAATTTCACTGCCGGGATTTATGCCGAGACCAGCATCAAAGCGAAATTGAAGATGATCGACTTACGAACTGATGAAGTGATGTGGGAAACGGAACATAACGAGCTCAACCATTCAAGCATCGTCATGCCTGCGGTGATAGACCTCATTAGAGACCAGGTAGACAACTTCGAAGTCAGAGAAGCCTACTACAGAGCGGCTGAATCTTTCACCCTGAAAGTGCTCAAACAAGTTCCCGACCCTTCAAGCGTACGTCAGAACGAAGTTCACCTGCCTCGCATTGAATCTATTGAAGCGAATATTCTGGGGAACAGCAAACTGCAACCCAACGACCTCATCTATGTGAGCATGGAAGGGGAATCTGGCCTGACCGCTCATTTTGACATCGGGAGTTTCAAAAGCCACATAGCCATGAAAGAAGTTTCCCCGGGACTCTACACGGGAAGCTACCGGGTTAAAAAAGGGGACATCATAGACAACGCTCTCATCATAGGGTGTTTGACTAGCAAACAGGGACTGACTGCAAAGAAATTTTATAAGGGAGCCATGGCCGTCATTGAAGAAGCACGGTTACCAGTAGAAAATTAAAATGAACTCAAGTTTAAAAACTAATTCCATTCGAAATACACTGCGTTGGCGACAGCTGGTTAAAATAACTCCTGCTCTCATGCTGGCCTTGATGCTCACCGCCTGCACCACCGACCTGCAATCCAAGGTAGCGGGAAACCTGAACCAGTTGTCCAAGCAACAGACTGTAGCCATCCTTCCCGTCGAAGTCATGGAAGCAGGCCAAAAAGAAACAGCCGCCATGTTCCGTCAGGGACTTTACGCCAATCTCAAAGAATCCAAATTCAATCTGCTCGAACGCTATGTGGTTGACGGTCTCCTTAAACAAAACAACCTGACCGACCCGGCGCAGTTTCTTAACATCAACCCAATGAAATTCGCTGAGATTCTCGGTGCCGATGCCGTATTGATCGGCCGTATTAATAAAATCGAGCGCTCCTACTTTGTCATCCATTCCTCAATCGAAATCGGAGTCTCGGTACAAATGGTCGACACACGAACCGGAGAAATCCTGTGGCGGGCAGAACAAACAGAGTCAGACTTTCAGGGCATTGGAAAAATTCCGACTGGTATTTCATCCATCATACTCGGACCCATTCAATTCGTGACCAATAAACTCAACCTGCACAGGATGACCTCCAAGCTGGTGGGTAAACTGACCGCCATCGTTAAAAATCCTGACGACGCTGAAAAAGGAGAGACCTTTGAAAAACCTCTGATCGCCTCAGCGGCAACCCGTGATCTCAAAAAGATCGAAGATGTTCACAATCTCGAAGCCGAGTGGGCGGAAGATGTCGCCGCCTACACTGAAGTGCCGGTAAACCTTAACGACACGGAGGAAGATTTCATTTCTGACTTCGCTGGAAACATTCAGACAAAGTTGACTCAATTAACCACACGACCGCCCGCATCCGAGTCTGAAGAAATGCAACCCACGCCCGTCAAGTGGAACCCAAGGGAAGAGAGCTCGGCACCGGTAGCAGTAGAACCAGCAACAACGATTTTTGCTCAACCGGACAAAGTCACGGTTACTCCCGTAAGCATTGCTCCAAAGGCAACCGTTGCGCCACTGAAAAAAATCACGCCACCCGCATTGCCCCAGTACACGATACAGGTAGGAGCCTACAAGACCCAAAACAATGCCAGCAAAATAGCCAACCAATTGTCCGACAAAGGGTATGATGTCTTCGTCACGCAATACTCAAAAGACGGCGCGACCCTGTTCAAAGTCCACGTCGAAAAGTTCAGCGACAAAGAAAAAGCCTACCAACTCGCCAACACACTCAGCAACAAAGAAAAGCTCCCCAACTTCGTCACCACCATCAACCCGGGTTAAGAAGACCTGGGCAAACTCACCATTGACATTTTTGGCCTTCGACACCCCATGACAGGGGTCTTAGACGAAGCTCAGGCCGACAAATTTAAAAATTGTATTTAATTCCCAAGAAGTGTCGCTCTAAGCCCGTGGTATTTGGCCACTGTATTCGCGCCCCGAAAGGGTATGTTGAAGAACAAAGTCGAAAGTTTTCTCAAGACAACAAGCTCAGAGTGACATAGCCAAAACTGTCTCGTCTGTCACACAACATACTTTGGCACCTCAAATTCCCGCAGACACCAAGTTAACGTGTCGTCATTTCTTCCGGGCGTTGCCCGGTTTTAAAACTATCGAGCAGGTCAAAAAAGCGGTCTGCTTCGTCCTGACTGTTGTAGAAGTGGGGTGAGAGGCGTGCCATTCCATCGCGGACAGTTAGCGATACGTTGTTTTCTGCCATGGTTGTGGAAAGTTGCGGCAGGTCGCCTGTGAACGCAAAAGTAATGATGCCCGACCGCTCCCCGGGAATCATCGAGTTTAATATTTTCATGTCCCGCTGTCGCAGTCCTTCCACGAGATAATCGCCTTGTGCCAAAACGTTTGACTTAATCTGCTCTATCCCTGCTTCCAGCAAAAGGTCCAACGCCGCACCCAAAGCGTAAATGCTCATCGTGTTAAAACTACCCTCCTCAAAACGCTTGGCTCCCGAACGAAAGGTGAAATCGTAATTCATGAAATCCCACGCGTTCACCACGCTATCCCACCCGACTGTGACCGGATAAATTTTTTCCAGCACGTCTTTTGAAATGTAAAATCCACCCAGGCCTTCGACACTCAACATCCACTTATGTCCGTCAGCCGCGAGAAAATCGATGTTGTCGCGCTTCACATCCATCGGCAGAACACCCAGACTCTGGATCGCATCAACACAAAATAGAATATTTCGCTCTTTACAAAACGCGCCGATGCGATGGAGATCGTTTCTGAATCCGCTATTGCATTCCACGGAACTGACCGACACGATGCGTGTTCGCTCGTCAGTTTGCGCCACGAGGTCATCAAAAAGGACGCGTCCGTCTTTCGCCTTTACCATGCGCGTTTCTACTTCATGACGCTTTAAGTTCCACCATGGATAAACGTTGGCAGGAAACTCAATGTCTGGAATCACCACATTGTCGCCCGCCTTCCAGTCGAGACCGTTAGCAACAATAGAAATTCCCTCGGATGTGTTTTTAACAAACGCTACTTCCTCGACGTCCGCGTTGACCAACCGGGCAAACTGTCCACGCGCCCGTTCCACCTCTATCATCCAGTCCTTGTAATTTTTCGTCCCATGCTCCGAAGCATCTTCAGTGAACGCGCTCACTGCGTCGCGAACGCGCCGGGGCAATGGAGACACTTTGGCATGATCAAAAAATATCCGGTTCGCCTTGACCGGAAACTCCTGCCGCAAATACATTTCATTGAGATTCATTTAAGTAGATCACCTATTTCAAAAATTATTTATCATCTTCGTTGAAAATACTCCCGGCTTTGAGAATGGAATGGAATCCGTATTTACCGCGAATGCGGTCTATGCCCCGAAACAAACGGTCGCGCCGTTCGGGCTCTGCCGGCGCGAACAGGTCCGACTGCTGAAATCTGCTGCGACTCAGCGACGACAGGGAAACGCCGATCAAACGCACACGAGTCCGGCGGGTGAACAGTTTTCTGAACAAACTGCTTACCGCATGAAAAACAATTCCATCATCGTCTGTGGACTCGCGCAGTGTATGACACCGTGTCACAGTTTTAAAGTCTGAATACCGCAACTTGAGAGTCACTGAGCGTGTATAAAGATTTTCCCCGCGCAACTGGCCCGCCGATTTCTCAACGAGGTAACTGAGGATAGATTCAAGAAACTGCGGATCAAAAGAGTCTTCTTCCAGAGTAGTTTCCCGGCTGATGGATCGACTGTCCTCTTCCTCCGCGACAACCAGACGTTCGCAAACGCCACGCGCCTTGAAGTACAACGCAGTCCCCCACTTGCCATAAGCCTGCTCTAGCCATTCCAAAGGAAGGTCTGCCAATTGCGCGACAGTGCGAACACCCATGCGCTTCAGTTCCGCCGCACTTTTAGGTCCGATCCCAGGAATACGTTCCACCCCCAGCGGCGCGAGAAACCTGCGCTCCATTCCCGGGACGATCCACAACATGCCGTTCGGCTTAACTCCTGCGGAAGCCACCTTGGCCACCAGCTTGTTGGATGCGATTCCAATCGAAGCGTTGATCCCCACCTGTTCGCGAATGCTGTCACGAATCTGCTGAGCCGTGTCCAGCAAAGGCCCGTGCAGTCGCAGGCATCCGCTCAGGTCAACGAACGCTTCGTCGAGCGACATCGGCTCGACCAAGGGCGAGTAACTCCGCAACACATCGAAAATACGGCGCGAGAACTCCGCGTAACGCCTGTGTGATCCGCGCAAGAAAATGGCAGATGGACACAACCGTCGTGCCCGGCCCAGAGGCATCGCCGAATGGATGCCATACTTGCGCGCCACGTAAGAAGCCGCTGCCACCACACCGCGTCCGTTCGGGTCACCACCCACAATCACCGGCTTGCCACGCAGTGACGGATCAAGCACCTCCTCCACCGACACGAAAAACGCGTCCATGTCTACATGTAAAATATTTCTCAATTCATTCACCCACAGAGAAAAGACTTTGACCACAAAGACGCAGAGTACGCAAAGAAAATCAAAACCCACAATAGCTACTTTTCCCACCGACCAGAGCAGTTTATTGGCCCCACGCCTAGTGGAATTTTCGCATAACGCCTATGACTACGCCCTGGATTTTAAAATCTCCCTGCTTCACAAAAATGGGATCCATCTCCGGATTGGCTGGTTGCAGGCGCACACCATCCGCTTCCTTGTAAAACCTTTTCAAAGTCGCCCGGTCATTGTCCAGCAACGCAACCACCGTTTCCCCGTTGTTTGCCGAATCCCTTTTCTCCACGATTACATAATCACCATCCTTGATATGATCCTCGATCATCGAGTTTCCCTTCACCCGAAGGACGAAAATATTTTTATCATCCGGGTCCGGCAAAAAAGACATCACCTCGCGATTTTCCATAGCCTCAATCGGTTTACCCGCGACGATGTGACCGAGCACTGCGTACTCTCGGGATGAAAAATCCGCTGGTTTCTCATCAATAATCTCAATCGCGCGGCTCAAGTTTTGATGTTTACGGATGAGTTTCTTGGCTTCCAGATGACTCAAATGCTTATGCACTGTCGCCGGCGAACTCAGTTTGAACCGCTTGCCAATTTCGGCGATGCTCGGCGCATAACCTTTGCTCTGAATATGTTCTTTCAAATACTGGTAAATCTCACGCTGGCGTTTGGTCAGAAACATGCCACAAATCCCCCCTATTCGGTCTTAAATATGCCACCCATCATAGGCGAATAAAAAACGAAAATCAACCACTAGGCGTGGAGCCAATAAACTGCTAGGCGCAGGTCTAGCCCCTGTTAGACATAGCATCTGTTGAGCCTCTGCGGTTAAACGGGTATAAACAATGATATGGAAGATAAACTGAAAATTCTTTTTCTGTGTACCGGTAACTCGTGTCGGAGCCAGATGGCTGAGGGTTGGGCGCGGCACCTCAAGGGCAATGTCATCGAACCTTACTCAGCGGGGATGATCGCGCACGGTCTCAACGCACGCGCGGTTGAGGTGATGAAAGAGGCGGGAGTGGATATCTCTGGTCACCTATCCAAGGAAGTCGGATCTTTGGTGGATGTTCCTTTCGATTACGTCATCACTGTATGCGGTCACGCCGACGAGCATTGCCCTGCTTTCCCAAGCAAAACTCAGGTCGTCCATGTCGGATTCGATGATCCGCCGAGTCTTGCCGCAGGTGCGCAGAACGAAGAAGAAGCCTTGTCGCATTTCCGTCGTGTGCGTGATGAGATAAGAGTGTTTATCGAAACGTTGCCGGATAAACTATCGGAGTGACCTTGAGAAAATCTCACAACAAACCTCCCCTAACCTCCCACGCTTCGCTCTGGACAGGCCTCTTTAAAAAGAGGGGTTCATTTAATGTTCCCCCTTTAAAAAGGGGGAGTTTTATAATTGGCCCCCTCACGCAAGCCATCCACTGAATCGAAATAAGCGATAACGGAATAGTATTTGGCCCCACGCAAACTAAACCTAAAGTCCCCAGCAACAACACTTTTTCTCCGGTTTGAGGTTTTTTCCGTGGCTCCCGCAGTGGACTCAGTTTCTCAAAGTCGTATACATCGGAATAAGAGTTCATGACACACCTCACTGTTGAATATTTTTTCCATCTATTGTCAGTTCATGTATCCGCATTCAACATGCCAAATAAAGCCCGCAAAATATTTTTCAACATAAGTCGCGATTTCACAGAAACATTTTCCAAACTTAATAACAGACCCTAAGAATATTTTCAGAGTCGCATGTTATGATTTTTTAAACATATTGCAAAATTTCATCCTAATCCATGAGAAGCTTGCAATCTCCACCCACGGGTATTAGTCTTGGGAATAGAATTTTTATAGAAAATTTCAACTGGCCGAACCCATGAAAAATTTTCTCGCAGCGAATCCTTCCTTTAGCAAGCTGGCTCTGTTTATATGCGTGATTTTATTGTCCATCACGGAGTGTATCGCGGCGGAACCCTCTGCCAAAACTTATGATGAGACCTTGCGTGTAGGCGTGGTGGGCGATACCGGAGTCGGCGAGCGGGCATATCATCCGGGTTTCCTGGCCGTCGCCGAGGCATTGAAGAGTCAGCGTCCCGATCTGCTGTTGCATCTTGGAGATTTTGTTTATCAGCCGAAAATGTTTCCGCAAATCTGCCCGGAACGATATGTACGTGAAATCCGCGAAACTCTGGCAGATCCGTTCGAGTTCAAACTGTTCGTTCCCGGAGATAACGACCTGCCCCCGCAGGCAAAAAAGCCAAAGGGGTCTGGGTGCTGGGAAAAGATCGACCGGATGGACAACGAATTCGATTCGTTCCCGGCATCTGCTAACGGACCCGGTCCCTACGAAGGAACAATGGCTCTCGGCAATACACTTTTTGCGGTGCTCAACACCTATCCGTGGCAGGACCCAACACCTTGGCTCGCGCCCCGCATTGCAAAAGCTAAAGGCAACGGACTATGGGTCATCATCGCTCTGCACGAACCTGCCATCACCACCGCGTGGTACTTGGAAAAACGGGATACTGTGCTGAAACAAATCAACACACTCAAACCCGACCTGGTGTTTGCTGGCAACCAGCATTCCTATGAACGGTTTCATCCGATGGGAATTCCTGAGCAAGACGGAACACTCCCCTTTGTTGCATCCACATCCGGGAACTATTCTAAAGGAGACGGGTCGATTCACGTGATTTCAGGCGGCGGCGGCGCTACCTTCAAACCGTTTGCCGATCTACAAGGATACCAAAAACGGACCGCACCGAAAGAAGTGTTCGATGCATTGGCCACCCGCGCGCTCATGAACCATTTCATAATTTTGGAAATCGAACCGGATATTTTGAGAGCTACCACCTACAAAGTATGCCCTCAAGCAAATTCAGAAAATCCCAGATGGAAAGCGGACAAACCAATGTGGAACAAAATCACACTGGAGTGCGAAGGCCAGTCAGCCGGTGTCACTGTCTTTGACCGATTTCAAATCCACCGCCCACCAATACAGGTTGAGTAAAAACCTCATCACAAGCAAAACGATCCCATAAATCTCACTACTCTTCTTTCGTAATTTTTCTCCAGAGATTAATGCTAATATGAAATATTAGTTAGTCGCACATTTTTCCGGGGGATGATTGAAAATGGGTCGGGATATTTCTAGGGAAGAATTTTCGCCAGAAGATTTTCAAGAGTTCCATCTGCGTCTTCGAGAAGAAAGCCTGC